>JBGTIP010000065.1:0-62146 GCA_041745615.1 Pyrinomonadaceae bacterium | reverse complement strand
CGTTCGTTGACTGCGGTTCGTTGAGTTGGGGGTGTTCTTTGTATTCTCAGTTTCTCTCTGCGTCTCAGCGTCTCTGCGTTGAAGGTGAATATCCCAGCGGTATTTCTCGATCCAGCCGGAATTGATACCGCGTGGATAAAGGCAGCGGCGGTTGAAATCTGTAAAGCCCATCGCACGCATCTCGCGTTCGATGCGCGAATGCTCGCGGCCATTGTACTCGAAGTAGAGCCTGCGGCAGGCTTCGAGGCGGGCTTGGAGGTATTCTGCGGATCTTTTCATTGCTGGATACAAAGGCAGCGGGCCATATCCAGACTATGAAAGTATGTATCACAGATGCAATACCAAATGTCCCATTTGTCCTATTTGTCCCATTTGTCGCAAAAGTCCTATTTGTCCCATTTGTCGCAAAAGTGCCATTTGTCCCATTTGTCGCAAAAGTCCTATTTGGCGTTTTTGACGTATTTGTCTCAAAAAGATGAGGGAAAGAGAGGGGGAGTTGATCAGAATTAATTACTAATTTTCTAATTACTAATTAATAATTAGATTTGAATCAGCCATTGGCAGGTGATGATCAGCTATCGGAAAGAATATCCACGGCGATGCACGAATTGATCAGCCTATGCCGGCGAAGCGCGGGAGGTTGTTGGTGCTGGCGTGACGGTGACGAGAGTGTCGAGTCTCGGACGATGTGTTGTACAACGATAGCTGAATTCTCACCACGTCAGCGTTCGTTGGACGCTTGCAGGCAAGGGTGCCTGCGGTCCGACGATCGCCCCGGGGCTTTATGCTATCGCCATCTACGACCGGCTGGAATCCCGATATCATTTGTATGCAGGCATAAGCGGCTTTTGTATTCGAAAAGGCGTTTTTTTAGCGCCGGGGGGTCAAACCCTTCCTCACGCACATTGTAACGGTGAGCGGGATCACAGCGGTGCCTACTGATTGAATGCAATCATTTAGTTTATAATAGCGTCTAATTTGAGCCAGACTTATCTCAGGAACACTTAAAATGAAAAACACCAGTAACCGACTTTTCTCATTCGCGATGATGATCGCGATCACTTTTTCGACCTTCTCTCTGACTCTTGCAGACGAAGGGATGTATGCTCCGGACCAGATCGCAAAGCTGCCGCTTAGAAAACTTGGAATGAAGATCGACCCCAAGGAGATCTACAATCCGGGCGGAGTCGGGCTGACGGACGCCGTTATCCGGCTGAGCAGTGGATGTACGGCGGAGTTCGTCTCGCCGCAGGGCCTGATCTTAACCAATCATCACTGCGCATTTGACGCTCTGGTCAAGGCTTCGAAGCCGGGCACGGACCTTGTGGAAGATGGTTTCAGAACGGACGGCCGAACAGGCGAGATCGTCGCTGAGGGATATTCGATCTTTCTAACGAACCGGGCGGAGGACGTTACGGCGAAGATCAAAGCCGGAACAGAAAATTTGACGGGTGACGCTCTTGCCGCGGCGATAAAGAAGAATACCGATGCCCTGCAAGCTGCCGAGCAAGCAAAGGCCCCTGCGGGCTCACTCGTTAGGATACAGGCATTAAACAGCGGTTTCTTTTATTACCTGTATGTAACGACCGAGATCAAGGATATACGGGTCGTTTATGCCCCGCCGCGAAATATCGGCGTGTTCGGCGGTGATCCTGATAATTTTCAGTGGACGCGTCATACTGGCGATTTCACCTTTCTGAGGGCGTACACGGCCCCTGACGGGTCATCGGCCGAGTATTCGCCGAACAACGTGCCGTATAAGCCGAAAAAGCACCTCACGATGAATATCGGCGGGCTGAAAGAGAACGATTTCATCTTCATCCTTGGTTATCCGGGCGGCACCACACGTTATCGCGAAAGTTGGTCGATCGAATACGCCCGGGATGCAAATTTCCCGTTTCTTGATCGCTGGCTCGATGCCCTGGCAAACACGCTGATCGAGATCGGCAAGACCGACGAGGAAAAGAGGATAGCTTTCCAAAGCGATGTTTCTAATTTTCAGAATTCCAGAACGGTGTTCAGGGGCGGGGCTTTGAGGCTCCGCAGGGCAAACGTGCTCCAGCAGCAGCAGGCCGAGGAGGCACGACTTGCAAAATGGATCGCCGCGGACCCGGAGAGGCAGCGAAAATACGGCAATGTGCTCGGCGAATTAAAGGCATTTTCGGAGGAATCGAACGCCGCGGCAATGCGTGACGTGATCATGCGGCGGTTTCCCGATCCGTATTCAATGACGGTACTGGGTCAGATAGTTGCAGCCGCAACGGCCGTAAAACAGGGCAAGAAGCTATCGGCCGAGGACCGGACGAAATTACTTGCCCAGATCAAGCAGGCTTTTAACGAACTCGAGCCGCATTACGAGCGTGAGATGATCAAATTCTTTCTAAAGGAGTTTGACGCTCTGCCCGAGGGACAGCGATTCGAGACGGCGGATCGAAGGTTTGGGGCGGACGGCAAGACGGGACAGGCGAGACGAAATGCCGAGGCGGAGTTTGCGGAGAACGTGGTCAACGGGCCATTAGCCGATCCGGAAAAGATATTGGGGCTCTACGACCTTTCGTGGGCGGAGATGCAGGCCCGGCATCCGTTTGTTGCCGGCGTTGTCGATGAGCGGGTGGCCCTGGCGGGGCGCACAGCAAAATTCGGTTCCAACATCGACAGGCTGCGGCTTGCCTATACCGACGCGATGATTCGTATGAATAACGTTGCGGTGCCGTATCCGGATGCCAATTCCTCGCTGCGCTTCTCATATGGCTCTGTCAAAGGGTATGCTCCACGCGAGGCCGAGGTGCGTTTTCCGTTCACGACCATAAAGGGCATGATCGAGAAGGACACCGGTATCGAGCCGTTTGACGCTCCTGAAAAGCTGAAGCAGCTGCAGGCGGCAAAAGATTTTGGCCGCTACGGTGAGGGTGACAGCGTTGTCGTGAATTTTCTTTCCACTGCCGATATCATCGGCGGCAATAGCGGCAGCCCGGTCCTGAATGCTAACGGCGAACAGGTCGGCCTCGTTTTCGACGGTAACTATGAGGGCCTCGGTAACGATTTCTATTACGATCCCGATTTTAACCGGACGATCTCGGTAGACATCAGGTTCGTCCTGTTTGTGACCGAGAAATTCGGCAATGCGAAATGGGTCGTAGACGAAATGACCGTCGTTGGCGGAGCGCGAAGCCGGGCTGCAGGCTCTGCTAATTGAGAGCGTTCTCGGCACTTGTAATTTGGTGTTGTTTAGGAAAAAGGGTCCTGAGGCCTCAAGTGGGCCTCAGGATCTTAACTATTTTCGACGATTTGCGATCCGGCGCTGGCTGTCGCCAGTTACGGCCGGAAGACGGTTCAGTTCATTGATATGAGAGCGAATGGTCGATACATAGCCGTCCATAGTTGCTCTGTCATAGTTAGCTGCCCGAAATGCGTCGCGCAGCTGTTCGTCAGAAAGCCTTGCCAACATTGATCCCATCCATTTCGCATTCTCGACGGGTATTCGCTTCATAGCTTTCTCTTTGTCGGCCTGGCTTCGCCAGTAACCGGGGCTGAAAATGTACGTGAAATAGCCGAGGCCTTTTGGGCGGGTGCGATAGTCGAATTCGACATAGCCATTCTTGACCCGTTTTATAAACTTGTTCTCCCTGTAGTCTTTAAGGTTATTCTTAGTTCGTTTTCCGCCCATTCCGCCTACTTTTCCCAAGGTCGCTCCAATATCGGTGACAACATATCGATTCTCTATTCTGCCGGTCGCTGGGTCGGTAACCTCGAGAATGCGGTTATTTTGCGGGCTTGTATCGTAATTTGCCAGGAGGACCATGAGCGTTTTTAGACCATCGAGTTCCCGGGTCCCCACAAACGGGTTCTTCAGCCACTTCCACTCATCGCCGCGGTCGACGGATTCCCTTCTTGGCTCGAACCGTGCACCACGCAGAAATCGGCCATTCTCGACGAATTCCCTTCCGCGTGACAGTCGGGGTAATCCCTTTATCTCGACCCGATCCATGTAATAAGCCTCTTCGGCAAAATATCCCATGGCCCAGACGAGGCGATTAGCAACGGTCTCGGACTGCGATTCGATGCCGAGCTTAACGACCCATTCGACGCCCTTACCGTCCGTTACCCTCACCTTCGGCGACACTCCCCCCTTCTCTTCCTTCATATAGGTAAACGGAGGCTTAGGAGCCAGGGCAGCGGAACCCGCCCCGTAGCGAAGATCGCGTTTCGAGATATTGCCGGGATCGCGCCAAAGGATCGCGTTCGAACTGACCGATCGGTTTGTTTGAGCTGTTAACGAAACTGAAAAAAGTAAGGAGAGAAAAACAGATATGCAGATCATGTCGAACCTGCGTTTTTGCTTGACCATAGTCGAGGCCCCCTTGTAAAAGTTCATTAGAACAGGCACCCGGACGAAGGTTGCCGATCTAAATACTCGCACGTTCCAGCCCCGCCGGATGTCTGCTCGCGAACAATAGGCCGCTAATAGGCGAGTTTCATAGAGTTCATATATTTGAGCAGAACTCTCTGCCGTCGAACGACGCGTTTTCTGTTTTTCTCGGGATTAAAGACGTTTAGGGGACTGGGGATCATCGCGGCCAGAAACGCCGCCTCTTCGCGGGTGAGGTTGGAAGCGCTTTTTTTGAAGTAATGTCGGGACGCGGCTTCGGCACCGTATACGCCGTCACCCCATTCGATCACGTTGAGATACAGCTCAAGGATCCTCTTTTTCGATAGAGATCGTTCGAGGAAGTAGGTATAAACGGCCTCGCGGCCCTTTCGAAGAAAATTGCGGTCTTCGGAAAGGAAGAGGTTTTTAGCCAACTGCTGCGAAACCGTCGAAGCCCCTCGACGAAAACTTGGGAGCGGAGGTATCCAGCTATCGGGATTATAATCTCCCTCCGCCTTAGCCTCTTTCTCGCCTTCTTTTACGGCCTCATCCCAGGCCTTTTGGATCGCTTCCCAATCGAAGCCGTTATGCTGAAAGAATCGGGAGTCCTCGCTTGCAAGGACAGCTCTCTGCAGATGCGGCGAGATCTGTTCGATCGGCGTCCAGATCATATATTTTCGCGGCTCCCTGCCTTCTGCCCTTGCCTCGGAAATGCGGAATTCGATCATCGACGACGTGGTAGGGTTTTCATTTCGAAGCCTGGCTATGCGGGGAAATGTCACCAATTCATAGATCAGCCACACCCCGATCGCCCCGGCGAGAATAAGAAAGAGAATTTTGACCCAGTACCACATTTAGATAGTTATTAATGCACAATGCAAAATGCACAATGCAAAGTGCTCATTTCTATTCTAGCTGACGTTTTTTACGTTTACATTAGAAAGATTTTTCTTAGCAGTCTTGAGCGACATTGTCAGCATCTTTTGAAGTTCCAAGCAGTCAGCCAACAACGATTCGGCTTGAGCAGCGGTTATAAAATCGCCATCCCTCAGGAGATTGAGCCAGTACTCGGTCTCGTCAGCCTCCTTCAACGCGATAGAAAACTTGTGAACAAAGTCCGATTTAGATTGTCCGCGATTTCCCTCTACTATATTCGCCCCGATCGACGTTCCGGAACGCAGTATTTGTTTTGAGAGGACGAATTCCCTCGATTCCTGAACGAGATGTTTATAAAGGTTAACTATACGCAAAGCAAAAGCGTAGGATTTTGTCTTGAGCGGGTTCTCCATCTTGCGAATCCTGCATAATGCATTGTGCATTATGCACTGTGCATTTTACAATTGGGGGCATGGGCCGATATGACAATGTGGTGGCGGTGATTTTGGGCGGCGGAGCGGGCTCTCGGCTGTTTCCTTTAACGTACGAACGTTCGAAACCGGCAGTGCCGCTTGGTGGAACTTACCGATTGATCGACGTGCCTGTTTCAAATTGTATCAATTCCGAGGTTACACAGATCTTTGTGCTGACGCAGTATAACTCGGCCTCATTGAACCGGCATATTTCGAGGACATATCGTTTTTCCAGTTTTTCAACGGGATTTGTCGAGGTCCTCGCCGCTGAGCAAACGATCGAGAATCCGGAATGGTTTCAGGGTACCGCCGACGCTGTGCGCCAAATGCTCCCTCACCTTAGAGATTGGCGGGTCGACACGCTGCTGATCCTTTCAGGTGACCATCTTTATCGAATGGATTACCGGGAATTTCTGAAGCGCCATTTTGAGACCGGGGCCGATCTGACGATCTCGGTCAATCCATGTCGACGAGATGAAGCCGAAGGTTTCGGGCTGCTCAAGACAAATGAAGATGGGGCGATCGTTGAATTTAAAGAAAAACCCTCGGGCGATGAACTTGAATCGATGCGGGTGGATACGACGTCATTCGGGCTGGAAGCCGAGGCGGCCCGGGCCCGGCCATTTCTAGCTTCGATGGGTATTTACGTTTTTAATTACAACAAGCTTGTCGAACTGCTCAAAACCGATGCATCGTGGGTCGATTTTGGCCGTGAGATAATCCCTGCGGCGATCGATAAGTACAATGTTCAGTCCCATCTGTTCAAAGACTACTGGGAAGACATCGGGACCATCCGTGCCTTTTATGAGGCCAACCTGGATCTCGCATCCCCATTGCCGAAGTTCAATTTCTTCGACGCGTCCGCCCCGATCTACACACGCAGCCGATATCTGCCGCCGTCGAAATTGCATAACTGCGATATCAACGACTCGATGATCAGCGAGGGATGCATCCTGAACGGGGTCCAGGTCCGGCGTTCGATAGTCGGCCTTCGCAGCCGAATCGATAAGGGAGCGGTGATCGAGGATTCGATCGTTATGGGTTCTGATTTCTTCGAATCGCTTTCGGAGATCCAGACGAATTTAGACACAGGCCGGCCTCACGTCGGGATCGGTTCGGACAGTATCATTCAGTGGGCCATCCTCGACAAGAATGTAAGGATCGGCAATAACGTCAAGCTGATCAACAAAAAGGGCGTCGATAAATATGACGCGCCGGACAGCTCGTTTTACATACGCGAAGGAATAATCATAGTCCCCAAAAACGCTTCGATCCCTCATGGGACCGAGATATAAAGGATCAGTTCTTTACCGTTCGTCTGATAAATGTTTCGCGTGACCGCACTACAAGACCGGGCTGGTCAACCCTGATCTTCACGTTCGCCGCCTTGCCGCTCACCCGGTCCTGCCGCGGATAGTAGGCAATACTATAGAATTCGCGAAGCTCGCTCGCGATCTTGGAGTAAGCATCGCTCAAGTTCATTAGGGTGCTGGCCTCGTATATCCGGCCCCCGGTCCGCTGCGAAAGCTGATCGAGATATTCGCCGGCTTTGCGATATTCCTCCACCGTAGTTCCCTGGCTGCCGGGAACGCCCACCGACGGCAGCGGGAATGGGAACTTGTTATCCCCGTCCTGCGGGATAGGAATTCGAATAGGAGGTGGAGCCGTGGTTCTTGAACCGCCTTTCATAGCCTGAACGTCCGCGAACGTGTCGTACCGAATTGAGTAGATCAGCGAATCGAGTTCCATCGCATCATTCAGATTCCGCATATCGTTCGACCGGCGGCTGGTTGTATCCACGCCGTCCGTAAAGAGGATGACCGCTTTCCGGCCCTCGATCTGACGCAGCCGTTCGTTCATGATAAGGTCAACCGCCTCATAAAGGCTGGTACCGGTGGCGATCCTGGTCGATTTTATCGCGCGGTATATCTCTTTCCGGTCGTTCGTGGCTTCGCAAAGCATATGAACTTCCTCATCGAACGAGATCACCATTACCTTGTCTTGCGGGCGAAGCTGATCGATAAATGCGATAGCTGCATTCTGGATCTCGGCGATCTTGAACGTTGTCGAATAGCTCATATCGAGGACCAGAGCGACGGTAAATGGCTGATGTTCGTTTGAGAAAAGGTCGATCTCTTGCTCGACGCCGTCTTCTATGACCCGAAAATTCTCTTTCTGAAGGCCTCCGATAAACCGGCCCTTCTTATCCATGACCCTGACGGGCACCGAGACTAGCTGGGTGTTGATCTTGATAACTTCACCGTCTTCGCCGGGGGGCTCCGCGGCCTGGTCTAAGAGAGGGGTCGGGGTCGGACTCGGTTCGCTTACTCGCCTGTTAGCTTTGCCCGATTCCGCGGGATTTTCACGCCGCGATTGCGCGACTGTCCCCGACATGCACCCGAAGAGGACCATAGCAAGAAGGGTGATCAGGACTTTCATATTGCGTCAGAGCTATTCTACGATGCCCAATCAGATAGAAAAAGATGCAACGCGCTAAAAAAGGGGCCGTCCTGCCCCTTTTTTGCTGACTGATCCCTAGGAAATGCTATCGCCCGGCTGTACTATTTTGACCGACGATATAACTGTTCTTAGCTCGAACGACGACGTCGGGCCTCATCACCCTGATCCTTATTTGCTTCCGGTCGCCTGGCCGGCCTGCATTGTCCGGATAATACCCAAGCGAATATTGCCGCCGCAGCTCTTCGGCAATGCCGGAAAATGCTGCTTCAAGATTATAAAGCGACTGTGCCTCAAATTGTCGGCCGCCGCTGTTCTGCGCAAGTGTTTCGAGGTACTGTCGGCCCGTTTCATATTCTGACTCTGACGAGCCGGCACCGCCTCCACCGCCGCTGCCAATGTTCACGTTGCCGCCCATTATTATTGCCCCAAGTATGTCGGCCATCGAAACTCGGCCTCCGCGGCCAACCGGGGGATAGCCTCCACCACGTCGCGGGTAGCCGCGGCCCACACCCATCTCGCGGGATGTGTCGTAACGAATGGGATAGAACAACGCGTCCGACTCTTCTGCCGTTCGCAAAGAGGTCGTGTAGGCACCGCGACGTGAGGTCGTATCGACACCATCGGTGAACAGCACGACGGCCTTTCGACCTTCTACACGCCTGAGTTCTCGCTCGATGGTATTTTCGACCGCATCGTAAAGACTTGTACCGTTTCCGAACTCCACCATTCGGATCGCGTTCCTAAGCTGCATCCTATTATTCGTCGGCTCGCTCAGTACCCGCATTCGCTCATCAAAAGCGATGACCATAACGCGGTCCGCCGGCCGTAATTGGTTGACGAACGCTATGGCGGCATCCTGTATCTGGTTCATTTTGAACTGAGTCGAAGGGCTCACGTCGATCAGCAGAACCACCGTAAATGGCTGCTCGACCGACTGAAAGTGATCGACCTTTTGCTCGACACCGTCCTCGAAGATCTTAAAGTCGCGCTGCTGAAGCCCTGAAATAAACCGCCCATCCCTATCCAGCACCGATACCGGCATTGTTACCAGATTCGTTTCGATACGGATCACTTCGTCGTTGTCATCAACCGGTAGAGGTGTCGGCGTGGGAGCTCCCGATGGTCTTCTGCCGTCCTGTGTAAGCACGGGCGGCCCGGAACGCTGGGTAGGGGTCGTATCGTTGTTGCCAAGGGTTGGGGGCGTTGCGGTCGGGGCAACTCTTGGACGTGTCGAAGTGCTCGACTGTCCAAGGGCTCCGATAGCTAGCGTCCCCGTCAGCATCACAAGAACTGCAAGTTTATTCATCAGACTGATTCTCCGGACCGAAGCATTACTTTGGGGAAAGCGTCAAATATGATTGTTCACGGCCGACTTTCGTTGCTAATATTTTTCATTTAATTTGTCCGACGCGAGCTCATGGAATGCACGCCTCTCGGAATTAATATTGGCAAAGGGAAGACCATGAGCATGGGTTCGGTTTGTAAGCAGGATATAGATCCTCTCCGAAATCGGGTCGATCCAAAGGCTGGTGCCGGTAAACCCCAAGTGCCCAAAGCTTTCGGAAGACATTCGAGTGCCTGCCGTGGACGCAGATGTAGTAGCGAGTTGGAACGCAAAAGAACGAGCCTCGTTCATTCCGGGCGTTAGATCTCGTCTAAAAAGAGAGCAGGTTTCGGGGGCTAGAATTTGTCTCGTGCCCGGCAGAAATTGCCGGGCCAGAACAAAAACCTCAGCGGATGTGGAAAACAATCCCGCGTGCCCAGCAACACCGTTCATGAAATACGCATTTCCGTCGTGCACCTCACCCCAGATCAACTCGCTGCGAAAAGCATCTGCCCGGTCGATGACGTCATATCCCTGTTCGCGGCAAGTTTGCTTTTCGTACCGGTTGCCGATCTCACTTGCTGCGATCCGATCCTTTTTTTCCGCTGCCGGGTTAAAGCAAGTGTCTCTGAGACCAAGCGGCGTGAAGAGCTCCTGTTCTGCCAATTTGTCGATTGAAAGGCCGGAAAGTCTTTCAAGAATAGAGGCCAGAACGATGAAATTCGCATCGCCGTAGGCGACTGCGTCGGGTCCGTATTCGATACTCATTCTCCCGATCTCAGCGATCACGCCGTCCGGTTCGGGCGTCATTAGATAAAGCGGCTTCCACGCCGGTAAGGGTGATGTGTGAGCGACCAGGTCGCGAACCGTGATCATCCTCTTGCCCTCAACATCAAACTCGCCCAGATGAGCAGACACCTTGTGGTCGAGGGAGATAGTTCCTCGCTCGATGAAAAGGGCGGCCAACAGACCTGTTACCAAGGGTTTCGTCAAACTCGCGAGGTCATATATCGTATTTTTGCGGGCCTCGATCAATTCAGGCTCGACGACCGCGTGGCCGAGGGCCTCATGCATGACGATCTCGCCTTTGTCCGCGACGAGATAGACTGCCGACGGGAAATCGCCAGCGTCGATGCGTTCGGTCAGGAATTGCGAAATTGGGTCGGACATTAAAACGGTGTTGAATTTGCTTTCACGACCATTGACAACAAAACGGTCTAAAAATAGACTTGACCTCTAAATTTTTTTGAATGAGGTACATTAAATATGAGCAAAGTAGAATCTGCTGACTTAATTCTAAAACTATATGACCTGCGCCGCGAGGCGACAATGCGTAAGGCTCGAGACTGGATGTTTATGTATAATCCGACGAGCGCACAGGATTATATGCAAACAATGATGAACCCCGAGGTGGGCGGCTATCTTCGGATGGTCACTTCCTACTGGGATATGGCAGCTTCGTTCGTGAATCACGGTGCGATCGACGCGGAAATGTTCAATGACACTGTGGGCGAACATATTATGGTGTACGCCAAGGTCGAACCGTTTGTCGCGGAACTCCGCGAGATGTTCGATGAACCAAAGGCTTTCTATCACCTCGAAAAAGTCATTATGGACCAGCCAAATGGTGCCGAAAAGCTAAAGAAAACGCAAGAATGGATGAAGTCCATCGCCGAACAAATGGCAGGATCTCAAACAAGCGAAGCTGCTGCATAAAACGCTAAATGTTTTTCCGTGGCCGGCGAATTCTATCGTCGGCCTTTTTCATTGGACAGGTCCTACATAGAAGACCGATCCTTAGACTTTAAGCCTGCTGACATGAGCGTCGATCTTCTCAAGAACGCCGACCGCGAGTGACAATGCACGGCGCCCTTCTTCGCCCGTGACCGGCGGTGCGGTGTCGTTTCGTATCGCATTGAGAAATGCGGTGATCTCGGCACGCAGCGGCTCAACATCTTCGATTTCCAGCCGGTTGATCGTAATCCCGAGCAGCGGATGAGCGGCTTCGGGGTTCAGCGAAGTTAAAGATGCGAATTTTGTCGCGTAGTCCAGTACAACGTATGCGTTTGTCTGATAAAAGCGGGTCTTACGTATCTTTTCGGTACCTATCCTCGATGCCGTGATGTTCGCCACCGCCCCATTCTCAAACTCTATCCGGGCATTTGCGGCGTCCACTTTATTTGATATCACGGGTATGCCGACCGCCCGGATCTCAGAAACCTTTACGTCGGCACCGACCAGCCATTGCACCGCATCGAGATCGTGGATCATTACGTCAAGGACCACATCGACATCGAGCGAACGATTCGGGAAAGGTGAAACGCGATGGATCTCAAAATAAAGCGGGCGGGTGACGTGCGGCCGGAGGGCTACCATAGCGGGGTTATACCGTTCCAATTGGCCGACCATGAGCTTGACACCACTTTTTGACGCCGCTTTGATCATTCGGTCGGCCTCGGCGAGCGAAAGGGCGATCGGTTTTTCTACAAGTACGTGCACACCTCGTTCGAGAAATGCACACGCGATATCGCAGTGCGTTTCTGTCGGGGTACCTATCGAAACGGCGTCGACCTTACCAAGAAGGCTGTTCCATTCTGTAAAGTGAGCTACTCCGTGAAGCTCACCCACGGCCTCGGCCGTTGACGGGTCAATATCGCAGATTCCCATAAAGTCAACGATGCCTTCAGCCGCGAGTTCGGCATAGTTTCGTGCGTGATGACGGCCGAGACTGCCGACCCCGATCGCGGCCACTCGGAGTTTAGGTTTTCCGGTCATAATTTGATAACAAGACGTTTTTCAGCAATACTTTACATTCTCATTTAGAATGCCGGAAAACACAAAGAACCACGAATTTCGAACGCCCTCGCTGCCCGCATGGATATGGATATCGCTGCTCGTTCTGGCAGTCGCCGTCTACTTTGCGGGAATCGATATGCCGCTGGTCGGACCTGACGAGCCGCGCTATTCACAGGTTGCTCGTGAGATGTTCGATAGGGACGATCTCGTGACGACTACCCTGGGCGGCTATCACTGGTTCGAGAAGCCCGCATTGCTCTACTGGCTGCAGATCGCCGCTTACCGCCTGTTCGGAGTGAACGAATTTGCCGCCCGATTGGGCCCCGCCCTTTTCGGACTCGGAACGGTTGCGAGCTTATGGATCCTCGGCAGGTCCGCAGATAACGAAAGAAGCGATCTCGGCCAGTGGCTGGCCCTCATCGCGGCCTCGACCCTGGGTATCGTCGTTTTCGCGCACGGGGCAAGCTTCGATATTATAGTCACTTTTCCATTGACCGCGGCGATGGTGAGCTTCTTTGTATTTGACCAGGCGAAATCTCAGAGTTTCAGATCCTCGACCCTTCCTCTCATTTCATTTTATTTCTTCATAGGTGTCTCCGTTCTCGCCAAAGGGCTTATTGGTATCGTCTTCCCGTTTGCGATCGTCGGGCTTTATTACCTGTTCTCACGAAAGCTTCCGGATAGGAAATTCATCGTGAGTATTGTCTGGGGAACCCTGCTGGCGACGGCGGTGGCGGCCACCTGGTACTGGCCGATGTACGCCAGGCACGGTTATGAATTCATTGACGAGTTCTTTCTTCAGCATCATTTTCAGAGATTTACGTCGAATAAATACAGGCACCCGCAGCCATTCCATTTCTTCTTTTGGGTCCTGCCACTGATGACGATCCCGTGGCTGCCATTTTTCGGGGCGGCCATCGTACGTCAGTTTCGTAACTTCCGCCGCCCGGGAACGGCCGAATCGTTGACGTCAGCTGCTCTCCTCCTATTTGCGTGGGCATGGATGCTGGTGCCGCTCCTGTTTTTTTCGATGTCCGGCTCGAAGCTTCCCGGATATATCCTGCCTGCGGTGCCGGCCGCGGTAGTGATCACGGGTATTTATATTCACGGCCTTGTGAATAAGAGCTTACGGTGGCGAAATTTTGTCATCGGCCTCGCAGGCCTTACTTTCGTCGTATTGATCGCCGTCGCGCTCATAGCCGCTCCGCGCTTTGCAGAACAGGACTCTCTAAAATCATTGATCGAAGCAGCCAATGCTCGCGGGCATGCCGATGAGCCCGTTCTTATGTTTCTCCGGATCTCGCATAATGCTGAATTCTACGCCGCCGGTCGTCTGGTGCGGGATGAAGAAGGCAGACAGCACCGGATCTTATCGAGAGAGGAACTTATCGATCAGGTTCGCTCGTTAGGCGGAAGAGCAGTTGTATTAGTTCCGACCGAACACCTTTTACAGTTAACGGGGGCGGATGCCCTCCAAGCCGACGTATTAGGCAATAACGACGAATTTTCGATCGCAGCGGTATCCCTGAAGAACTAGGTTCGACTCTCGGCCGCACGCTTGATCCGGTCCATCAACGCTATTCCGATTCCGCTCTCGACGACCGGTTCGCAATAGATCGTGCCGATCCCGGCTCGATCGCATTCGCGAAAAAACTCGTATAGCGACCGGGCATACTCTTCCGGGTCTTTGCAGATCCGAATGACGCTAAACTCCCCGGCCGGCTGCTGCAGGCCGATGAACGCTGAACTGTCGGCGATCACCCCGGTCGTACCTATCACTACCTCGGCGTTCGGTGAATAATGCCGGTGTTTGAGCCCCGGGCTGCGCGGCGTTTCGGCATCTGAGTCGGCTGAGAACTGAATCTCCGGTATCACCTGACGCATTTCCTCGATCGAGACCGCCCCGGCACGGAGGACAACCGGGATCTCGCCCGTACAATCAACCACCGTCGATTCCAGCCCGATCTCTGACGTGCTTCCCTGCAAAAGACAATCGATGCGTCCGTCGAGGTCCTCGAGGACGGCTTTCCATGTCGTCGGGCTCGGCCGTCCTGACAGGTTTGCGGATGGAGCAGCTACCGGCACCCCGCAAGCGGCCAGAAATTCCCTTGCCAAAGGCAGTCGCGGCATTCTGATCCCGATCGTGTCGAGCCCTGCCGTGGCGATCACTGGAACCGCTGAAGATCTGCACACAACGACCGTTAAAGGTCCGGGCGCAAACGCCTGAAGCAAACGCTCAGCCGCGGGCGTCAGATCATCGGTCAACAGCTTAATCTGGTTCTCATCGGCCACATGAGCGATCAGCGGGTTATCCGCGGGCCGGCCTTTTGCCTGGAACACCTTTGCGATAGCCTCCTCATCAAAAATGTTTGCACCCAGTCCGTAAACGGTCTCGGTGGGAAACGCGACTACCCCGCCGCGTCGGATTATCGCGGCGGCCTCCTCGGCAGAGTTGGTAAGGAGAGTTTTCACAAAAAGAGTTTCACGCAAAGCCGCAGGGAACGCAAAGTGGTCTGTGCCTCGTCACGATAAGGTAGAATTTATAACCATGACGCTCGCCGAAAAGCTGAAATCTTTGCCGACCGATGCCGGGATCTACATCCATAAGAACGCGGCGGGAAAGATCATCTATGTCGGGAAGGCAAAGAATCTCAAGAATCGTGTTCGTTCCTATTTTCATTCGAGCCGGAACCACGATCCGAAGACCCGGCAGTTGGTCAAACTGATAGCGGATTTCGAGTTTATCGTCGTTGATAACGAGGTCGAGGCACTCGTCCTCGAGTCGAACCTGATCAAAAAGCACAAGCCCCGCTTCAACGTTTTTCTAAAGGACGATAAATCATATCCGCATCTCAAGCTGACGAATGAACCCTTTCCCAAGGTCGTTGTCACCCGAAAGATCGTGCGTGACGGATCCAGCTATTTCGGGCCGTTTCTCCCTGCCGCTCTTGCCCGGCACACGCTCAACCTGATAAACCGGGCATTTCAGCTTCGCACCTGCGAGATCGAGATCGACGGCAAGCTTCCGCGGCCGTGTCTGGAGTACCACCTTAAACGATGCCTCGGCCCCTGCGTCAAGGGGCTCTGCACAGCCGAAGAATATCAGGAAGCGGCCGCCGATGTCAGGATCCTCCTCGAAGGGAAAAACAAAGAACTTGCCAAGGATCTCGAACTGCGCATGTGGCAATTCTCCGAACAGGGTAAATACGAACTTGCCGCAAAATACCGCGATCTGCGCCGGACGGTCCTCGCACTGAGCGAGAAGCAGAAAATGGCGACAACGGCCGAGCGGGACGTCGACATTATCGGCTTTTATCGCGAGAATCAGCGGTTGGCGTTGCAGCTATTCACTATGCGAGAAGGCCGGATCGTCGGCCGGCGCGAATTCTTCTGGGAAGACCTGCCGGACGACGATGCCTTCGACGCATCGGAGTTTCTCGGCGAGGTGCTCGCACAGTATTATTCGACCGATTACGTCCCCCTCGAGATCCACGTTCCGCAGGATTTCGAGGACCGCCTCATCCTGGAAAAGGCCCTGACAGAACGCCGCGGCCGTCGCGTCCGCATTCTCGATCCGAAACGAGGCACCAAGCGAAGCATGGTCGAACTGGTCGAGACCAACGCAAAGATCGCATTCGAACAGCGGTTCCGCGTTCTCAAGCCCGACACGCAAAAGGTCCTCGAGGAACTGCAGGAACTTCTCGAGCTCTCATATTTTCCCGAGCGGATCGAATCTTTCGATATTTCAAACATCTCGGGGTCTGAGAACGTCGCTGGCATCGTTGTTTTCGAGAATGGAAAGCCCGCCCGCTATGCCTATCGACGATTCATCATAAAGACCGTCGAGGGAGCCAACGATTTTGCGTCGATGCACGAGGCGGTACTCAGGCGATACAAACGGCTCCTGGCCGAAGAAAAACCGCTGCCTCAGCTTATCTTCATCGACGGCGGCAAAGGGCAGCTGAGTGCCGCTGCGGCCGCGATGCAGTCGCTCGACCTCGAGGCGATCATGCTCGTCGGGCTTGTGAAACCGCCGAGGCGTCATAACGAGATCTCGCACCTTCTGATCCATGGTCGTGAGGACGCGCCGATCCCGTTCGACCGCCATTCTCTGGCCTTCCGGCTTGTTCTGCAGATCCGCGAAGAGACCCATAAAACAGCGATCGAGTTTCATCGAAAACGGCGGGAAAAGCGTGACTTTTCTTCAGAGCTTTCCGAGATACCGATGATCGGCGAAAAGCGGAAGATGAAGCTGCTGAAATCCTTTGGCTCCATCGAGAGAATTGCCAGGGCCTCGGCCGAGGAACTCCATCCGTTCGTGGGCGGGGCCGCAGCGGCGGCGATCATCGACCATTTTGAACGCCAACGCGAGTTGGGGGGAAAGCACGAGCCTGAACCCGATCGGCCCTTAAAAAAAGCCCGCCTTAAGGCTCCTCGCAATTGATGGTCCTGACCTTCGTGAAAAGCTCCTTGTACGCTTTCACGGGTGCCTCGTCGTAAACGACATATTCGATCAGGGCATTGGCACAGTTTGACCAGCCGAACGTCATTACTTCGAGCAATGCATACCTCAGTCGATCAGGCGATTTGAGCTGATTTTCAAAGATCCTCTTTAACCTTTCCGGGTCTGAGTTTTTCGCCCGGCTTTCTTCATTTACCGCCCTCCAGGCATTAAGCAGTTGATCACCGCCTGCGTTGATCGGCTGTGCCCAGCGTACCGTGCACGCGGGTGCCGCCTTGTACTCAAGCAACGCTGCCGGGTCCTTATATCCCCTCATTGTCGTTCGCTCGAGTCGATGGACCTGTTCGAGCTCACGCAGTTTAGCGGCTTTGAGCTCCTGCCAGTAAGGGGTCTTCGCAACATCGAGAGACTTTAGCTCCGCCGCCTTTTTCTTAAATTCGAGATCGAGTGCCGCAACATCGAGTTTGGCAATATCCTCATACTTCCAGACGGTAGAATCTCCATCAAGCGAGTAGCTTCCCGACTGGGCGAGCGCGAGCGTATTCTTCAATTGGGCCAACGAGACCTTGGCGGCATCGTATGTTCCCTCGTAGGTACAAAGCTCATCCTGCCAGCGAAAGGTCCGGGTCTGGGCCGACACCGCCAGTGTGGCCAGGAGCAATAGAGCGAGCGTGAATATTCTCATAAAACTTACGAGGAGCATAGAATATATACGATACGCCGCCGCAAACATCAAGGAATGAACGGCCTGCTCGGGCACGCTTTGCCTTTTCGGGCCTTTGAGGTAACAATAGCTCAGATCTTATTTACAATTCCGGAGGCGATCGTAATGAACTTGTTACTCTCGTTGGGTACATTGGTGCTGGCGTTCTCGCTTTGCGGGCTGTCCGAACGGCTGCAGGGGCTTACCGGCTCGTCGGACGGAGGAGCTAATTCACCGGCGTCCAATTCGGCCGGGTCGTCCACTGCAAAGGCGGAAAAGCCCAGGCTCAGCGGTGCCCAGCAATCGATACTCGACGCGGCCACCGAAACGTCGTGGGACGATCAGGGCCTCTCGTGGAAACTGCCTGCCGGCTGGAAAAAGATGGACGTCAAGAAAGAGTCTTTCAACTACCAGTCGCCGGATAATGCTTTCCTCCTCGTGAACATCTCGGTGATGCCCGACAATTTCCCAATGGACGTCAGCCTCACCGCCTATCACGACCAGGCACTGCAGCAGCTAAAGAACGGCAAGTACGAGGCCGTCAAACTAGTCGAGATCGACGGCATCCCCGGCGTCGAGTTTGTCGAGGCTATGCCCGAAGATAAATCAGGCCCGCGCCGGCACCAATGGATCGGCTATCGCAACTACCTCGGCCAAAAACAGCAACTCAACGTCATGACCTCAACAAAAGGCACCAATTTCGGAAAGCACACAGATAACTTTCAGGCGATCCTGTACTCGATGAGAGCTGATGGTGAGTAGTGAATAGTAAATAGTGAACGGTGACGGGTAACAGGTGACAGGAAGACCTCATTACCATTTACCATCGGACAATTCACCATTACGATTCACGATTTACCAGTTCTTTACTCCGCAACTCCCTAACTCTGCAACTTCGCAACTTTTACGTCGTCCCACGTGGGATGGGAAATGGGACGCGTAACCTGCTGTAGATACAACAAATAAACCCGTTCATCCCATTTTTCAAAAAGTGCGTAACGTGTTTCATCCCACCGTGGGATGGAAAATGGGACGCATAACGGACTGTCATTGCAACAATTAACCCCGTTCATCCCATTTTTGAAAAAGTGGGTAACGTGTTTCATCCCACCGTGGGATGGAAAATGGGACGCTTAGCCGGTTGTCGTTTCAATAATTACACCCTCTCATCCCATTTTTCAAAAAGTGCGTAACGTGTTTCATCTACCATCTACCATCCACGAAAAACCATCAACGATCAACGAATCACCATCCAATTATCAAAGATCCATTCGGTCACAATCCGAGACGTTGCAAGCGTAGCACAGGATTGCGTAGTTGGTCAATATTTTTGCTCCGTATAATTCGCCAAAATATCGTTCAGATCGCGCGTTTCCCGGTCATTTCGGCCGGGGCTATGCCCTTTTGCACTGCGGTCGGGCTGTGCCCGACCGCAAGTAGCTTTTTAGATTTTCAAGGAGGCTGTGCCTCCGTTTTAAGCATGAGTGAGGCACAGCCTCATTGATCATTAGGGAGCTCTCACGGTCGGGCACAGCCCGACCGCAGTGCGTGGCGGCACAGCCGCGAAGAATCCAAACGGGACCCATACTTGTTGGCAGCACCCATTTTCGGGGACGGGGATATGCCCTTTTCCACTGCGGTCGGGCGATCGGGACACAAGAAGACCTCTTCGGTCCCGCCAAGGGCTAATACATCGTCCAGGCCAAAGAAGTGTGTTGATCCTGGCCGGGCGGCATGCCGGAGCATCGGTCAATACGCTGTCAGAACTTAACGGACTGCCTCGACCCATCAGCCGGCGCAACGATGCGGCACGGCTCAAGTTAAGACAAACCGAAGCGATGCGAGCACTGCTCCAACAAAGCTACTGATAGTTACCAACAAAGCATCAAATGATGAGATCGGATGCCAGTTATGGACGAAACGACAAGAGAATCGCAATTTCGAAAGCTTGACCCGAAATTCTTATTCGCGGCTTTGACGGCTTGGAGTTCTTGCGGCTTTGCCGCTCTATTTGCGGTGAAGTTCTACTTCACCGAGAGTTACCCTAATAGCTTTGCGGCTCTGCCGCCGCTTTTCGGGCCTCTTCAAGATTAACGCGACGGGCGAGCGGCCCATAATTGCTTGACGGCGGCATAGCCGCACGAGTATCTTACTGAACGGTCGGAAAAGCACAGCTTGTCCGCAAATAGACAGGCATAGCCTGAAAACATTCGACTGGGGCCGACGAGTAAAAAGCCCCGACAGTCATTGCTCGTGTGATAACCTAATAAATACCGCCTTCGACCTCAAATCTGGGCTGTCCCGGCATTGAATGCTAAAATTCGACACGATATGCTGACATCAACGTAGAGAATCGCACGAATCGCAAGGGCAAACGGTTATGTTCCCGTCTAAGGTTAAAAGTCAACTTTCGGTGATCGCGGTTGTCTTAGGATTTGCCTTTGTTTCGTTCTCCCAAGATGGGGTGCCAAGAAAGGTGAACAGTCCGAATAAGTGCATTGCGGGCACGTCATTTCAGAAGGTTGTGGATCAAGATGGCTGGGATGTTCCAGCTAACATCGCTTCTGTTGAAATCCAGCCTTTTACTAAACGCGTTGGCTCGAACAATATCCTAGTCAGGACTTTCACTTTCAAGCCAAGGTTTTCAATTGATAATTCAATATCGCTATTTAAATGTAATGAGAATGGTGTCTTAGTTCATACTCGGCTGACCGTAGAGTTGCGCGAACTCTCCGCGCTTTCACTTCGCGAAAAGACCTTCGCGTATCGTTTGGAATATCTTCAGGTGGGAATATCTGAAAAGGGAGATCGTGCGTACTTCGGCCCTTTGATTCTGTTGTATCTTGTTGACGGAGATGGCGACGGGAAGTTTGAAACCCGCGTCTATTCACCCAGCGATGAGATGCCTTCAGTTCCCGGTTGGGTGTGATTTGGTTAGTAACGTTAACAAAGCTGTAAAGATGGCTCGTAAAGCCGCGGCTTCGTCACAGGTAAAGACCCTTATCAGCCCCATGAAGGAGTGCTTGATACTGCGGAAGAACCGCAGTTCCCGCGACTAGCTGTAGTTAGATTTGAAACAGACGACGAGGCGCCGTGACTCCCTGATTCGGAAGAGTAATGTGGACGAAGAATCAAAGGATAAAGACGCTTGCCCATTTAAAGCATGAGCTAACCCGCTCAATACTTGTAGGCTATATAGTTTGTCTAACGGTCGGATGCGGTAGTTCTTACGAAAAG
The DNA here is from genome assembly GCA_041745615.1 of Pyrinomonadaceae bacterium. GTDB lineage: Bacteria > Acidobacteriota > Blastocatellia > Pyrinomonadales > Pyrinomonadaceae > OLB17. Next base: position 41,446 of record JBGTIP010000065.1, on the reverse strand, counting down.
GACGTCTCAACCAACCACTCTCCCGTATCGGGTAAAAATGATGCCTACACGCTCCAGAATAGCGAAGAATCGGAGTCAGGAAGCACCAGTATTGCTAACACCATCAAGAGTATTCCTAAAAAAGCAGGCTGGATTAGGATCGATGTAAGAAACAGCAAAGTCAAATTCCCTCGAAAGGCTTTGGAAGGTGAAGAAGGCAAGTTCAGTTCGACAGTTATACCGAAGGGATCAATCGTCTTGTCGCTCAGATGCGAATTGGACGACGCCCGGCCCGAAATTGTGAAGCGATGTGAGGAATATCCGCTCGGGTCCGATTATGTAATCCATGAAGTTACCATTCAGGATATTCGCGGTCGTCCATTTTGTTACATAGTCGCCGCCGCAAGAAAAATGGTAAATAATGTCGGAGGAGGCCTACACCTTTTTTCGTTCGCGGATGAAGATGGAGACGATATCTTCGAAACATTCTTACTAACAGACAGACCCGGTTGCAAATACCCCAAGTGGGCGACTAAAGGCGATTAGCGAGAATCGAACGAGAATGAATATCCGGGTCACGGGTGAAGTGTCGGGGCATCGGCGTGGGGGACGAAGCATTGGCGGCAGCGGGCTTCGTATTTGTCGGCGGCACCGACCTCGACGAGGGCTTTGGATTCGACGGTTCGCTGGGAATAATTGGCGGTGGAGCCGCATTTTACGCAGATGGCGTGGGTTTTGGTGATGAATTCGGCAATGGAGAGAAGCTGGGGCATGGGTTCGAAGGGCTTGCCGGTGTAATCCTGATCGAGTCCGGCGACGATCACGCGCTTTCCCTCGGCTGCGAGCCTATTGACGGCGTCGATGATCTCATTATCAAAGAACTGGCCTTCGTCGATGCCGACGACCTGGGTGTCGTCATGGACGAGCCCCATCATCTCGGCGGTCGTCGACACGGGTATCGACATGTGCTTTTGACCGGAGTGCGAGGCTATCTCCTCGTGCGAATAACGGGCATCGATGCCGGGTTTGAAGACCTGTACCTTTTGCCTCGCGATGCGGGCACGCGTCAGCCGACGGATAAGTTCCTCAGACTTTCCCGAGAACATCGATCCCGCAATGACCTCGATCCAGCCGGTACCGTTATGACGCACTTTCCGGCGTTCGTCAGCAATGTCGAATGCAAATTCTTCAACCATACCCCTGATTTTCCTGCAATTTTGTAAAGCTTTAGAAGAAGAATGAGATTATCACGCCGAGTCTGCTTTGTCATTCTGTGCCAAACCGTCGCCGATGACGACAAAATTGTGAAATGAACTTCAAATCATGCTCTGGAAATAAGATAGCCACTAATGCACTAATTTTTTCAGCACGGCCTAAGCGCAAACAAACTAACTTGCGGTCCCAAAAATTATTCGTGCATTCGTGGCTTATTCTTCCAAAGCTCGCGCGACAGGATGATCCTAGACGCTTCTGATATCGGTGCCGGTCATTTCTTGGGGCTTTTCTATATTCAGCACACCCAGGACCGTCGGGGCAATGTCGGAGAGTGAGCCACCGTCGCTCAACCGGACAGCGGGAGCAGAATCATCGATATAATGAAAGGGCACGGGGTTTAGAGTGTGTCGCGAATTAATCGCGCCGTTCTCGGAATAGATCATTTCCTCACAATTCCCGTGCGTCGAGGTGATCATTACAACGCCGCCGTATTCCCTAACTTTTTCGCAAATGCCTTCGAGGCAGGTGTCCAGGAATTGGATCGCCGCGACGGTGTTCTGTATATCGCCCGTCTCGGCCATCAGACCCGCAGCGGGTAAATTCACCACAAAAACACGGTTCGGCGATGATTCGATCCCGCGACGAAGCTTGTCTGTGATCTTAAAACTTTCGGATTCCGGCCGGAGATCGCCGCCCGGGCCGGACCTTTCGGCGACGATGACGTCGTCTGCCTGAGTGCCGGAATCGGCACCCCCGTCGAAAAAATGTGTCAGGTGTGTGAATCGGGCCGCCTCAGTGATCTTGGTGTGCGGCACCTCGTTGTTCTTCAGGACCTCGACCAATGTATTCCTTTCAGGACTGGCACTAAACGCACACGGCAGATCGAAGGAAGGATCGTACTCGGTCAGGCACACTGTATCGATCACCGGTTTGGCACCGCCCGATCCGTCAGCTACGGAGAGTGACCGCACCAACTGTCGTATCGCATCTCCGCGATGGTTGAAGAAGATGACAAGATCACCATTCTTTACCGTTGCCACGGGAACGTCCAGCTGTTTTTCGAGCACGATCGGCGAGATGAATTCGTCCGAGATGCCCCGCAGGAATGAGTTCCGAACGGCGGACACGGCGTCCTTGGCCCGCTCGCCCTCGCCATGTACCAGCATCGTGAAGGCCCGTGCGGTGCGTTCCCAATTCCCGCCCTTATCCATCGCAAAAAAACGCCCGCAAAGCGTAGCAATTCGGCCGATCCCGATGTCGGCGAGTTTGATCTCTAATGCTTCGACGTAAATGTCGGCGGTTCGTTCGGGCACATCCAGCCCATCGAGGATGCAGTGCACGAAAACATCCTGCAGCCCATGCTGTTTTGCTATTCGCAGGACCCCGAAAAGATCATCGGTCGACGAATGAATTCCCGCGTCGCTGACAAGCCCGACGAGATGAACGGCCGATCCCCCCGCCTTTGCCTTAGCGAGGGCCTCGTTAAGCACGGGATTATTTATAAATGTCCCGGAGATCTGGCTCTCACGCAGATGATCGACCTCGGTCTTCGCAACACGCCCCGTACCGAGATTGAGATGCCCGACCTCGGGATTGCCTCTTTGCTCCTCAGTTTGGCCGATCCCGGGTCCCGCGGCCGCCAACGTGGTCACAGGATAATTACGACAGATCTGGTCGTAATAAGGGGTATGGGCCATCGCGATCGCGTTACCCTCGGTCCGCGGGGCATAGCCCCATCCGTCGAGGATCACAAGCGCGACCGGCCGTTTGATTTTCGAAATGGGAAATTCCATCTGTTCGGTACGAGTTCTATGATTGCGGCCGTAAGGACATTAGTGCGGACCGCCATCCTATTATAAACAAAACGCAGAGCGACGCCGATAAAAATCAATAGGCGTCCGGTGCCGCCTTTTCCATCCAGCGCTCAGGAAACTTTAATTCATCAAACCCGTATTGCCGGTAAAGCTCATGCGCATCACGGGTTGCAAGCACCCAGCGCCTCAATCCCTGCAGATCCGGATGTTCGACGATCACCTCCATCAGCCATTTGCTCAAACCCCGGCCGCGATACTCCTCAAGGATAAACACATCGCCAAGATACGCGAAGGTGGCCATGTCGGTAACAACGCGGGCAAAACCGATCTGGTCAGATCTTTTATATAAACCGAAGCAGATAGAATTTTCGATCGCGGTCACGGTCTGGTCAATCGTGCGCGAACTTGCCCAGTAAGATTCCTGAACGAGGAATTTGTGGATCACGTCTATTTGCAGCCCGGACGGATCGGTGCTGATCTCAAACTCTTCGCGTTTCCACTCCATCGTTAGCAGCCTCCGCGATAGAATCTAAAAACCCCTCTACTTCCCGATCCCATCTGAGTTCCCGTGACCTCACCAGGCCGGCGGGAAAGGGTCGATCTCCGGGCGCCGCCTGATCCGATTATGATCACTCTTTCATAAGCGTAAAGACGCGATGGACACCGTCGTGAATCCCAATTGTCCACGTGGGATCGTTCAATCGCGATCATCAACAGTCAATAGACATCATACATCTAAACCGGTCGTTCAGGTCCGGGCAGCATAGACGCAAGGCCATCAATAAACCGAAAATCTACGAGATTAAACGTGACTAGAGTAAGACTCGCCTGCATCGCCGAACTGGCGATAAGAGCATCAGGCAAAAGCAGACCATGGGAATTTGAATATTTATCTATAAGATCAATGGCTGTCATCGACCCCTCTTCAGTTATTGGCAGCAGGGGAAAGGTATCGAGAAAATTCTTAATGAGACGTTTTTCAGCGTTTGATTTCGAACCCTGAAGGCATTCGATGTAAATAGTGGTATCAACAAAGCAATCGGCCGATCTAATAATTTCCGTCACACCTGTGTTTCCCGTAAATATCTCAGCAAACACATTCGTATCGATAAGAAAACTAGTCACGTCCGTTTACGATTATTTTCACGTATTGTTCGGGCGATCTGCTGTCCGTTCCCTTTGCGATCTGACCAGATCCCAAGCACATGTTTAAGCGCGTTTCCGCGATCATTCCGACGGGGCGGAATAATGCCGGACTTTGAGTAAGGTCTAAGATCCATAAGCAGCTTCTCACCAAATTCTGGATCGTCCACGCTGTATGTTCGAAAAACCTCCTGCGGAATATCAATTACAACTTGTCCCATAACCCTTCAGGCCTATTTCAAAAATTCTAACATAATTAGGAATGTGAAAAATCCAAAATATACTATGGCAATTGGTAGAACGCCTTTCGGCCCGGATATTTTGCCGAGTCGCCCAGGTCTTCTTCGATGCGGAGCAGTTGATTATACTTTGCGATTCTGTCCGAGCGGCACAGGCTGCCGGTCTTGATCTGGCCGGCGTTGGTCGCAACGGCGAGGTCGGCAATGAACGAGTCTTCAGTTTCGCCCGATCGGTGCGAGATGACCGCCGTCATGTTGTTGGTGCGGGCAAGCTCGATGGCGTCGAGGGTCTCGGTTAACGTGCCGATCTGGTTTACCTTGATGAGGATGGAGTTTGCGGCGTTTTCGTCAATGCCGCGCTGGAGGAATTTGGTATTTGTGACAAACAGATCGTCACCTACGAGTTGCACCGTCTTTCCGACGCGGCCCGTAAGGTCTTTCCAGCCTTCCCAGTCGTTCTCGGCCATGCCGTCCTCGATGGAGATGATCGGGTATTTGGAACACCAGTCGGCCCAGTACGCGGCCATCTCAGCAGAACTCAGCTCGCGATTGTCGGATTTCTTAAAGACATATTTACCATTTCGATAGAATTCGCTCGCCGCGGGATCGAGGGCCAGCATGACATCACCACCGGCCTTGTATCCGGCCTTATCTATCGCTTCGAGAATGGTTTCAACGGCCTCTTCGTTCGATTTGAGGTTCGGGGCAAAGCCGCCCTCATCGCCAACGCCGGTCGAATAGCCGCGCGACTTTAACACATTTTTCAGATTGTGAAAGATCTCGGCACCGCACCGCAGGGCCTCGGTAAAACTCTCGGCCCCGACGGGCATGACCATGAATTCCTGGAAATCGACATTGTTATCGGCATGAGCACCGCCGTTGAGGATGTTCATCATCGGCACAGGCAGCGTTTTGGCATTCGTTCCGCCGATGTAACGGTAGAGCGGCATTTCCTGTATGGCGGCCGCGGCGCGGGCGTTTGCGAGCGAGACTGCTAGGATAGCGTTCGCTCCCAGCTTTGATTTATTTTCGGTGCCGTCGAGATCGATCATCGTCTGATCGATCAGGGTCTGGTCGAGGCAGTCGAGGCCCTCGAGTTCCCTGCCGATGATTTCATTTACATTATCGACCGCATTCAACACGCCTTTGCCTAAATACCGGTCGCTATCCCCGTCGCGAAGCTCTACGGCTTCGTTCTCACCGGTCGAAGCACCGCTCGGCACCGCCGCCCTGCCCTGTGTGCCGTCTTCCAGAATAACCTCGGCTTCGATCGTCGGATTCCCTCTCGAATCCATTATTTCCCGTGCCCATACCTGCTCAATAAAGCTCATTTATTTTTCGGCTCCTCGTGCTGCTGAATCCTCGTAGCTTCCGATATTCTCCGCCGGCTCACCATTGGCGGCGGCGGCTGTTTCCATACGGACCTGCTTAATGCGATGCCTTTCGACCTTTTCGACCCGGAAAACATGACCGTTGAAAGGAACCGTATCTCCCTCATCCAGCAGCTGCCCTGCCTCGGCCATGAGGAAACCCGCGACGGTCGTGTACCCCTCAGAAAGCGGCAGGCCCATCTCAAGCCGCCGATTGAGGTCCCGCACCGCGAGCCCGCCGTCAAGAAGGTAACTTCCGTCCGGCTGTTCGTGGATCTGCTCGTTGACCTCCTCGTCATGTTCATCGGATATATCGCCGACGATTTCTTCGAGAAGGTCCTCAAGCGTAATAATGCCCTCGACGCCACCGTGTTCGTCTACGACGAAGCCAAAATGGAACTTATCCTTTTGCATTTGCCGGAGGACATCTTCGAGGCGGGCCGTGTCGACCACGTAATTCGGTTTGTGTATCAGATCAGCGAGCTTAAATGCCTCTGGGCGGCGAACGTAACCCATGAGGTCCTTGCTGTGAAGCACACCGACAATGTCGTCGAGCGAATCACGGTAGATAGGGATCCTTGAATAGCCGCTCTCGAAAAACGTCTGGAACAGCTCCTCGACCGAAACGTCCTCGTTGATGGCGAGGATCTCAGTCCGCGGGATCATCGCCTCTTTAACGGTCGTCCCGGAGAAATCGAATACATTATTTATCAGCGATCCCTCTTCAAGATTAAGATGACCGCTCTCCTGCGAAACATTGATGAGCTGGCGAATCTCATCTTCGGTATAGCTCGACCCGTTTTCGTCGGAAGGGTTGAGCCCGAGAAGGGTTACCGTTTTCGTGCCGACCCAGTCGAGCAGGCGGATGGGTAAATTGAAAATTTTATAAAAGATCTGGAGCGGGACCGCTATGACATAAGCGACGCGCTCAGACAATTCGAGGGCCGCGGTCTTCGGCACAAGCTCGCCAAAAACAACATGCAGAAAAGTAATTAAAGCGAATGCGATCGCAAACGAGACCGCGAACAGAACCGGCCCCGATGACAGGGAGTAGATACCGGCTACTTCCCCCAATTGCACGAGCAGCGGTTGAAGAAAGATCGCCACGGCCGGAGCTCCGATCAATCCCAGGCCAAGCGAAGACAGCGTCATCCCGAGTCGGGTAGCCGAAACATAGGCATTGAGATTATCGAGCATGCCCAAGAGTCTCTTAGCGGAAGCACTGCCCTCGGCCACCGCCGCTTCGATACGGGTTCGACGTACAGAGACGATCGCAAATTCGCTTGCGACAAAAAAGCCGTTGGCCAAAACGAGAAATACCACCAGAGCGATACTAAAGATCGTACTCAAGAGCGTAGGTAATTCTCCGGGTGTCAGGTTTTCGGCAGCTAACAACAGAAACAAACTAGCGGGATCGTCCATTGCGGAAATTGAAAAGATTTATCTCGTGCGGTCGTCGTCTATATAAAAATGTCTAATCTCACCACCAATCTGAGGATTATATCATAACGAATGGGTTAAAATGTCAAGGATCACGTACGCCCGGGCTGGATGCTGTCGTCTAGGTCAAGCAGTTCCTGTATCAGCATTCGGCACGAACCGCACCCGCTGCCCGCGTTGCAAGCCATCGCGACGTCTTCCACAGTCTCCAATTTCTGGCTGCCGATCAGGGTTTCGATCTGCTCCTCGGAAACGCCGAAGCAGGTGCATATCAGCGCTTTGTCACCGCGAAATTCCTCGATCCGTCTCGACCTTAGATCGGAAAATGCCGATGTCAGAGCTTCGATGGAACTCCAAGCGCAGTCTTTCCTGTCAGCGGGCAGTTCCCCTTGATCTTCAATGATCAACGACCGAAGTTCACTGCCTCGCAGCCCGTGAAGTTCCCTCAGATCGCGGCCCGAAACATATTCGGCTAAGAGATCGGCGGCGGCAACCATGTATCCGCAGCCATTCGACGAGATGTCCGCGGCAAGTATTTTGCCGGCGTCGTCAACCTCAAGATAATATTTTACATACGAGCCGCAGGAAAAATTCGCGGCCACGCCCTCGGCGTCGATCTCGGCAGCTCGGGTGCGTTGCAGCGCCCGTGACACTCGATCGGATATTTTCTTCGGATAGATCACGAACTTGAGTTTATCCCTGAAGGGACCACGGGCTCAAAGCGTGTCGTTGGGAAAGATGCGTACCCTGGCTCGATCCTGGCGGCGCCATTCGGTTTTACGCTTTGAACTTCTGGACCGAACATTTTACGATACTCTCTATGCGAATCGTTTTGATCCTTGTCGTCGCGGGGCTTATTTCAATCGGATGCCGGCCGGCCGCGGCTCCCGTATCGGTTGGGAACAAACCGGTGTCGATCAATGATCGCCCGACGACGAACCTGCCGATGGCCCCCACAAAGCCCCTGGGCGAAATGAGCTGGACGGATCCCAACGATCGCGTACAGAAGATCTCGGATATGAAGGGCAAGGCAGTGATACTGGATTTCTGGGCGACATATTGCGCCCCATGCCGCGAGGCGATACCGCATCTGAATCAATTGGCAGCCAAATACGGCGAAGAGAATTTACTGATAGTCGGGCTAAACGTCGGCGGGACCGAAGACCGGCTGAAGATACCGAAATTCATGGAAACCACGAAGATCGATTATCCGATCGCGTACCCCGAAGATGCTCTTACTAACTTTATCTTCGCGGAACGCAGTGAGATCCCACAAACCGCCGTCTTTAACAAGAATGGCGAATTGATCGCAAAATTGATCGGGTTCAATCCTGAAATACAGAAGCAGCTCGACGAGGCCGTGGAAAAAGCCGTCAATTCGCAGTGATAAGCGCTATATGCGAGACCTTCCCGTCGGTAACGGCAGCCTGCTGGTAAATTTTGACGAGAAATTTCAGTTACGCGACTTCTACTTTCCCCATGTAGGGCAGGAAAATCATACCGAGGGGCTTCCTTTCCGTTTTGGTGTCTGGGCTGACGGCCAATTCTCATGGGCCTTTGGGGAAGGCTGGCTGCGAGAGCTGAAATACCTGCCGGATACCCTTGTCACCGATGTAAAGCTCACCAATCACCATCTCGGGGTGGAGATCAATTGCAATGATGCGGTGGCATTCGATGAGAACGTTTTCCTGCGGCGGATCGAGGTCATTAACCTACTGGATGCAGAACGGGATATTCGGATCTATCTACACCACGATTTTCGGATCTACGAGAACAAGGTTGGTGATACAGCGTACTACTGCCCTGACACGCTTGCTCTGATCCATTATAAGAAGCACCGTTATTTCCTGATCAACTCGAGCCCGCATTTTGATGAGTTTGCAACAGGGCGCAAGGCCTTTAGGGCGAGTGAGGGAACGTGGCGTGACGCCGAGGACGGCCACCTGCATGGCGGAGCCATCACAGAGGGATCGGTAGATTCCACGATCGGCCTGCACGCTGGATTGGGACCGCACGGAGCTCAGTCCTTTCATTACTGGATAGCTGCCGGCACGTCACACTCCGAAGTTTCGCGTTTGAATCGAATTATTCTCGACGCCGGCCCCAAAACTCATCTTCAAAAAACAAAAGAATATTGGTCCGAATGGCTCGACAAAATCCAGCCCGGATCAGAAGACCTGTCGTCCGCAGTCGAACAGTTATATAGCCGCAGCCTCCTGATCGTCGCCACGCAGATCGACAATGGAGGGGCCATAATTGCCGCAAATGACCACGACGTGACCGAGCGAGCGACCGACCATTACAGCTACATGTGGCCGCGGGACGGAGCCTTTATTGCGAATGCCCTTGACCTGGCCGGTTATCCGAAATATTCGAGACAGTTTTTCAAGCTCTGCCATCGGATAGTCCATGAGCGAGGCTACTTTTTGCAGAAATACAACCCAGACGGATCGGTCGGTTCGGGCTGGCATTCGTACTGGGACAAACAGGAAAGGGTGCCGATGTTTCCGATCCAGGAGGATGAGACGGCCCTCGTCCTGTGGGCCTTGTGGGAGCATTACGAAAAATATCCCGATATTGAGTACGTCCGCGGTATTTACGACAACCTGATCAAAAGATGTGCCGATTTCATGGCCGATTTTCGCGACCCCGCAACCGGCCTGCCGCTGCCGAGCTGGAACTTGTGGGAAGACCGGCGGGGCGTACACACTTTTACATGTGCCACCGTTGTAGCCGGGTTAAGGGCCAGTGCGAATTTTGCTCTTTTGTTCGAAGACCACGCAGTCGCTGAAAAATACACAGCGGCCGCCAATGAGATAGTGTCTGCAATGCGAACACATCTTTACAGTGAATCGGAAGGCCGTTTTGTACGGGGCCTGCTCGCTAACGGCAATAATGACCTGATACCCGATGCGACGGTGGACGCATCCCTTTTCGGCACGTTCTACTTCGGATGCTTTGATGTAGATGATCCGATGGTTAAAAACACGTTGTCTGCGATCGAGGACCGCCTAATTAACCATGGGCCATTCGGTGGTGTGATGCGTTTCGAGAATGATGAGTATATGCGGAGCGAAAATTCGCAGCCTAATTCGTGGGTCATTACAACTCTCTGGCTGGCTGAGTACTACATCGCGTCAGCCACGACCATAGACGACATGGCAAAAGCCCTCGCCATTCTCGAATGGACCGCCAACCGGGCGCTGCCCTCCGGCGTCCTTGCCGAGCAGATCGATCCGGAAACGGGCGACGGTGTTTCCGTTTCACCTCTGACGTGGTCGCATTCGACCTTTGTGGCCACGTTTCTAAGTTATGTCGATAAACTTAGATCTATCCACTCTTATAACGCCGACAATTAACCGATTCCATCTCATTGCTATAAAATTGGAATAATGCGAAAAGCGAAAATACTTGCCACGCTCGGACCGTCGTCCGAATCGAGAGAGGTGATCGAGCAGATGCTCGCTGAAGGTTTGAACGCCGTTAGGATCAATATGTCTCACGGCACACGGGAAGAGCACGAACTGGCCATACGGCATGCCCGTGAGGCAGCGAGCGCGATGGGCCTTCCTCTGTCAGTACTCGTAGATCTGTCCGGCCCGAAGATCCGGACCCGCGGCCTGAAAGACGGCGTGCCGGTCATACTGTCCCAAGGGGATCAATTTATAATTACAACGCGTGACATCGCCGGCGGGCATCGCGAGGTTTCGACTAATTTTGCCCACCTGCCGGACGCAGTCGAGCCGGGATCGCGGATATTGCTCGACGACGGTGCCATTGAGCTGTCGGTGCAGTCGAAAACGGACACGGATGTGATCACTACGGTTGTAACAGGGGGCGTTCTGGCCGAAAGAAAGGGCATCAATCTCCCTCATACGCCGCTGCCGATACCGTCACTGACCGAAAAAGATCATTCCGATCTTACCTGGGCAATGGAGCAAAATGTCGATTATATTGCTCTCTCGTTTGTTCGGACCGCCCAGGACTGCCTCGAAGTAAAGGAGATCATCAAGAAGCTCAATACCCGCGAACTCGGCCGCGCTCTGCTTGTGGCAAAGATAGAAAAGGCCGAGGCGATCGAAAATCTCGATGAGATCATCGCGGCGACCGATGGGGTGATGGTCGCCAGGGGCGATCTCGGCGTTGAGACCGGAGTCGAGTTTGTCCCGGTGTATCAGAAGAGAATCATCGAAAAAGCGATAGCCAACGATAGATTCGTAATAACGGCCACGCAAATGCTCCAGTCGATGATCGAGAGTCCGTATCCGACGCGAGCGGAGGCATCTGACGTAGCAAATGCCGTTTGGGACGGAACAGATGCCGTGATGCTATCTGCCGAGACCGCCGCGGGGAAATATCCTGTTGAAACGATCAAGACGATGGTACGGATCATCGACTCCGCAGAGACGATCAAGCCCGAGCAACTAAAAAAACCGGTAAAATTTGCTCAGCCGCCATCACGGCGGACCAGTCAGGCTCTGTGTAAGGCGGCCGCATCTGCGGCTAAAGAGATCCAAACCGATAAGATCGCCGTTTTCACCGAATCCGGGTTGATGGCACGACGGTTATCTTCCTTTCGATCGGGCCTGCAGACTTCTGCATTAACAACCTTACGGGACACTTGCAGCCAACTGGCCCTTATCTGGGGAGTCAGGCCGTTGTACGAGGACAAATTGAGTCCGACCGGAGTTCAACAGTCGGTCGGCGATTCGACAATGTTCGATCTACTTCGTTCGGACACGGATGCGACCGAGGAAATGCTGCAAACCGGTGAAAGGATGCTGAAGGCGGCTAAAGTCGTCGAAGACGGCGAAACGCTAGTGATGCTCGCCGGCCGGCTATCGGGGCTCGGGTTGTCCAGTTCCGTTATTGTCTGGACCATCGGCGAGGCGATAGCACATCGTTCACACGACAATTAGGGCAAGATAACTGACCTTAGATCACTGCCCCAAACAACCGGCCAACCAGCGCGGTGGCGATCATTGCGGCGGCTCCCCAGAACAGGACGCGGGCGGCTCCCCTTGCAATACTGGCCCCGCCCGCCCGCGCGGCCAGGCCGCCAAGAAGTGAAAGAAAGACCAATGAGCTTAGGGCGACAATTGGAATGATCACACCGAGTGGAGCGAGAATTGCGACCGCGAGCGGCAATGCTGCACCGAGAGCGAAGCTTACCGCTGAGAACCCCGCCGCCAGCAGCGGCCGGGCCGTCGAAACTTCATTGATCCCGAGTTCGTCACGAGCGTGTGCGGCCAGGGCATCATGGGCCGTCAATTCAACCGCCACCTCGCGGGCAAGTTGCGGCGTCAGACCCCGGTCAATATAAATGTCGGTCAGTTCCTGCAGCTCGTGAACAGGACTCCGCACAAGCTCTTTCCTTTCCTTCTCCAGGTCTGCCTCTTCTGTATCGGCCTGAGAATAAACTGAAACATACTCGCCCGCGGCCATCGACATCGCACCGGCAACGAGCCCTGCTACCCCCGCGACCATGACGGAATCGTGTGACGCCTCGGCGGCCGCGACACCTATGATGAGGCTGGCGGTCGAGACGATACCGTCATTTGCTCCCAGCACGGCCGCTCTAAGCCAACTGACGCGGTGCAGGTGATGCTTTTCTCGGTGGGGCATTTTCCTATGGGTGAAATTTCGACGGAAGATTCTCGCGGCCCCCTCGGAGCGTTGAGGCCAGCCATACAAGTTCATCCAGAAATGCGGATACGCGGCCTTCGTAGGCCGCATCTAGCAGATTCCCTGCCTCATCGAACTTGCTCTTTACGCTCGGAAATTGCAGGTCCCTGAATGTCGGCGACAACCCCAACTCCCTCACCATCGGCACCATTGCCTCGATCACCCTGGTTCCGCCCCACGGACCGGCCGAGACGCCGACGAAGCCAACTGCCTTGTGAATATACTCCTTTAGAAGCAAATCCATTACGGATTTGAGTGAACCGGGAAAGCTGTGGTTGTACTCAGGCGTTACGATAACAAGCCCGTCGGCTGCGATGATCGCGTCACGCCATTCCGGGAAATCGCTCGCCAGTGCAGTGCCGTAATCGTCTACCGGTAATCGGAAATCAGAAACGTCAAAATACCGGGTCTCTATCGCCGGGTGTGCCTCCATTTTATTAGAGACCCATCGGGCGACTTTCTCGCTTTGGCGATCTTTGCGATTGGTCCCGAGCAGCAATGGGAGCACAATTTTTGTATTTTCCATATCGTTCAAGGCTTTTCAAATCCCGCGGCTCGTATTGTCATGTCGTACAAGCCTGGATCATTCATAAAGTATATGCCACCACGTCGGGTCGAATTTGCAGGGGCGTATGCAAGGGTGGCGTTGCTTTTCTCAACGCTCTGTCCGTCTTTTCTCAGCTCGCCCTCGATAACGACGGCGGCGGCCGTTTTCGAGCCACTGTTATTGACGTTAAAGTCGACCCGGTAGCCTTGTTCCGATCGTTGAATGGATTCGACCGACACTGTTAGATCCACAGGCTTTGATTCTTGTGTTATCGCCCGGTAGAGGATTACCCCAAGGGCCACGGCAATCAGGGCCATGCCGAGAACGGCTATGGTCCATTCCATTTTGTCGGCCGCCGCCTGTTTCTTAGTTTCCTTAGTGGCCATGTGTCCTAAATAATAAGCCTGGAAGCTCCGCCCCCGACAGCAGCCGGGAAACCAAGTACAATAGTCACCTTAAGCCTTTCCTCCAACCCCATTCCGTCGATACTACCGAAGGTCCACAGAATATAAAAACTTATTAGCAGAACAATGGCATAACTCACGAGCGTAAGTCGAAAGAAGAGGCTGCTCCCTGAGGATTCACGCACAACCTCATGCTTTCGCCGCTTCTGGTCTGCAGCGTAAATGAATCCGTGCATAACCCCGATCGTCAGAACAGCCAACCCAAGAATATGCCAATCCGACATTTGATATGAGATCAGCATTATTTCCTCTGTGGGGGCAACGCTCATCGATAGAAAAAGCGCTCCGACGGCTGTCAGAAATAGCTGCCCGCCGTAATGCAGGCTTCGTTTATGCTTTTCGGCCGACTGCGCGATCCCGCTGTTCGGCCCCAACAGACTTTGGGTGAACATCGCGCCGATTCCGGCAATGACACCCAGCAGAGCAACCTTGCCGACTATCTCATCCAAAGACATCTCCGACGTAATAACCCCGAAGAGATAGAGCATTAAGGCGGCTATTACGAAACCGACAAAATAGGCGACAAATGTTTCACGGACATCGTCGCTGTAGGTCTGAGTGTCCTCGAACCCGTCATAATAGGAAAGTCCGAACATCAGCGGCATGGAAAGCAATATAAACAGAGCGAATCGATAGCCGCTCATCGAAAATCCCAACCACCACATCTCCATCGTCATCAGGAGCGGGAACGAGAAAAGAATTGCCCCGGCGTTTGCCCTGCCCAGATCAATAAAAAAACGGCCGTAGCCGCCGTTTACCGGATCGATTTTCGGTGACTGGATCGCCATTCTATAAACCCATCATTCGAAGCCGCGTACCAGGTGATCTAAGTCAGACAGCGGGCAAAACAAATCCGTCAAGCAAACCATCTAAGTAACATTCTCAGTCATCAGATCATTCAGATTCATGCTCAGTGGCAGCTGATTCATCGATCTCCGCCCTATTTCGAGTCGCGCTTTGCCTGATTACGTTTGCCTACCGACGAAAGATGCGACCGCTTCTTAGTGATCCCGCTTCGCGATATACGGTCCTCCTCTACCTTTGCTTTGGCCGGTCGGCGTCTAGCGGCCGATTGCGGAGTCGCAGGTTCCAAGCCGGTCCGTGACTGCTCGGGATCTACCGGATCGCCGCCTATAATCAAGCGCTTTTTGGGCGGGCCCACGGCTGTGGCGAGTTTCTTAGGCTTAGCATCTATACCGCGCGTTGCCGAAGCTCCAGCTTTCGCCTTTCCCTTAGGTCTGACTTCGGGAGCGTTTGCCTGTTTCGCGACCTTGCCAAGCTTTTGCTTTACAGCCGTTCGTGCGGCACGCGTTTGAAGGTTCTTATCGGTCTTTGTTGGCTTTGCCGCCGCTTTTTCAGAAGCCGCTTTTGCGTCGCCGGCCTCGACTTTTTCGAGGCGGGCCACAAAAACATCGTGTACCTCCGCGTAAATCTCCGCTTTCTCTTTGCTTCGGTCAGCGGGTTCGGCCCCGCGAGCCTTTGTCTTCGTCTGCATCGACCGAACTTGTCCCTTCTTCACATCGCGCAGTTTATCTCGAAGCGTACGGCTCCGCTTGACCAAATCTCGCAATTCCTTGACCGAATGTTGGTTGAGCTTTGGCGGGCGGGCGGCGTCATAGAGTTCCAGTTCCCTGGGATTGCTAAGCGTTTTCGCGTCGTTTCGATTAAATTTCATACATTTAAACTATCGCATCGAGACGACATCTCAAACTCCTTGACACCAAATGACAAAGACGCTTCTGTAAACAGAAACGTCGTTTTTCCAGTGCCGGACTTCAATGGGGCTACTTCGCGTTCAAAACCTGGGTTACCGTTTCCTTCTTTAAGCCATTCCCTTTTCGATCGTTGTAATCGCCAAGTGATACCTGAGGATCTCTCCAGGCGTCTAGATGGCCGACCTGATGAACGCACTGAATAGTGCATGTCGGAGCGCACCATTTCTCGGTGTGATATTCGCGATGCATATCCTCGCGGGTATATTCGAGCAGAGGTATGCCCGGCGTGCCCCGCTGCTGCGAGCACCAATTGACCATTCCGAACTCATCGATATAGAGATATCTCGCACCGGCACGGCAGCGCCATTCGTATTCTTTTCCCTCGACAAGATCGTCCTGAAACCAATTCCAGCGGGCGTATGAGCTCTGCCCTTTGCTTTTGATCTCCTTGTAGACTTCCTTTTCGCGTGGGGTAAGGCCCTTATTCAGGCCGTCGCCGTCGTGAATAACGCCGACCGTGGATGAAAAGCCAAGCTCCCGGGCACGATTCGCAATAATTAACGCCTCGTCGGGGTTCGCGACGCCGCCGCCGACTACGGAATTTATGTTTACCTTAAATTTCGCGTGGTCGCGGAGATTTACGAGCTTGGCATCGAGTACCTTAAGGCTCTTTTTCGAAACGTCATCGGGGGTAACATTATCGATCGATATCTGAAGGTAATCGAGCCCCGCTTCATTCAGCTTTTTGATCTTATCAACTTGGAAATAATATCCGTTCGAGATAAGCCCCGCGATCATTCCGTGATGCCGGATGCGAGCAATGATCTCGTAGATCTCAGGATGCATCATCGGCTCGCCGCCCGAGATGGTTATCACCGACGACCCGAACTCGGCCAGCTTATCGATCCGCTCGAGCATGACATCGATCGGCACCGGATCGCTCGTCTTGTCGTATTCGTTGCAGTAGGTACACGCAAGGTTACACCGCCTCATCGGTACGATGTGGACCAGCACAGGGTGGCGCGTCGATGCAAAGGCCCGGACCGTGTGCCGAACCCCTCGCGTAAACCTGCTGAAACTACTTGCCTTAGGCATATTATGCAAACAAATGATTATAGGTTCTCAACGGCTTCATTTCAAACGAAAAGCCTCGGAGCCTGGGCCTCCGAGGCTATCCAATCACATAAGAAAATTCACTTGTTTCCTACAACGGCTGTTCCGCGAGGCACATTTAGATTGAAGATCTCGGCTTTCACCGTCACGTTCTTGCGTATTTGTTCAAGCAAAACACTAGTCCAGTCGTTGTTATGCTCCGTTATCTTCACCTGTCGCGGTGTCCCGTCCTTGTCGACCCAAAGTTCAGCCGTCTTGTATGAGGTCCGAACTTTCGGCATTAAAAGCAGCCGCCACGTGAGCGTACCGTCTTTTAGGTTCTCCTCTCCTAACAGCGTCGTGTCGTAATTCGCCCTCATCTGCGCACGGGACATGCTCATGAAGCCCAGTGCACCGCCTGCCGAGGCATTGTTCTTCGCATTGTCGACCTTCCCTCTGATCACTTGCTTCAAACGCGGACGATAAAGCTCGTATTTATCGCCAATCACCGAGATCATTTCCTCAGTTGGCCTGGTCCAATCTATACGCACATACATCGGACGCTTTCCGTTCTTTGGCAAATAGCTGGTCGATCCGATCGACGTGTCCGAAACATTCAACTGCGGATTATGTTTCACCATCGTCACATTGGCCTGAAGCGACTCGAGCGATTTGTTATACATATCCATCCGTCGGAGTATTTCCCCCATTATGTTCTGACCGGATGCTTCGACAGAGGACGCGCTGAAAATAACTGCGAATGTAAATATGACAATTCCGTGCCGTAAAAATCTCTTCATATAATTCCTTTTGCAAATAGTTTTCCCTGGATTATGGGAGTGGCTTTGCACTGTCCGATTGGACGGCCCCGGCGGGAGCCTGGGTTGCCAGCGTTCTCACGCTGTAAAACCAGGGCTTGGGCGTCAAGAAAATAAAAGCGAGGATCAAAAGGCACAGGACATCCCACTGCCACGATCCGCGTTCGTAATTCCAATTGATAACGTTCTTCATTAATCGACCACGTGCCCGTCACGCATCTGGATCGTCCGCGAACAAGCCGCGGCCGCCTCAGGATTATGCGTGATCATAATAATAGTCTGATTAAACTTCTCGTTCAGCTCGCGAAACATCTCCAGCACAATCTGTGAGTTCACGGTGTCGAGATTACCGGTCGGCTCGTCGGCGAGGATTATCGCGGGCCCGTTGACGATCGCCCGTGCGAGGGCCACACGCTGCTGCTCGCCGCCTGAAAGCTCGAGCGGTTTATGGTGCATTTTATCCTCGAGCTTCAATAAACGCAATACTTCGCGTCGCCGGTCGGAGTTCTTGCTGCCGCTGCCAGTATGGATCTTTTCGGCCAGTTTCAGGTTTCCCTCGGCCGAGAGGGTAGGAAACAGATTGAATCGCTGGAATACAAACCCGATCTTTCGGCGCCGAATATCGGTCCGATGCGAGTCGGAAACTTTGGCCAGGTCTTCACCGTCGATCAGGATGCTTCCGCTTGTCGGGCTCAACAAACCGCCGAGCAAATGGAGCAAGGTCGATTTGCCGCAGCCCGACGGCCCCATGATCGCGACGAATTCTCCCTCATTTACACTGAGGGTAACGCCGCGAAGCGCGGGAACGTCCAGTTTTCCGATCTTATAGGATTTTTTTAGATCGACGGTCTGAAGGATCGGTTTCATTACTTAGACTACTGGAACCGTGTCAGGCCCGTCTTATTACTGCTGGCGGGTTGAACGTGAGGAACCTCAGCAAGCCGCCGGTCCAGATCTACTTCCTCGAGATTCCATGTATTTTGAAGCACGAACGCCCCGGGCGGGAAGGAATTGCCGATCGTAACAGCTTCCGGCGATTGATACGTCAGCTTCATTGAGTACTTTTCTCTGGGTCTCGTAACCTGGATCTCGAGGGGCAGCTTTCGGTAATTTCCGGTGTCCGTCAAATTGCCTTCCTTTCCATAGACGATGTCCGATTCGATCTCGCCCTCGGCGTCGAAAATTTGCTGACGAGCGAGCCGGATGCCTCCGACACGGTCAAACCAAAAGCGGCGGGCAATTTTTAACGAGTCGTCAGGCTGCCTGACGTACTCATCCAACAGATAATACCCGCGCATGACGCGTCTTAATGGCGACTTGCTTTTTACCGATTCATCTTCTTCGAATTGATGTATAGAACTTTGCGTATAAACATTCCCGGGATCGATCGGCCGGACGAGCATTGCGTCGGTGAAGTGCTGCGGACGGAGATTGGAAAATGCATTGACATTCTCCTTTATGAGCTTACCGTTGGACATGGTCGCCGTATTCAGGTTCTTCTGAAGCGCGGAATAATCGGCATTGTTTGTGCCCTTAACAAACCTTTTATACTTACCGCCTGCATCGTCCTGCAATATCGCCACGCGAAACGACTGCCCGTCCGAGGTCATCTGAGCAACATCCGAACCAAGTACCGGCATCTGGACCTTTAGCAGGATGTTCCCCGGCCGCTGAACGACGATCTCGCCCGGGGCATGCCGGTAACTTTCCTTCATGCCGAATTCGGCGAATGAGTTGTCTTCGAACTTCAGGTCCATTTTGGCCCGCATCGAATTTACACTTGCAAAACGATTAACTTCACTAAGAAGGTGTGATTGGGAGGCAGTTTCAGTCTTAAGCAGCACGGGGGTTTTGCTTTCCTTCTTGACGATATTGCAGCCCATGGCAAAGAACGCTACCGCGACAAACGACAACATTCTGAACTGCATGATCCTATCGATAAGAAACTTCATTGGTGTCTGATGTAGCCGACTAAGGCAAAGTTGCAACCTTACAGGACCGACGCTGCCGTCAGTAAGTATCAAGTCGAAAATATTAGCACGTGGAAAACCATATCCCAAATTGTAAAAACACGCGGAAGAGAGTATTTAAGTCTCGATTCCCGCGTGAATGTGTGTGCGAAGTCCGCGTTTAATACCCGAAAGCACCCGCCCCGCGGGTCAGATAATCCTGCATTGTATACGCGAACATTATGGCCATCCAGAAAAAACTGGCAACGGCCGAAAGCCAGATCAACCTCGGGCTCCATCGGACGTGCATAAAGTAAAGCATGACGAATGTCATTTTAGTAAATGCGATCAGCAACGCCAGGAGGGTGTTAGCCCCCGCGAAGACCCAGTCGAGATCGATCGTGGCAGCATAATAGGTCAGGACCGTTCCGACAATTAGAATGCCGAATACCGCGAGATACCCGGGTATGCCGATATGTTCATGCGGCTCGCCTAAATGTTTATCCGAAGTATGATGTTCCGACATTAAAAACTCCTAATGCAAAAAGTGCCTGCCGAGCAAATATAGCAGCGGAAATAGGAATATCCAGACAATATCGACGAAGTGCCAGTAAAGACCGGACATTTCAACAGGCATATAATACTCGGCGCTGAATGTTCCGATCCATGCCTTGTACAATAACCACGCCATGAGCCCGAGACCGATCACCATGTGCAGTGCGTGAAGTCCGGTCATGACAAAATAGATCCAGTAGAACATCTGGACCTTATCGCGAAACTTGTTAACATCGATCAGGCCGTTTGAGAAATATCCTATCCTTTCGGCCTGGGTAAGATAATTATTATCCTGTCCCAGCTTCACAAGTGAGCAATCGGTCCACTGGAAATCACCTCTCGGATTAACATAAGGGGGTTTCTCGTCGTAGTTGTGGCTGACTTCCCAGCAGGGTTTAGCTTCAGCCGGGGCATCACCCGGCGCGGCCTTTACTTTCTTATTCAGACCGGCAACCGGGACCAGGCCGTCGTTGTACTTTCCGGTATATTCGATGGCCTTAACACCGAGGAAAACCGCGCCAAAGAACATCGTCAGGATGATAAGGATCACCTGGAGTTGGCGGTTCCCCTTCTGAGCGTAGTAGACCGTAAGAGCCATTGTGAGACTACTTACGATCAGAACGATGGTGTTCAAGCCACCCCAGAATGCGTCCAGGTGGTTACTGCCGGCAGCAAATGCCATCGGGTATCTCGAGCGGAATACCAGATATGCCGTAAAAAGCCCGCCGAAGAACATGATCTCCTGCACGAGGAACATCCACATCCCGATCGAGACGCTTTCCTCCTGCTGCCCCATGTCCTCAAACTGGTGCTGCAGGCCCGGCGAGTGGTGATGTTCGTGTGAATCAGCGTGTGTCGACATTATAGTTAATCAAAACCCAAACAGAAACGTTCTAAATGGACGCTCTGGTCCATCCGAAAAGCTCTATACGACTACCGAAGCGTCCCGGCGTCTGGCTTCTTCCAGATCGAGGCCGCTTTCTTCTCCGAATTCGTAAGCTTCCCAGGTTACAACCGGCATCTTTTCAAAATTCTCTGTCGGCGGGGGCGATGCCGTTCGCCACTCCAGCCCCGGCAGCATCCACGGATTATCACCCGCCTTTTTGCCGAACAACAGCGAGTGGGCGAGGTAAACCGCGGGCATCAGAAGCCCGACACCGAGCACGGACGCCCCGGCGGTCGAGAAAATGTTGAGTACCTGAAACTCTTCCGGATACGACGCATAACGTCGCGGCATACCCTGGTAACCCAAGATGAATTGCGGGAAGAATGTAAGGTTAAATCCGGCAAAGACCAGCATCGCCGAGATCTTGCCCCAAAATTCCGAGTACATTCTGCCGGTCATCTTTGGCCACCAGTAATGGATCCCGCCTAAATAGGCAATTACCTGCCCGCCCACCATTACGTAATGGAAGTGAGCAACTACAAAATACGTGTCGGTTAAATGAACCACCAGGCCCATTGATCCCAGGAACAGTCCGGTAAGTCCGCCGATCAGAAACAGGCCCAAGAACCCGATCGCATACAGCATCGGCGTATCGAATGAAACGGACCCTTTGTAAAGAGTGGCCGTCCAATTGAACATCTTGATAGCGGACGGCACCGCGACGACCATCGTCAGGAACGAAAACACCATTCCCGCATACATCGACTGGCCGCTGACGAACATATGATGGCCCCAGACGAGAAATCCGAAGACCGCAATTGCAATGCTCGAAAAGGCGATGAACTCGTAACCGAATATCTTCTTTCGTGAAAAATTCGAGATAAGTTCGCTGATGACTCCCATTCCGGGGAGGATCATAATGTAGACCGCCGGATGCGAGTAGAACCAGAACAAATGTTGGAAAAGGATCGGATCACCGCCGATCGCCGGATCGAAGATACCTACCCCTGCGAGACGTTCGAGGGCCAGCAGCAGAACCGTGATGGCGATCACCGGTGTGCCGAGGATCATCACCAGGCTGGTTGCGTAATGCGCCCAGACGAACAACGGAAGCCTGAACCACGTCATTCCGGGGGCCCGCATCGTATGGATCGTGACGATGAAGTTCAATCCGGTAAGGATCGAAGAAAAGCCGTTGATAAAGATCCCCAGCCCCACCGCCATCACATACGAATTAGAAAACGTTGTGCTGTACGGCGTGTAAAATGTCCATCCCGTGTCCACACCGCCCTGCATTAAGCCGTAGAGCGTCAAAAGGCCGCCGACCCAGTAAATATAAAGGCTCAGCAGGTTTATGCGCGGCAACGCGAGGTCCTTAGCTCCGATCATGATCGGGATGAGAAAATTTCCCAGTACCGCGGGGATCGACGGTATCAGGAAGAAAAAGATCATCAGGATACCGTGCTGCGTAAAGACCTTGTTATAGGTCGCCGACTCAAGAAGGTCGCTGGCGGGCGTAAGCAGCTCAAGCCGGATAGTAGCGGCGTACAAACCGCCCATCAGGAAAAACAACGACACGGTGATCAAATACATGATCGCGATCCGCTTATGATCTTTCGTCAACAGCCACGATTTAAGCGTGCTGCCGTTCGTAAGATAATTAAGCTTGGGCTCTCCGCCGTAACCTGAAATTGAGTCTTGCGTTTGCATAATCTTTGCTGCTTCTTACCTGTTGTTGTTCACGGGAGTGTTCGGGTTGCTGCCCGGAGCGTCCTGAGTTCCCCGATTAGCCTTCGGAGCCGATAAAGGACTCTCTTCCCCCGACTGAGTTGTGGCCGTTCCCGCAGGCTGCATTCCGCCGCCCGTGTTAGATCCCGCACCGGGCGTAAGCGATTTAATGTAAGCGACGAGCCCGTTAAGCTGTTCCTCGGTCACCTGCCCCTTGAATGTCGGCATGATAGGCTGATAGCCCGCGACGATCTGAGCACCAGGGTTAAGGATCGAGTTTCGAATGTATTGTTCGTCAGCGATAACCGTGCTGCCATCGGCCAGTTTGACCTCTTTTCCGAAAATTCCCTCAAGAACGGCGCCGCGCTGGGACGCACCACCGGCGTGACAAGACGCACACCCCAGCTTATTAGTGAACTGATCCCGTCCGAGTTCGACCGGCGTCTGGCCCGCTACACTTCCGCTCAACCAGTTATCGAAGTCGCGCTGCTCCATTACGTAAATAAATCCGCCCATTCCTGAATGGTTTAACCCGCAATACTCCGCACAAAACAGGTGATATTTGCCTGGCTTTGTCGCCTCGAACCACATGTACGTGTAACGCCCGGGGACCACGTCCATTTTTGTCCTAAATGCCGGGATCGAGAAATCATGGAGGACATCCTCGGTCGTCATGGTCAATTTTATCTTACGCCCGACGGGTACATGCAGCTCGTTGATCTCGCGCTGTCCGGTCTGATGCTGAGCCTTCCACATCCATTGTTTCCCGACGATGTAGATCTCCATCGCATCGTCGGGCGGCGTGAACTGATTAAAATAAACGATCGCACCGCCCAAAAAGATGGTCATCGAAATGACGAAAGGAATAATGGACCACACCGTCTCAAGGACCATAGATCCATGCATCTCTTCCGGGGTCGCGTATTTCTCGGTCTCACGATATTTAATGGCAAAATAGAATACCGCCACCACAATAGGGATAGTGAAAGCTACGCTGATAGCGATCAGGTAGAAATACAGCAGATCGACCTGCCACGCAAAAGTAGAGGCCTGTTCGGGAAATATTGGTACCCACGATGTAGTCTGCATATTCAAATTAGGTTGATCGCTCTCACGAGAGCACGCGATCAGCCCTCATCAACCAAATGATCTCTTTTTTTATTTCGACGCCAAAAAACCAGCGCCATCAGGCCCATTCCCATCAGCGTCGCGATGCCGCCCAGCCTGATGACATTCAGAATGGCCAGCCCATATTTCCCCGATGACGGATCGTAGTGGTAACAATAGAGCAGCAGCTGCTCGACGGCATTCCCGACCCGGCTTTCAGTTGATTCCATCAGGCTGAACTTCAGGTCGCGGGGGGCATAGTCTATGCCGTAATGATATCTCGAGAGCTTGCCGTCCGGCGTCGCAACCATAACTGCCGCGGCATGGGCAAACTGGTTCGTCTTGGCATCCCACTCGTAGGAAAATCCGGCCGCGGATGTGACCTTGTCGAGTTCCTCCTGCCGGCCGGTCAGAAAATGCCAACCCTTTTCAGTCCCGGGCCGCCCGTAACGCTCCATGTAGCCGATCTTTTTATTACGTGCGACTTCAGTCGCATCGAATTCGCGAGAATCGAAGCTGATCGCCACGACGTCGAAATCTTTCCCCGCATCGAAAGAAATGCCCTTCAACGAACCAGTCAGGCCGTTCAGCACCTGGTTGCAGAGCATCGGGCACTCATAGTAAACAAGCGCCACGATGACGGGCCGGCCCGTGTTGAAGTAATCGCCGAGCCGCACCATCTTTCCGTTTTCGTCCTTAAGCTCGGCGTCAAGCGGCAATTGGGCCCCGAGCTTTTGCTCGATCCCGATCCTCTTAAGAGCCTCGGGCAGACCGGGAGCGACGGACGCTGCCGGATCGTATTTCCGAGGAGAATACAGCGGCGAGCTGTAGTGCTCGCTCTTCTGCGCATACGAGGTGTTGCCGGCAGCGGCGAAGATCATCGCCATGCAGAACAGCATAGGTACGGCAGAACTGATTTTTCGAGCAAATATCATCACTATCGTCTTTTTTCCGAGGCCACCCGCCCCGAGCTCGATTCCGAGATCGATAAGAGCGATTCTTCATATGCAGCCTGGGCGTCCGCTCCGGTCCGCGATTTGACACCCTGGCTTAGCAATCGTTCCTTTGCTTCCTCGATCGGAAGAGAGATCACAGTCCCGGATTTCGCATCTTTAACTCCCTGTTCCCAGATCTGCTTCCACTGTCTATGCAGTTCACGGTACTCTGCCTGCGGCGCAAGCAATTCGAGATTCACACGGCCCGCCTCCGATTCCACTCCAAAACCCGGTGCCAGTTGCAGCCTTGGCTCCGGCGGAAGCCGTTCCTGCTGATTCATCGCTAAGGGATTCGCCGGACCGGCAGTACCACGGTGATTGTCATTCAATACGCTAAGAAGCGCCCACATCAAGACAAACGTAATAACGATCAAAAGCAGCAGCCCCACACCGAACCACAGTATCCCTTTCAAGCCGATCTCGTTCTCTTCGTACGGCTTGTTCAGATCGTTTATAGTTTCTGCGCTTTTCTTTGACGACATAATCTCTTTCTAATGTCCGCGGCCGTGTGCAACAGCTTCTTCAAAGTACGGATCTTTAACAGGAACGATCGGCCGCTTGATCAGTTCACCAAAAAACCACCATAACCAGATCCCACCGATCGCGATCGGGGCCACGATATCCATCCAGCTAATATAAAATGCTCCCTGGGCCAGGTCGCCGGGTGCGACGCGATAGCTGGGGCCGATCAGGTAGAACATATCTACCATTCGCATGATCAGGATAAATATCGCCAGACCCGCCAGCCACTTGGCTTTCCGCTTGAAATCCTGCTGCAAAAGAACGAGAAACGGAAAAGCAAAGTGAAAAACGATCAGCATGATCCCCAGATAACCCCACGCTCCACTCATTCTCGCCAGGTACCACATGGTTTCTTCCGGTAGATTCCCGGACCAGATGATCAGGAACTGCGAGAAGTTGAAATATGCCCAAACCATCACGAGGGCCAGCATCAATTTGCCGAGATCGTGAAAATGGCGTTTGCCCAGCACCGCGTTCATCGGTGCCTTATCCGAAAGATAAGCGAGAATGGCCACGACAAAGCAAAAACAGCTTAAGCCCCATCCGGCAATAAAAAGCAGTCCCCACATCGTGGAGAACCAATGCGGATCGAGCGTCATGACCCAGTCGACGACGGCTAAAGTTACCACTAAGGCATATATGACCAATGTCGGCCCTGAAAACCTCGATGCCCTTTCAAGGAGTAAACGGGATTCCTCGACCGATGTGCTTTTGTCTTGTTTGGCCGACCACGAATTCAGCAGATAGACCATCCCGCCCAGCAAGGCGAAATAGATCAAGGACCTCAGGATCCATGTCCAGGGCAGCAGATATATGCCTCGTGCCTTGATCCAGTGCTCCGTAGGCGGCATATGCGTCCATTCATAAATGCTATGCGTATACACGCCGACCGCCAGCGGAATGAAAAATAGAAATATAAGCGGCAGGGTTCGTGAACTGGCCTCCAGGAATCGCCTGATAACGAGGCCCCAAGCTCCACCCGTAAGGTACTGGAGCATTAGAACCCCCAGAGATCCGATCCCGATACCGCCCCAAAAAATAAACCCCAGCAGCCACGACCTTAACGCCTGTTCGGTATTAAAATAGACACCTACCGCCCAGACGATAAGGGCTATCCCGCCTATTCCGAGCGCGAGGGGCCGGAGTCTCGATATCTCGGCCGGGGCGTGATAGTTGTCGATATTCGCCATTTATCGATCGCCTCCCTGTGTATTGGCCGGGGTGCCCGCCGGTGCGGTATTCGATGCTGGAATTGGGTTCATCTTGAGATTCTGGTCGGGATTCTGGCTTATCTGAAGGGCCCGAATATATGCCACGATCGCCCATCGATCAGCGGGGCTGACCTCATACGCATAACTATTCATTTTGCCCCAACCGTTCGTAATAACATCAAAGAAATGGCCGACAGGTGCATTTCGCAAACGGTCGTCGTGATAGGTCGGCGGCTGGGTGAATCCGCGACGCACGACCATCCCGTCACCATTACCGACTGGCCCGTGACAGACTATACAGTAAATGTTGTAGCGCTCCTGCCCACGGTCCAGTATGTCCTTCGTGACCGCCATCGGAAATTCATCGATCGCGTTTGGAAATGACGATACGAGCGTGGTCCCGCCAGGGCCGGGCGTCGATTCGCCGACGGCGTTCGGATCCGGATTATCGATCTTGCCGGTATAAAAGGCCTTGTTATCAAAGAGCTGGCCCCGGGCCACCGTACCTCGGGGATACTCGCGCGAGGAACGTCTGTCGGAAAAGAATTCGCTCTCTTTATACGCCTCATAACGCGGCTGGTCCTGCATATCGAACCGGACGCCGCAACCGGCCGCCAGTAAACAGAAAACGACAAGCAGTAACAAGATCGCTCCGGTCTTTTTCGAATGCCGCTGACCACTGACCACCGGCCACTGACCACTATTCTTCGACATCAAAGACCTCCTGTGGATCAAGGCTCTGCATAAAGTTTCGTGTTTGCTCGTAGTCGTACATCGGATCACGTGACTCAATGATCAAAAAGAACTTTTCACGGGTTGCAAGTGCAAATCTCGGCACATTGAAGACCGGATGATACGGCGACGGAAGCCCGTTGAGAAATAACATTCCGAAAACTGCGACAAATGCCGCAAACAAAATCGTGAGTTCGTATGCCGGGGGCACGAACGACGGCAGGCTGAAGTGGGGTCGTCCGCCGACTATGATCGGCCAATCGAAAACATGGACGTAATACTGCAGCCCGATTCCAGCAAAAAGCCCGGTTAGGCCTCCCGCAAAAATAAGGTAAGGCAAAATGCTCCGCTTGATCCCAAGTGCCTCATCTATCTCATGCAGGGGAAACGGCGAGAAAGCATCTGTCTTGGTATATCCTGCGTCGCGGACCTTTCGCGCGGCATCTACCAGTTCAGTCGCCGTATCGAATTCGGCTAATATCCCGTGAAGGTTGTTTCCCATAATCTCTACGTTCTGAGTCCCGCCTTCAGGCGGCCTTCCCTAAGCCGCCTAAAGGCGGAACTCTAAACTTTACTTATTCGGCGGATCGGTCTTATCATATGTCGATTCAACATCGAGCACATTTTCCTCAAAATCCTGATGATGCCCGTGCACATTCGCCTCGGGCAGCAATGTCCTCACCTCGAACATCGAAATGATCGGAACGAATCGAACGAACAGATATATGAGCGTGAAGAAAAATCCGATCGTCCCCACAAACATCGAGAGGTCCCAAATCGTGGGCGAATACATCGCCCACGACGAAGGCAGAAAATCGCGGTGAAGACTGGTGACAATGATCACAAACCTTTCGAGCCACATCCCGATACTCACGACAACCGAGATCGTAAACAGCCAGAATTCGCTGTTTCGGAATCTCGAGAACCAAAGAAGCTGGATCGACAAAGCGTTACACAGGAGCAGGAGCCAGTACGACCACCAATACGGCCCTTCCCAGATGCGGTTCTTGACCATGAAGACTTCATATTTATGGGCGCTATACCACCCGAAAAAAGCCTCCATCGCGTATCCGTAAACGACTATCAAGCCTGTCGCGAGCATCACCTTGGCCATAAATACCAAGTGAGCATGAGTAATAAAATCCTGCATCCCGTACCAGCGCCGCAGCGGGATACAGAGGATCAGAACCATAGCGAAACCGGCAAAAACAGCTCCGGCCACAAAATAGGGCGGAAAGATCGTCGCATGCCAGCCGGGCACCTGCGAAACCGAGAAGTCGAAAGACACGATCGAGTGGACCGACAGCACGAGCGGCGTCGATATACCGGCCAGGATCAAATATGTGATCTCATATCGATGCCAATGCCTGGCTGAGCCTCTCCATCCCCACGAAAGAGCAGCGTAGACAAACTTAAAATACTTGTTCTTCGCCCTGTCACGAAGTGTCGCGAGATCGGGTATCAATCCGACATACCAGAACAGTAATGACACCGTAGCGTACGTAGAAACGGCGAACACGTCCCAGATCAGGGGGCTTCGGAAATTAGGCCAGATCCCCATCGTGTTGGGATACGGAAACAGCCAGTACGCGGCCAGCCACGGGCGGCCTGTATGCAGCAAAGGGAACATTGCCGCGCAGGCCACAGCAAAAAGCGTCATCGCCTCGGCAAAGCGGTTGATCGAAGTTCGCCACTTCTGGTTCATCAGAAGCAGGATGGCGGAGATCAACGTCCCGGCATGGCCGATACCGATCCACCAAACAAAGTTGATAATATCGAACGCCCAGCCTACCGGTTGGTTATTTCCCCAGATGCCGATACCATTCGCAAGCAGCCAGACCGTCGAGAAAAGCAGCAGCTGGGCGACCATGAACGCAATTGTAAAGCCTATGAACCAATGAAACGGCGTACGCTTCTTCAGCGTAACGTCGCTGATCTTGTCAGTTACGCTGGCGTAGGTATGACTACCCTCGATCATGTCCGGGTAGAGTTTTTCTTTGGTTTCTTTTGCGTCCTGCATATTGTCGCGAAAGTTGGCGTCCGGTTTCCCTACAACATCAACTAATGGTCGTCGTCTGCTTTGAGCCTGGATTTATAATCCGGCATTTCCGTATTCTGATTTTTCAGTCCGGCGAGATAAGTCGTTCGCGGCTGCGTATTCAGCTCATTCAGCAGAATATAATTGCGTTTGTCTTTTTTGGTCCTGGCGATCTGGCTGTTTTCGTCATGCATATTGCCAAAGATGATGGCATCTGTCGGACAAACTGCCTGGCATGCAGTTACAACCTCGCCGTCACGGATCGCCCGATTGTCTTTCTCAGCCTCGATGCGGGCGGCAGAGATCCGCTGAGTACAGTATGTGCACTTTTCCATCACACCGCGGCTTCGCACCGTAACCTCAGGATTGCGCATCAGCTTATATTGCGGGGTATTCCAATCCTGGTATAACAGGAAATTGAACCGCCGGACCTTATATGGGCAGTTATTCGAGCAATAACGCGTACCCACACAACGGTTATAGACCATGTCATTGAGCCCCTCGGCACTGTGTACCGTGGCGTGGACAGGACAAACTACTTCGCAAGGGGCCTGTTCGCACTGCTGGCAAAGAACGGGCTGAAAATGCGGGCCATCGGGATTGTTGACGTCGCCCCCCGAGTAGTAGGTATCGATTCTCAGCCAATGCATTTCGCGGCTGCGCTCGACCTGCTCCTTACCCACGACAGGTATATTGTTCTCAGCCTGGCAGGCGATAACACACGCATTGCACCCTACGCAGGAATTCAGATCGATCGTCATTGCCCACTTGTTATGCTTGTTATAGACCTCCTGATGCTCCTCATACGGGTACATCGACAAAGGGTATAGATCTTTCTGGTGCCCCATATCGGGGTTCTTGTTGTACTCGTCCAGGTTCCAAACGCGGAGCAGGTCACGCCCCTCCATATTGAAATGGATCTGCGTCGACGCCACATGGGTCGTCAGGCCGTCCCGTTTTACGATGTCGCCGTAGCCGCTCATCGCGTCGGATCGCAAAACTTCGAATACGTTATATCCGAGTCCGATCCCGACCCGGCCCGCCCGGGTACGTCCATATCCCATGAATAGAGTGATCACGTCATCAGGTTGCCCAGGGGTTACCCACATCGGGACAGCCTCCGGTATCTCAGCCCCCTGATAACGGACCGTCACAAGCTCGGAAACAAGATTTCCGCCTTTTGTATTAATAAAACTTGCTCCAAGGGCCCCACCTGCAAATTCCCGATCATCATTCCCAAGATTCACACCAAGCCTCTCTGCAGTACGCGGGCTGACGAGGGCTACATTTTCCCAGGTGATCTTATTGAGAGGTTTTGGCAACTCCTGCAGCCAGCCGTTATTAGCAAATCTGCCGTCGTAGATACAGGGATCGGGAAGGATATTGAACTCCAACTCACCCGAACGCTGGGCAGCCGTCACGGGCTGTCCTAAAAACCCGGTCGAAGCCGTAACCGATTTTGTCTGAGCGGCTGTGTTAGGAATCACGCCATCGTGGACGGCCTTTCGCCAATTGTCTTCGAAATTCGCGGGCGTTCCGGCCGGTGTTCCCCGTCCGGTTGTCCCGGGCGCCGCCTGCGATTCCGGACCGGCTGGGGGGGACGGAGACGGTGTTGGGGTCCCGGCTCGGGCAGCCTGGTCTACTTGTTGTGAAACCGCGGCCGTTTCAGGATTTGTTCCGCCGGCTCCTCCGCTCGTGTCTGTAACCGGTGCAGGCCCGGTCGTCGGCACTGGGGGCTTCCCACTGCCGATATTTTGTCGCTGCCAAAATTCCCTGACGATATCGTAGGCGTTACGGTCGAACTCCTGCTCCATAAAAAGCTGTACCACCTCATGGGCATTCTTACCGCCATAAAGTGGCTCGATCAATGGCTGCACGATAGTTGCCGTCCCATCATAGGCTCGGGCATCGCTCCAATTCTCGAGATAGTGTTTGCCAGGGATATGCCACTGGCAGTGGACCGCCGTTTCATCCACATGAGTACCCAAATGCACACGTAGCGGCACCTTCGAGAGCCTTTCAGGGCTCAACTTAAGGTCTATCGGCGTATCGTAAACCGGGTTGCCGCCGAGAATGACAAGAAGCCTTACTGCTCCCGAATCGATCTCGGTAACAAGTTCGCGTAACTGCTCGACCTGCAGCATTTCCGAGCCGGGGGAGAGGGGTTCGGTATAAACTACCGTCTGTCCGACATTGCCGAGTGCCGAATTCATCGCATGGGCCAAAGCATGAATAACCGGAGGTTGATGGTCGCCGGCAACGACCAGAGATCTTCCCCTGAAGGCCATCAGATCGCGGGCCATCGTGTTGATCCACTCTGCATTCTGAGTGTAAGTTGACGATGCCCCGCTGACGCCGATAGCGGCGGCTACAACTTTGGCGATCTCCGGCATTTCACTGGGCTTTACCGCAAGCCTGTGGTCTGCTTTTGCACCGGTGAGGGTGATCGTCGTTTCTATCGCGTAGAGCCGACAAATGTCCTTCTTTGCCTCCGAATAGACTCGCTGTTTCGTGAAATCCTTTATGTATCCTACGTTGAAAGCCGAGAAAATATCGGCATCCAGAGAGAGGATCCTCTCGGCCCTGTCAAATCGGTAAACCGTATGTGCGGGCGAACCAAAAGCCAGACGGGCACCGGCCATAGCATTGTCATTGTTTACCGGCTCGAACTGCACCAGCTTCGAGTTTGGCAGCTCCCGTTTTATTCGGGCGAACTGATCCACGAGAGTGGGTGATGTGATCGTCTGGCTCAGAAATCTTATTCCGGCCCCGCCATCAGCCCGATTTTCTTCTATCGCGGACCTGATCGCCGGCATAAAGCTTTCCCATGTAGAATAGGTGCCCCTAAACGTCACTTCCTGAGAGCGGTCGGGATCGTACATGTCCAACAGGGAGGCTTGGGCCCGAACATCTGTTGCCCCCTGGCTTCCCGGGTGGAGCGGATTGCCCTCGAGCTTAATGGGCCGCCCGTCGAAGGATTCTGCAAGCAGGCCGGTGGCTATACCACCGAGAGACATCGCCGTCGCAAAAAACGCCGGCTTACCGGGCAACATTCCAACCGGCGAGGTAACATACGGAACGATCTTCTCCGACGGCTGAATGACGCAGCCGCTCAATCCTGCCAGAGCGAGCGACGCTCCCATCACCTTCACAAAATTCCGGCGGCTGAGCGAATTGTCCCATTCCTCTATCTCGTGCGGGTATTCCTGGGCGATAAACTCGCGGAACTCCGGCGTATCGGCCTGCTCTTCGATACTTCGCCAATATTGTTTTCCGTTTTGCGCCAGAATCTTCTCGCGTATTGAGGCAAAGGTTTTTTTACTTTCTGGAATTGCCATTTTTCGTTCCGGCTCCGTTCTTATTGGCTTTATCGATGACAGGTCGAGCAGCTAGTCAGTAGTTCCCTGGTGCGGATCTTGTATTCGGACTTCAAATTGACCCGCTCTGCCGGTGTGAGCTCATTATCCTGCCACTGCATGTTATAGATCTCTGATTTGGGCCGGATAAAGTTTCCGGGCTCACGATGGCAGGCAATGCACCATTCCATCTGCAGGGTATTTTCCTGGAAAACCGCCGGCATATTGTCGATCTCACCATGGCAGGTCGAGCAGCCGACGCCCTTCGCTACATGAATACTGTGGTTGAAATACGTATACTCCGGCATATCGTGTACACGCACCCATTCGATCGGCTTATTGTCGCGAAAACTCGCCCTCACCGGCTCCAGATAAGGGCTGTCGGCCCAGATCTCACTGTGACAATTCATACACGTCTGGGTTGATGGCATACCTGCCGAAGCCGTTGTTTCGACCGTCGAATGGCAATATCGGCAGTCTATTCCGTCGTCGCCAGTGTGGTGCTTATGGCTGAACTGGACCGGCTGCTGCTTCTCAACATACTGCCCGGTGAGATATGATGACCGGGCGATCTGCGTATAAGCATAAAACGCGGTCCCGGCCAGGACGGCCACAGAGACCATGCTGATCCGGGCGATATTATTTGCACTTTTGTTAAAGAATTGAGCCATCGTAAGATCAATCGCCGCTAAACACTTACAACAATTTGGCCCCGGCATTTCTCACATCTCGCAACAAGCCGAGAAAGGCCTTGAGCCAACTTTCTTCTCAAAATTCTGCGGTAAAACTGTTTAAGATTCTACTAAAATCAGAACAATCCGCAAATTGCACGTAGCTAAAACTTAGCCGAGACCGCTGGATCATGCAATTTCACTAAAAATAAGTTCCGTTAATATGCCCGGATGGTGAAACTCATTACTTCACTTGGCCCGGAAGCCCGCTGATAAAGGCCGCGCCGACCGCGGCGGCATTCGCACCAAGTTCTCCCTGCACGATCTCTGTCGACGCGAACGCTTTGGGAAATGAAAGGTCGCTTGCCCTCGAGATGATCGCATCCAGTACGAGGTGCTTTGCCTTCATTATTTCACCGCCGATAATTATCTTCTCAATGTTAAGAAGGTTGATCACGCTCGCGATCGCGGTGCCGATGTACATCCCGGTCCGTTCGAGCATCATCTGGGCAAAATCGTCTTCTCGCTCAGCTGCCACGATTATGTCATCGAGAGTAATCGATTCTTCCGAAAGATTATTCAGCGACGAAGTGCTGTCCTGGTGAAACCTGCTTCGCGTCCGCTTGACGATGTTTCCTGATGACGCCACCTGTTCGAGTCGCCGCCCCTCGGAATTGATCGCCACGTAACCGAATTCACCGGCGAACCCTGACGACCCACGCCATATCTCGCCGTCAAGAATAAAGGCCCCGCCTACGCCTTCGCCGAGCGTTACGTAAAAAACATCCCTGCTCCCCCGCCCCGCTCCGAGACGGAATTCACCATAAGCAGCTGCATTCGCATCGTTTTCGAGAACCACGGACACGCCGGTCGCGGCCTTAACCTCATGAACCAGGTCGACATCCGAGTGCACCGGAAAGTTCGCCGAATATGCCACCCGGCTCGTCCTTTTATCGATCAGCCCCGGGACCGCGATCCCGATCGTATTGATATCTTGCAGCTCCGATCTGAGTTCCTCTACCAGACTTTTGACCTCGGCGATACTACCGGCCTCGGTACGTTCTATATCCTTCACAGTCGATATCTCATCATTCTCGTCTATGAGGACCGCGATCGATCCCTGACTTGAAATATCAATGCCGAGGCGCTTTTTTGCCAGTTGCGGGGATTCAACCATATAACCGGAACTAAAATAAGCTAAACTAACCGCGATTTTAGACAGTAGTCTAACAACAGTCAAACAGTAGAGTTAATGAGATCGTAAAGGCAGGATTGAGGGGTATGGTCATCACTCGATCCACTTAATGCCTGGCTCCAACCAGGCCCATTTGTTGACTGCGCTGGCAGGGGAAAGTTACTCTCTTGGAAAGCCCCGTCTGATTTCGCGCTTACCCGTATGGAACAATACCCCTTCTACGAATTCATTGAGCAATACGGCATTTATGCCGTTTTTGCTCTTTGCACTGTCGAAGGGGATATCACATTGCTGATCGCGGGTGTCCTGGCCCACAGCTCATTTTTTGGTCCTTACAGCTTCCTGCAGGTGATCATTTTCGGGACGCTTGGCGGAATGGTGGGTGACAGCTTCGGCTATATGATCGGCAGGATCTTTCATGAGAAAGCCAAGCACTATCGCTTTTATCAGGTCGCACAGCCCCGGGTCGAGAAACTAATAGGCAAATTTGGAGCCTCCGCGATCGTTATATCCAAATATATTTACGGCATAAGGCTCGCCATTTGCGTTTTTTACGGTGTCGGCAAAATGCCGTACTTACGCTTTGTGATGCTCAGCGGCATAAGCTGCTTTCTCTGGGTAATGCTGCTTTCGGGTGTCGGGTATTTTTTCAGCGGCGCGATCACATCTATCATCGGCGATTTCAGTTCGATCGGCGTAGCACTGTTCTTTATAGTGCTGATCGGAATAGTCGTATTCTACGTGCTCGAGAGGTACTGGCTGTCTGATCGAGTCGAGGATGCCGATCCCGAAACCATCCATTTGATCGAAGAAAAGCTTCTTGCCGTCGAAGAAGCAGGTTTGAACACCCTTCATGACCTCGGCGAACGCCTGCATCTGACGCGCGAGCCGAACAAGGTTGACCGCCATTCAAAAGAAAATCCGGCCAGAAAAAAGAAAGCGACATTCAGAAAGAAAAAATAGGGCTCCGGCATTGCATTTCCACTGCCAAACGTTAAAATTCCCCTTCATGTCCGATAAGTCGAGGATTAACACTTGTGATAATTGAAGCTTCAGCTCCGACACGGGTAGATCTTGCCGGCGGCACGATCGACATCCCGCCGCTCTTCTTGTTCCATGAAGGGGCGGCGACGGTAAATTTTGCCGTCGGCCTCCTCGCTCACTGCCGGATCGAAACACGGGACGACCGTCGTATTATCCTCGAGTCGATCGACCAGAACGATATCGTCGAGACGACGGTTGATAACATCTCGAGCCTTAGAGACGATACCCGGCTCACGCTCTTATCGAAACTCGCCTATTTTTTTCGCCCCGAAACGGGTTTTCATTTGACCACCGAATCCAAGGCCCCGGCCGGAGCCGGTCTCGCCGGTTCCTCGACCCTGACCATCGCCTGTATCGGGGCACTCAATCGCCTTGTCGGCGACCGCTACACGCCAGACCGCCTTATTCCGATCGCTGCGAACATCGAGTGCCAGGTGATCCGCGTTCCGACTGGTTTTCAGGACTACTACCCGGCGGCGTACGGCAATGTTGCCTGCCTGCATTTTCGCCCTGACGGAATAACTCGCGAAGAGTTACCCGTGGATGCGGCCGACCTCGAGCGGCGGATCGTGATCTGCTACACCGGCGAGCCCAGAAATTCGGGTATCAACAACTGGGAGATCACAAAACGTCACATTGACGGCGACACGGAGATCTTTGAGATATTCGACCTCATCCGGGATACGTCGACCGAAATGCGATCGGCCGTATTGGAGAGCAATTGGGATAATGTGGGTAAACTCCTTGCTGAGAGCCATCCGCAGAGAAAACGCTTATCGCCGAACATCACTACCCCGCAGATGGACCGTATCATCGACACAGCCCTGTCGAACGGGGCCATCGCTCCAAAGGTCTGCGGTGCCGGCGGAGGAGGCTGCATCGCGTTTTTCTGCGAAGATGGCCGGCGTCAGGACGTCGAAGCGGCTCTTGCCGCCGAACCCGGTGCCGAGGTTCTCGACTGGCGCGTCAATCACGATGGGCTCGTTGTCACGGTATCGTAGCGGCACACTCTGCGAAAAATCTGTCACAAACTTTCTGCCTCCGGTGTACTGGTAATAGAAATCACAATTTCTTTATCAAATCACCTGGAGGCATTTTCAATGACATTTATTTCTCGTAACTTGAAGTACATCGCGGTCCTATTCATCACGTTAGCGGTCGGAATTTCCGCGGCAGACACTTTCGGACAGGAAAGGCAGAAAGACAAATCCGCCAAAGATAGGTCCAAAACATTCTGTTCAAATAACAACTGGTCCTCGGACGATCGGGTTTCGACATCTGATCTGAGACAGCTTTCCGTTCCGGCATCCGGGATGGTCTCCGTCGACGCGGGCAAGAACGGCGGGGTCTCCGTTAAGGGCGAAGATCGCGGAGACGTGCTGGTGATGGCATGCGTTCAGGCGTGGGGCGTCAGCGAAGAAGCTGCAAGGGCGGCCGCTGGCACCATCCGGATAAACACGGGCGGCACGATCAAGGCTGAAAGTTTTTCCGAAGATAAGAACTGGTCCGTTTCATATCAGGTCCTTGTTCCCCGGTCGACAAGCCTTAACCTGAGGGCCCATAACGGCGGTATCTCGATCAGCGGTGTCGATGGCTCGTCTGAGTTCGAAACCGTCAACGGCGGGATCAACATTTCCAATGTTTCAGGCAGTGTAAAGGGCCGGACCACCAACGGTGGCGTGAATGTCACGCTGGCCGGAACTTCCTGGCGCGGCAGCGGCCTTGATGTTACGACGACCAACGGAGGCGTAAATATCACTTTGCCTGAAAATTACGCGGCGACCGTCGAAACCGGTACAGTGAACGGCGGCTTCAAGAGCGAGATCCCAAGCCTAAATGTCACTACTGAAAATATTAAAGGTGACGAATGGTCCTCACGATCCCGGTCGAAACGGATAACCACCGCCATGAACGGCGGCGGCCCCCCGATCCGGGTTATCACAACCAACGGCGGCGTCAAGATCAATTCAGCCGACCGCTCGGTTTATTAATTCACCAAGGTTCATTTCAATCAAAAGGCTGCTCCAAAGGCGGCCTTTTTTTACAGCTCACGGGGCCGCAAGTCTAGACCCGGAAAAGAAATTTTCCCGCCAAGCCGCAAAGGCCGCAAAGGTTAGAAAGTCACTCGCTCTCATTTCTTCTTGCGATCTTTGCGACTTGGCGGGAAATCTAAATTCTAAAGACTTTGCACAACCCCGCAAGTAAGAAAGGGCCATCGCTCATCATCCGCGTCATCCGCGCAAATCCGCGGCTAAGCCCTTTTTCCTCTCTGCGTCTCAGCGTCTCCGCGGTGGAAACTCACCGTTTCACCCCACGGATCTTCACCGCCCGCTCGATCACATCGACGTTCTCTAAAACCTTGAGACGAAGGTCGCGATCGAGTGAGGGGTTATCGGCGAGGAACTTATTCACTACCGCCAATGCCTCTTCGCTCCGCTGCCCGCCGATGAACGAGCCAAGCCAGCCGTTGACGAAGAAGATCTTGCGATTGCGTTTATGGTTAGGGAGCTCGGCGAGTGCACGTTGGAGGTACGGCAGGGTCAGCTCAGAGTGAGACGTCGAGTTCCACGGCCCGAACGCCGCCTCGATCCAGCTTTCCGAGATGTCTTTGTTACTGACAAAATCGTTCCAGTACTTCGCCTTGTTCTCCACGGTTGGGACACCCGCCCTCGCGGCATACGCCCAACGCCTGGCATCATCGCTCGTCTCAGTTTTCTCAAGCTCCGCGAGCAGCTTTATGCCCTCCGGATCGCCTAAAATTATGAGACGAGTAACTATGTCGAACTTGTCCTTGGCCTTGAGCGGGATCCTGCCAAGCTCCCCTCCTTGATTAGGAGGGGTGGACGCCGCTTCGGCAGACGGGGTGGTAGATCTCTCAGGCTCCCCTCCTTGATCAGGAGGGGTGGACGCCGCTTCGGCGGACGGGGTGGTAGAACTCTCTGGCTCCCCTCCTTGATTAGGAGGGGTGGACGCCGCTTCGGCGGACGGGGTGGTAGAACGGCTCGGCCCACTCGAAGACACGAGCGGATCCGCCTTCAGCATCCCCTTCAACACCCCCCGGGCCCTATCACTCGCCGCCACATTCAGAAACGCCCGATAAAAAGTGATCCGCTGCCCGAGCGTCCCAGCATTCTGCATCCGCTCGATGAGCAGGTCCTCGACGTCGGACCGCAGGCTCCCAGCCTGCCCAGCGTCCGCAGGACCCTTAGACCTCTCGGTACGATGTGCCGATGCAGGCAAGGGTGCCTGCGGTCCGGCGGGGTCGATGTAGTACCTCATCGCAGTTGAGACACGACCCAGCAGCAGGGCAACGGTGGATTCGTCATCAACCGCCTGGCTCCCCTCCTTGGATAAGGAGGGGTGGATGCCGGTCGCTTTTTGACCGGCAGACGGGGTGGTTCGACCGCCCGCGGGGGAAGATCCCAGCACCTTCACCACCAACTTCACATACTCCTTCGGATCAAGCTCACCCTCGCGGACGCTGTCCCACAGTGCTCCCCACATCATCGACCGCAGGAACGGGTCCTTCTCGTTCTGGATGTTCTTAAGAACATAATCGCGGCTCTTATCATCGAGCAGAAAAATGCCGTAGCCGTAGTCTTGGTAGTTTGGGAAAATCAGTTGTGGATCACGCTTGAGAAAGATGAGCTTTCCCGACCGCGTCTTTTGTGAGGTTGTGGTTTTTACGTCAGTGTATGGCTGATGATCGAGTACTTCCCGAGTTCCATTATCGTATAAAACTACGACTCGGAATTTTCGTTCCTGATAGGTACCGGGGTCTAGGCTATGTTCTTCAGAGAATGCGCCGATCACCCCTCCGTTATTTATGCGGGAATCACCACTTCGACCGGAGGAAAATTTCGTCGAAAGCAAGCCTCGCTGCTTTACCCAGCCGTTTGCCCATTTATTCAAATCATTGCCCGTAGCCGACTCGAACTCGCTGACCAAATCCTCCCAACCCGCATTCCCAAACTCATGTTTCTTCAAAAACGCACGGACGGCGGCTTGGAATTTGTCTTCGCCGAGATAAAACTCCGCCTGCCGCAGGAACGCCGGGGCTTTGTTATAGACGATGTTGCCGTAGGCGCTCTTGGCGGCGGAGAGGTTTGGGATCTCCTGATATATCGGCGTCGTGCCCTTGGTCGAATCGGTCTGGTAGGCGGCCTGTTTGACGCGTTCGTAAAAGACCTTCCAGGCGTTCATCTCGGGCATGATCTTTTCCATCGCCTTGTACGCGGTGAACGTAGCAAAGCCCTCTTTCAGCCACAGGTCGTCGAACCAACGCATCGTCACTGTATCCCCAAACCACTGGTGCGACGCCTCGTGAAACATCAGCAGGGCCCGCGAGATATGGTCGTTCTTAGTCGGCTCTTGCGGGAAGATGATCGACGACTCTCTCAAAAAAGTAGCCCCCGCATGCTCCATCCCGCCAAACGGAAATTCGGGGATCAAAACCAGATCGTACTTCGGAAACGGGAACTTGTAATCGAAATACTGCTCAAAGTATTTGATAGCCTCGCGGTTAAGACGAAAGACCTCAGCGGCGTGGGGTTTGAACTTGGCTGCCTGGGATCTGCGGACGTAAATCGATGTTGGCGGCTCAGTCTTGTCAGTACCCGGAGCGGTAGCGACGCGGGCATTTGGCGACGCGGATGAAACAGCCCCGGTCGCTACCGCTCCCGGTACCGACACTTTTTCCCATGGACCCGCCGCGAACGCGAAGACGTATGTGCTGATGGGTTTTGTTTCGGGCAATTCCTGCCGAATGGTTGCTATCGGTTCAATAGAAGCTATTTTCCCTCCGTGCGTGGAAAAAGTGGCACCGCCCTTCACTGAGACTTCAGCTACTGTTGCAGAAGTGTTTGATATCACATTCCAGTTACCTGGAACGCTGACCGACAAACTAAACCTCGCCTTCAGATCCGGCTGGTCAAATATCGGGAACGCCGTGCTTGCGTCCGACGGGACGAAGAGCGAGTAGATATACTCCGACCCGTCTTCTTTATCGACGTACCGCGTGATCGCCGACCCGCTGGTCAGTATCGGCGAAGTGAAATCGAGCTTGATGACATTCTCGCCGAGGACGACGCCATCGCGGAAGATGAGGTGTTCATTAGATTCTTCGTACGCGTTCTGAGTCCCGCCTTCAGGCGGCCCTCCGACGGCCGTTTGCCGGCTAAAGCCGGGACTCAAAACGCGGCCATTGATCGATACATTGGAGATCGTCGATTTATCTTCGTGTCCCTTTATTCTGCGCCAGTCGAGAACTATCGGTGTTGAGAACCCAGTCGCTACCGCTCCCGGTTCTGACCCAGATCCCGCCGTCTCCTTTTCTCCTCCACTCCCCTTCTCCCCCACTCGCACCCTTATCTCGATCGTCCCCTTCAACACCGGCGACATCTTTTCGAGGGTCAGATTGAGCTTATAGCGGACGTCGGAGTACTGAGCGGCCCGCCACTTAGCGAGTTCCTGCGAAACACCCGGTTCGATCGGCGGGGCTTGGGCAAAGATTGACATGGCGAGGAGTCCGATCAAAAGGAGAATTCGTGCGAGCATAACGGAATATTAGCCTTAAGAGGAGATTTTAGCCACGAATTACACAAATTACACGAATAGCTTTTCTGAACTTGTGCAGCCGAACCTCACTATCCCGTAGGGTTAGACGTTTCGAACGGCAATAATTCGTGCTATTCGGGCCATTCGTGGCTGACGCTGCTAAACGACTTAGGCGGCAACCCCGATAAAAAGGTTGCCGTCCTGCAAGAAACTATTTCTTGGACAAATGGGACAAATGTGACAAATACGCCATCTCTAAAGACGGTGTCATTGTCAAGGCGGAGCTTCGCCCTTCCGCGCTGGGCGGAGAGTTGAAGTTGGCGAGTCATTGACGACGTAGATCTGTTCTCCATTTTATTTGTCTCCCACCGCTCCCCGCG
>JBGTIP010000064.1:0-60798 GCA_041745615.1 Pyrinomonadaceae bacterium | reverse complement strand
GACGGTGATCGTGTTGCGTGCGATCACGCTGCCTGAGATAGAGCCAAAGTCCGCGATCGATGCCGTGTCTCCCGATACGAAGAACACGTTGCCAGGGGTTGTCCCGTTCTCGAGCGTCATCTGAAAGCCTTCAGCCGTCTTAATCGAACCGCTCGTGCGGAAGATGAATATGCCGTTCGAGTCGCCGCCCGCGTCGAGGATCATCTGCTGTGACAACGTCGCTGATGGGGCACAATAAACGCCAGGCTTGAACGAGCCGCCTGTCAGCTCGCCATCGAGCTCCTCACAGGGAAGCTGGTTGATGGCCGAAAATGATTTCGTGAAATCGCTGCGGGCCTTAAGGCCGCTGCCGTTCTCGCCGAGCGATGCTTCATCGGAACCGGTGCCCGACTTGCCGCGCAAATTGGCGACGCCATCACCCCGAATGCCTTTTTGGGCAAACACTGTATGATCGCCCGCCGAACGCAGGTCTAATGCAATGCCAAGCATATCGGCCCTGGCCACTTTCGTGTCACGCGAAGCTCGACGAGTGTCGTCACCCCTTTGCGCCGATACGGTGATCGGGTTATCAAACGATATGAAAAGCCCTGCTGCCACAACGGCCACCATGGCTAATGCTGAAAAATAAAATACCTTTTTGTTCAGGCGTCCTAAAAACGCTCCATTAAATCTGCCACTCATCTGTGATCCCTCCATAAACTGCGGTCCGGTACAATCTAAAAACTAAATACGAAATAAACCATGAATCTTACTGCTCCCGTTAAGGAGCTTACGCGGATTAACACTCAAACATGTGCTAATACCCAAGCCGTTCAACGAAATTCGCACCCTCGAAGGTCGAACCGTCGTACAGTAAATCGCTAATGGCGTGACTATAACATATTTGGAGTTCAAAATGTAAGTATTCTTTTATACATAACGCCAAATTTCCACTAGCATTTACGCTTATATTAGCGAAAGGCTCCCCGGATGTGTCCGCGTCTCTCGTCAATAAACATTTAGCGAGTACACCCCCTGAAAGTGCGAGGAAGTTCTTGAGGCCGACGCAGAGAACCTGTAGCAATAACCGACAGGGTCGGCAGCCTCGTTAACGATCTGCAAGCCTCCAAGGTCGCTCTCGTCGCTACTTAAGAATCCTTTTTCAAGTATCCAATACCTTCATTCAGTCCTTAATTCCAGAATTAATAGAATTCAGACCTTTGGGCTGACCTTTCCCCTTGGGTATATCAGAAACGCCAGGCATAGAACCCGCCGTTGCCGTTCTTTGACATAACAAAGCGATTCCTAATAGAATCTCTGCACCGTTCTGGTTTTAATTGTTTTGCAAAAGTGAGGAAAATATGACGTTTTCTCGTCGTGATTTTATAAAGACCGCCGGAGTTACCCTCGGTGCTTTGACGCTGCCGACCTGGGTCTATGACGCGCACGCGGCTACCAGCCATTTTCTGAATGTCAATAAAGACCGGCTCGCTGATGCAGCACTGGCTACGGCCAAGCGTCTGGGTGCAAGCTACGCGGACATCCGAATAAACCGCTATCGTTTAGAGAACGTTTCTACACGTGAGAAACAGGTTCTTAATGTATCTAGCGGACAAAACTTCGGTTTCGGTGTGCGCGTTCTCGTTAACGGAACCTGGGGGTTTGCAGCGAGCCCTATAGTCACCGCCGCAGAAGTCCAAAGGGTCACCACTGAGGCCGTCAACATAGCTAAGGCGAATTCAACGATCCAGCGACGTAAAGTCGAACTTGTGCCGACGCCCCGAGTAAAGGCATCTTGGCGGAGTGCATTTGAAAAAGACCCCTTTGACGTTCCGGCAGACGAAAAGGTCGAATTGCTGCTAAAAATTAACGAAGCAGCACTCGCACTCAAAGGCGTGAGTTTTGTTAATTCATCGATGGGCTGGGTCAACGAACAGAAATATCTTGCGACGTCGGACGGTTCCCGTATCGAGCAATATCTTATTCGCGGTAATCCGAGTTATTCGGTTACAGCTGTCGACCGTTCGACAAATGACTTTCAAACCGTCAACTCGATGCGTGAGGGGCTGGCGATCGGTTATGAATACATGTCTAAACACGACTGGGTAGCCGACGCCCGCGAGGCTGCCGACCATGCCGTGATGAAGCTCAAGGCAAAATCGGTCGAGCCGGGTAATTATGACCTCTTGCTGCACCCGTCTCATCTGTTTCTAACGATCCATGAGTCAGTTGGGCATCCGACTGAGCTCGACCGAGCGCTTCTCTGGGAAGCGAACTATGCCGGGACCAGCTTTCTTACACCGGACAAAACCGGAAAACTAAAATTCGGTTCCGAGATCGTGAACTTCGTTGCAGACCGGACCCAGCCGCATGGATTAGCCACCGTTGGATATGACGACGAGAGCGTACCCGGACAGGAATGGCATCTGGTCAAAGACGGGATATTTGTCAATTGGCAGACTACTCGCGACCTCGCGCCGCTGATCGGCCATTCGAAATCCTACGGTTGCCTTCATGCAGACAGCTGGAGCAGCGTTCCCTTCCCGCGAATGCCTAATATATCGCTGCCTCCCGCGAAGACAGATGTGTCACAGGGCGAACTCGTATCGGGCATCGACAAAGGCATTCTCATCTATGGCCGGGGCAGTTACTCGATCGATCAACAGAGATATAACTTCCAATTTGGCGGACAAACATTCTGGGAGATCAAGGGCGGAAAGGTCGTAGGAATGCTGAAGGACGTTGCATATCAATCGCGAACTACAGATTTCTGGGCTGCCTGTGATGGGCTTGGCGGCCGTTCGACATATCTTATGCCGGGATCGTTCAACGATGGCAAAGGCGAGCCCGGTCAATCGAATGCGGTATCGCACGGCTGCCCAATAGCAAGGTTCAGACAGATCAACGTTTTAAATACCGCGTCGGGGCCGAGCGCCGGTGATATGGAGGACCATTAAACAATGCTTTTAACAGAACGTGATGCAAGAGCGCTGACCGCGAAGATCCTCTCGCTCGTAAAGGCCGACGACGCTACGGCGAGCGTGAACAGCGATAAACACTCGCATCTTAGATTTGCGAATAATAATGTCCTGACCAGCGGCTCGCGGTTGACTCGCGGTGCTAATGTAACGCTCTGGATCGGTGGACGGCGAGGCTCAGCGTCGACGAACGACACGGATGACGCGAGCCTAAGAATGATGGTCGAGCAAGCAACAA
The DNA here is from genome assembly GCA_041745615.1 of Pyrinomonadaceae bacterium. Taxonomy (GTDB): domain Bacteria; phylum Acidobacteriota; class Blastocatellia; order Pyrinomonadales; family Pyrinomonadaceae; genus OLB17. Next base: position 57,603 of record JBGTIP010000064.1, on the reverse strand, counting down.
AGATCGCCGGCACGTCGCCGGTTGACCGTGAATATGTGCCGACGCTCGGAAAACAGGCTTACAAACCCACGAACCGGTATGTGGAAGCAACCGCCAATCTATCCCTTCCCGCCCGTGCGAAAGGCATTGGGGCGATCATCGCGGATTGCGAGAAAAGCAAGGTGATCGGCGCCGGATTTCATCAAGCAAGGGCGCAGGCGAACGGAACTTCTACCAAGAACGGCAACTTTGAATTTGAACGCCTGACAAGTGTCAGCCTTTCCGTCACAGCGAGAATGCCAGATGGTTCGGCATCGGGCTATTTTCTTCGCAGCCACTATGACATCGCCAAGCTTGATGTCCAGCGGATAGCCCGAGAGGCAATTCGAAAGGCCGTCGAGGGCGTTAATGCCCGAACCATAGACCCCGGCGTTTATACCGTTATCCTCGAACCGCAGGCTGTGGCAGACCTGTTAGGCAATTTGGCGAATACTTTTAATGCCCGTAATGCTGAAGAGGGTCGCAGCGTTTATTCGGCGCCGGGCGGCAAGACGCGGGTGGGGGAACGCGTCTTCGACGAGCGAATAAATATTTTCAGTGACCCATGGCACCCGGACCTCCAAGGATCCCAGGCCTCCCAGGGGGGCATCCCGGCCGAAAAGATTTATTTGGTGCGTAATGGTTTACTCGAAAACCTCGTCTACAACCGCTCCTGGGCAAAACAGAAAGGTAAGGAACCGACTGCAGGCCCTGTCAATACGATAATAGCGTCGAGTTCTGCTCCTGCTTCGATCGATGAGATGATCCGGTCGACGAAACGTGGAATTTTGGTCAGCCGGTTTTGGTACATCCGCAGTACTGACGCCCGCACTGCCAGTTCTACCGGGCTTACACGCGACGGAGTGTGGCTGATCGAGGATGGAAAGATCTCTTATCCGGTTAAGAATTTTCGCTTCAATCAATCGATGACCCAGATGCTCGCTCCGGGAAATGTCGAGATGATCGGCGTTCCTGAGAGGGTCGGCGGGAGCGAAGGCGGAGGCGGTGGCGGGGCGGTGATGCCTGCTCTCAAGATCAAAGCCTTTAATTTTACCTCACAGTCTGAGGCGGTTTAGCAGACATCGCGAAATAAGCCAGCTCAGAAAGAACTCGTTCGAGTCTCTTTCAGAGTTGGCTTATTCGATATTTTGGAAGAACTATCTCAAACCGTCATTGAACGAATCGAGGATCTGTGTTCCCGGGCAGAGATCGTTCTTCGACAAGGAGTTTAGAGGCCTGTCGGTCGTATTAAGTATGTCGTGAAGATCCGGCGGGTCTTCGTTTATGTATAGAAGACCGGTCAGGATCTCGCCCCTCCGCTTGGCATTCCTCACGGCGTTAGTGGCGGAGAGCCGGTCGTTTGGATCCCAGTCCTTCGCCAATTTATTCAGACGTACAACCGAGCCGTCGTGCATCGTGAGGTCCTGTATAGACCCGGCCTCGTAGCTGGTCTTAATCTCACGCATCAGGGGCACAAAATCCATAGTCGCGGTGGCAGCAACGTGCTCGCGTACGTAATCATAGGACTTGGTCGAACCCGAATTATTGTTGAATGTAACGCACGGCGAGATCACGTTCAGCATTGCGAATCCTTTATGACGCATTGCCGCCTTCAGGAGCGGCGTCAGCTGGTCCTTATCGCCGGAAAAGCTCTGCGCCACGAATGTCGCTCCCAGCTCGATCGCGAGGCTTGCGAGATCGATCGCGGCAAAAAGATTCTCATGGCCCGTCTTGTTTATAGACCCTGCGTCGGCGGTCGCAGAATCCTGTCCTTTGGTGAGGCCGTAGCAGCCGTTATTCATCACGAGGTAAACCATTCGCAGATTCCGTCTAACGACATGCACAAACTGCCCCATACCGATCGAAGCCGTGTCGCCGTCACCCGAGACGCCGAAATAGATCAGATCTCGATTAGCCATGTTCGCCCCTGTCGCTACCGAGGGCATGCGTCCGTGAACTGAATTAAACCCATGCGAATTCGACAAGAAATACGCGGGCGACTTCGACGAACAGCCAATGCCCGAGAGCTTTGCCACCCTATGCGGCTCGATATTCATCTCCCAGCAAGCCTGCACAATAGCCGCATTTATCGAATCGTGTCCGCACCCCGCACAAAGCGTCGACAATGAACCTTCGTAATAGTCCACTGTATAACCGAGGTCGTTCTTCGGCAGTGCGGGATGCCGGAATGTCGATCTAACGTAAGTCATTCTTATCTGTATTATGCTTTATCTGCCTTAAAATATTGTCTGCTGTGATCGGCATGCCGTCGTAATTTAGAATAGACACCAATTTAGATGCGTCAACACCTAATTCGATCATTATGAGGCTTTTGAATTGAGCGTCGCGGTTCTGCTCAATCACGAAAATGCGTGCGTGCGAATCAACGAAATCTCTGAATAGCTTGCCGAATGGGAAGGCCCGGGCACGCATTGCATCTAGTTGAATTCCCTTTTCGGAAAGAAGTTCTATCGCCTCTTCCGCTGCATAAGTAGATGTGCCGAAGAAAATTACACCGTCCGAACCTCCGTTGACAAAGAACTCCGGTTGGGGCACCATCTCCTTCGCTGTGTCCCATTTTTTAGCCAGACGATCAACGTTGCGGCGATAAGCATCTCCGTCCTCGGTATAGACGCCATACTCGTCGCGGGATGAGCCCCGGGTTACGAATCCGCCGGAAGTCGGATGCGTGCCGGGGATCGTACGATAAGGAATACCGTCGTCGTCGACGTCCAAATACCTTCCCCATTTTCCTTTGAATTGCTCCAGCGGCTGCGTTACTGAATGGTCACCGTGGGTCTGGGCATCGAGTTCAGAGAGCGTAGCTCCAAGATCGCCACTCCCGTTACCGTTGGTCACAGGATCGTGATCGTCAACAGCCGCCTGCATTCGATCGACAGATCTCGTAAGAAAGTCGAGTTGTTCGACAGTAAGGACCTTGCCGCGGTCGTATTCACGCGCGTCATTCCAAGTTATCGGGTCTGTAACGTGATCGTTCATACCGAGGTCCAGATCGGTCATTACAATGACCGGCGTTTGCAGGCGTTCGGTCAGGTCGAACGCGTCGGCCGTCATCTCGAAACACTCTTTTGGGGTAGCTGGGAATAGAAGCGGATGCTTCGTATCGCCGTGCGAAGCGTATGCGGCGAGCAGAATGTCAGATTGCTGCGTTCTAGTCGGCATACCGGTCGAAGGGCCCGTCCGCTGTACGTCGATTAATACGGTTGGAACCTCGGCGAAGTATCCGAGGCCCAGAAACTCATTCATCAGCGAGACACCGGGGCCGCTGGTCGCTGTGAAAGACCGAGCCCCGTTCCAACTTGCCCCCATTACCATGCCGATCGCCGCCAGTTCGTCCTCTGCCTGTACGATCGCATAGTTATTCTTGCCGGTTACGGGATCAACACGGTACTTCGCAGCGTACTTCGCGAATGCATCGACAACAGACGTCGAAGGCGTGATCGGGTACCATGCCGCTACCGTCGCTCCGGCGAATATCGCACCCAGTGCGCAGGCCGAATTGCCGCTAAAAAGGATCTTGTCTCCTAAAAGATCCCGCCGTTCGATGCGAAGGCCAAAGGGGCACTCAAAATTCTCCTTAGCGTATCGAACGCCAAGTTGAAGAGCGGTGATATTAGGCGGGATAAGCTTCTCTTTCTTTCTGAACTGTTCGCCGATCATCCCTTCCAGCACATCGAATGGAATGTCGAATAACACCGACAAAGCTCCGATATAAACTATATTCTTGAAAAGCTGCCGCTGCCGTGCGTCTGTATATTCCTCATTGCAGAGAGCGGTCATCGGGATGCCAAGGTGAGTAATGTCGATGCGATCATACCCGGGCGGTAGTGGTTTAGTGTTGTCGTAAAGGAAATAGCCGCCCTCGCGCACATCGGCGTAATCCTTCTTCATCGACTGCGGATTGACAGCGATCATTACGTCAACACCCTCACGTCGCCCAAGGTATCCCTTCTCTGAAACGCGCACCTCGTACCACGTCGGTAGCCCCTGGATATTCGACGGGAAGATGTTCTTGGGCGTTACAGGCACGCCCATTCGAAATACCGCCTTGGTAAACAGCGCATTCGCACTGGCGGATCCGGTGCCATTGACGTTAGCAAAGCGAATTACAAAATCATTTACAGCCATCGAACTATGAACCAACCGAACGAATTTCCTATATACCTTCCTAGCTTCGACTTCCTTTCTCGGCGGCGGAATACAGCCCGCTCACACAGATGAAAATTATCGGCTGCTCCCGTTCCTTTGGATCTGAACCAGATTGCCGACGACTGTCGGGCCATATTTGGCCTCGCCCGCCTTCGTTACGTTGTACCAAAATGCCTGCATGTCCCAGGCGGCGGTGGGACAGCGTTCAGCGCAGAGGCCGCAGTGGAGGCAGACGTCTTCGTCTTTGACCATTACGCGGGCGGTTTTGAGGCCGTCGGCCACGTAGATATCTTGAGTCAAATTCAGGGCCGGGACTTTTGTTCGATTTCGAATGTCCGATTCTTCGCCATCCGGAATAAAACTGATGCAGCTCGTCGGGCAGATGTCCACACACGCGTCGCACTCGATGCACTTCGGAGCGTCGAAGACTGTCTGAGCATCACAATTAAGGCAGCGCTTGGCTTCCTCAAAGCCCGCGAGCGGGTCGAAACCCAGTTCGACCTCCTGTTTCCTATTTACCAAGGTCTTTGTCTTAGGAGCTTGCGGGACTACGAGACGATCGTATTCGTCGATCTCGCTGTCATATGCCCATTCGTGGATGCCCATCTTCATCGAATGCAGATTGGTATGGGGCGACGGGCGATCGGATATAAGGTCCTTTCCTTCGCACATCAGGTGCATCGAAACAGCTACCTGATGGCCGTGGGCAACAGCCGTAATGACGTTTTCGGGCCCGAAAGCAGCGTCGCCGCCGAAAAATACCTTTGGATGTGTTGACCGGAAAGTCACCTTGTCGACTACGGGCATCTCCCACTTATCGAATTCGACTCCTATATCCCGTTCGATCCACGGGAATGAGTTCTCCTGGCCGACGGCGATCAATACATCGTCCGCAGGATAAAATGCGTCCGGTTCACCCGTTGGCACGAGACTCCGCTTACCATTCTCGTCGTATTTTGCCTCGACCTTCTCGAAGGTCATGCCGACCAGCCTGCCGTCCTCAATTACAAACGATTTCGGCACGTGGTTATCGATGATCGGGATGTCCTCGTGCATTGCATCCTCTTTTTCCCAAGGACTCGCCTTCATGGTGGCAAACGGCGAGCGGACGATGACCTTGACGTCCTCACCGCCGAGCCTGCGAGCCGTGCGGCAGCAGTCCATGGCTGTATTACCGCCGCCGAGCACGATCACCCTCTTACCGATCGAACTCGTGTGTTCGAAAGCGACGCTGCCGAGCCAGTTAATCCCGATAAAGATGTTAGCGGCACCCTCCTGCCGACCCGGAAGGTCGGGCAGGTCGCGTCCGCGAGGAGCTCCTGTACCGACAAACACCGCGTCATAATCCTGTTCAAGTACTTCTTTGAGGGATGAAACGTAATTCTTGAAATGAGTTTGAATACCAAGACGGAGGATGTAGTTAACCTCCTCGTCGAGAACCCTCTCGGGCAAACGAAACGCCGGAATCTGACTAAGCATAAATCCGCCGCCCTTGAATTGCTCATCGAAAAGATGGACCTCGTATCCAAGCGGTGCGAGATCTCGGGCGACCGTCAGCGACGCCGGCCCCGCACCGATCAAAGCTACTTTCTTGCCGTTCGGCCTGAATGGTCCTTGCGGCATCAGCGGAAGCGGATCGTCGCGATAATCGGCCGCGACACGCTTGAGACGACAGATCGCCACTGGCTCTTCATCAATGCGGCCTCGACGGCATGCCGGTTCGCAGGGGCGGTCGCAAGTACGGCCGAGGATCCCGGGGAACACGTTGGAATCCCAGTTGATCATGTACGCCTCGGTATACCGCCCCTCAGCGATAAGCCTGATATATTCAGGCACAGGCGTATGCGCAGGACAAGCGTACTGGCAGTCTACGACCTTGTGGAAATATTCGGGATCTTTTATGTCGGTTGGTTTCAAATCGTTATTAAAAATCTAATTTGTGCGGTGTCGAAACCCTGTCGCATAAACGCGTCCAGAGGAAAACGTTTCAGTTGAAATGATATACAATTCACAGCAGTTTACAAGCTCATAATGTTAATTGGGATGCTAAAATTTATTGTTGCTCTGCCTATTAATGAAGACAATTATTCGGGGCCGAGTCAGTGATGCATATCACGGTAATTACTGGCCCTTCCCTTTTTCAGGCCGAGGCATTATCATGATTTTGGCCGGAAATCGCCGGCCGCTTCCACTTAAGCATTTTTCATAGCCATCGACGACATGATATCCGAAGGACTCTGGTCGACATAAATGCGAAATACTCAACTTGCGTCGTTTGAAGCACTAACCGGCCTCCCGGAGTATGTGGCGTACATTTTTGTCTTTGCGTTCGGCGCCGCGATCGGAAGTTTTCTCAACGTTGTCATTTATCGGGTGCCGAACGAGATGTCGGTGGTGTTCCCGAATTCGACGTGTCCAAAATGTAAAAAGGCAATTGCCTTTTATGACAACATCCCGGTCCTAAGCTGGCTGCTGCTTCGTGCCCGCTGTCGCACTTGCGGAGAGCCGATCCATTGGCGGTATCCGGCCATCGAACTCCTTACCGCTGCAGTTTTCGTTCTTACCTATTGGCAAATAGGTTTCAATCCATTTTTACCTGTTGCATTGATATTTGTAGCTGCGGTCATATCTCTGATCTTCATTGATTCAGAGCATATGATCCTTCCGAATGTGATCACGTATCCCTTGTTTATCTTTGCTCTGATCGTTCGGGGGGGGTATCCGATGGTGTTTCCGGGGGTGGCGTTTTCGGATATGCTTTACGCCCCGATCAGCGGGATAACAGGCCCACCCTGGCTTTTGAGTCTTGCGGGTGCAGGGCTAGGTGCTCTTGTCGGGGGCGGATCGCTGTGGCTGGTCGGTGCAGCGTGGAAGCGTTTTCGCGGCGTGGATGCGATGGGTCTGGGCGATGTGAAGATGATGCTTGGCGTCGGTGCCCTTCTGGGATGGCGCCTTGCGATACTTACGATCTTTTTGGGCGCTTTTTCCGGTGCGGTGATCGGCGGGATCGTGGTTATGCGCCAAAAAGAAAAGGACCTTCAAACGCAGATTCCGTTCGGGATATTTCTCGGAGTTGGCGCGATCATAGCTCTGCTTTTTGGAGAATGGATGATTGCGTGGTACATGGGACGTTTTGTTATTTGACTGCCCGGGTTACAAGGCATGTCTCCGAGCAGAAATTAACTCCCTTAGCTTGCAAAGCTCGACCCTCGGGTACCCATACACCACAACTGGAGCAGTTTACGAGAGCGGTCGCCTCGTTCTTCTTTTCGACATTTCTGGGAACGCTTGCAGCTTCGCGGATCTCTCTCAACGTACGGGCAAGTCCGATCATTCCCTTTATCTGCTTTCGGTATCTCAGCAGGGTAAGGCCTAGGAGAACAGCAATGACGATCAGGATAAAAACCGCTTCTCTCATCTGCTAAAGCCGTCAGCCGATGCTATCAGCGAACTCAATTCCTTTATCGCCGGATTTGACGGATTGAAACCCCTCAGCTTTTCTAACGCCGCCTGTGCTTCGGCAATCCTTTTCTGTCGAGTGTAAACCTGGACCAGAAATTGTAGCGAGCGTTCATGCCGCGGAGCCTTCAACGCTACTTTTTTTAACTCCTCCTCTGCCCGGACATAATCCGGAGGCTCCTGAACAAAATACGAGATTCCGATATCTGTCTGAACGTCTGGGTCATCGGGCCGGATCTCAAGAGCATTAGAGTAGGTTCCTCGGGCTTTCTCGAAGCTGGCAAGGTCCTTTCTGTAAAATCCGATGACGAACTCGGCATTTCCCAGTCCGATCAGTACATCGACGTCCCGTGAATTAAGCGAACGAGCCCGGCCCAGCAAACGCGTCGATTGTTCTATCAAGTCGGCGTTTTGCGTCATTGCCCCATAACGGTAAAGTGAGAGCCCGAGGTCTTTTTGAAACGCGAAGTTCTCAGGGTTTTGGTCAGCCTCGGCGATCTTTGCCCGTATCTCTTCAGGACTCAAGGCGGATTCGGTCGAACTTGTAGCGTTCAGCGGCATTGACCCGGATTGGTTGCCGGCAGGAGAATAATCCGTTCGATTGAGCGCATTAGCAAGTATGAACCCACCAATAAAACCTGTGAGGAGTGCAATAAGTATGTAAAGTACCGTTTCTTTTTGCATGAATCTCGATGGTAACAGAAACGGGATTGCGCTAAAAAGGCACCGGGTCCGAGCCCACAGCACCTGCTAGCTTAAAACCAAACAAACTACTTCTTTTTCGCCTCGGCAGGAATGTATGGCAAATCCTCGGCCCTTCGCCGGGTCGGTGGATCTGTCGCCCGCCGCCGCGGTATCGCCCCGGAATTACGACGATCTACACTTCCGGCCGGCAAACCCTTACCGTGGACAGCCTCAACGAGGATGCGTGTGATTTCCTGTGAGAGGGTGCGATGTTCGGCGGCGGCCCTTCTGCGAAGCGACTCCTTCAACTCGTTTGGAACATAAGCACCAATGAACACACCTTTCCTGTTTGCCATCCAAAAATAATCTCCTTTATACGAAACGCTGAAATGCCGAAGAGTGAAGCACGTCTATAAGCCGAATTTTGTCGCCCCCGCCATAGCGGGCAGTGATCATTCATCTAGGCCGTCCGTTACCGGACAGCTCAAGCGGCCTACCCGGAAACGCCACCCGAGACCGCTCTCAGGCATTGAGCGGGCAGCTCAAAATGCGTTTCCCTATTTGGCCTTGCACCGCGAGGAGTTTACCTGGCCACGCCTGTTACCAGACATGCCGGTGAGCTCTTACCTCACCATTTCACCCTTGACCGACGGATCGGCCGGTATACTTTCTGTTGCACTTGTCGTCATTCCTGTTAAGGAATGCCCGGACGTTATCCGGCTCGCTGCCCTTTGGTGTTCGGACTTTCCTCTCCTGCATTATGCAGCAGCGATCACCCGACGTGCTTCACTACAAGGCTGAAAGAGTATAACAAAAAATGTTTTACAATCCAATGAATACTCGTCAGGTCAGGGACGGATATCGATAATATCGCCTGCCACGATCGTTGGGTCGGCAATCTTCCCGGCCCTGATCGACCTTAGATCGAATTTGAGTTCAATAGGCTTTCCAGCCGTGTGATTGCGGCGAATTATCGCAAACTTCGGGTCCCCTCCGGATGCTTTTTCGGTTGCAACGGCCTGCAGAAGCGTGAGGCCAAGGCTTAGAGACCTTTGTCCGGAAGTCACGCGTTTGCCTGTAATGGAATAAGACGCTGATGGTACTTTGTCTCGTGAAAATTCTAATGCGTACCCGGGGTAGATCAGTAAGTTATCGGTCTTCGGATCGCTGAGATCGTATTTCATGATCTCACGGGTGCCCCCCGTGACCTTCACGCTGTTGCTCGACGGATCCATCATTGCCTCAGCTTTAATAACGAAGAGCGGGACGGCCTCGCGCCGAAGGTTCTTTTCCCCAGGGTTATTAACAGTACCTGTCACCGTGACCTTGTGACTCGCGTATTCGCGAACTCTTACTTCTACTTTAGGATCGGCAAATAGCTTTATAGATTCGGCTAGTTTTGCGCCGATATCATCGACAGTGGACCCTGCCACCAAGATATTCTCGCCCGCTAGCGGAAAATCGATCGTCCCGTCGGGCCTGACTATATAATACCCAGCGCCCTTAGCAGCATTTTGGACCTTTATGGCAAGAACATCATCGATCCCGACGCGATAGATCTCAGCCGGAGCCAAAACCCTAGGTTCTTTATTTATCTGAATAACAACAGGTTCGAACAGTGGCCGTTGAACTTCAGATGTATTTTCTGCCCTGGATTGCCTCACTGACGCTATCTCGTTTAACGCTGATTTTGAGGTGGCAACCGGGCCTTGCCGAATATTACCGGCCGGGCTCGGCGCGTAGGGGTTATTTTTTCGAACTTGCGATTGGCCTGAAACGGCGGTTACGGCCATAACGCTCAAAAACAATGTGCCGATTTTACGGCATTTGGTTCGCGGCCGACTACGCGATGCGTTCAACTTAACTTTAATTATAGGCGTCGAGGTATGACTTTCTGGGAACTTCACGGTTATATAAACTTGCAAAGTTCAAATAATTCTAAAAGTTTTTTATCTAGCGATGTTTGGCGGAAATCAGGCCAGCTGGAAAAAGGCTTTCCCAGTTTTCGTGGTATTGCTCTCGCAGGAAATTCTCGATCTGCTCGGCGGTGTCGAACGTTTCGAGTCGTTCTACGATTTCAGTTGTTTCAGCAGCAGAGATTCCTGAAACGAGGTTTTTGACCGTTGCGATCGAGTTTGTATTTATACCGAGATCTCGAGCTCCAAGGCCGATCAGAACAGGCACATAAAAAGGTGAGCCTGCCATTTCGCCGCAAACGGTCGTCGGGATACCTGCACTAGAGGATGCTTCAAGTACAATTCTGATCGCTGAAAGGACCGCTGGATTTAATGTCTGATACCAAGCGGCAACCGCTTCATTATCACGGTCGACTGCCAGTAGATACTGAACAAGGTCATTCGTGCCCAGGCAAAGAAAATCTACGTTCTTCAAGATCCGGGGGATCAAAAAAACGGTCGAGGGGACTTCGACCATGACCCCGACCCGCGGTTCATCGACCGGAAAACCCTCGTTCCGGATCTCTCCCACCAATTCGGAGATGATCGACCTCGCCTCAACGATCTCTCCGACATTAGAGACCATAGGAAGAATGATATCGATCCTTCCGACTATCGAAGCTCGAAGGATCGCCCGAATCTGAGCACGGAAAAATTCCGGCTGTGAGAGTCCTGAGCGGATCGCACGCATTCCAAGCGCCGGATTTCGTTCTGAGTTGCCGCTATCGGCCAAATGTTCCGGCGAAATATCGAATGTACGTATGGCAACTCCATATTTACCGGTTGCCCGAGCTATTTCGCTATATGATGCCATCTGAGAATCTTCACCCGGCACTAACCCGTCCTCTGAAATCAGCAGTTCAGAGCGGTAAAGCCCTACGCCGCAAGCACCCATTCTTTCCGCACTACGGTAAGTGTCTGAATCTTCGGTATTTGCGCGGATAACTATTTCTATGCCATCGGTGGTCATCACTCGTGGAGCCTGACCCATAGCCTCAACGGTTCCGGCTGAACGCCCGGAATGCGAAGATCCGTCCGAAAACCCATCAGGATTCAACAGGACCTCGCCTGCATTACCGTCGACAACGACCACATCTCCAGCCGTAAGGAATTTTTCCGCATTCTTGATGCCGGTGACCATTGGCAGGTGAAATTCACGGGCAACAATAGACATATGAGAGGTCCATCCCCCGATCTCGGTGATCAGGCCCGCAGGCTGGTACTTCGCTAATTCGACCACCGCTGAGGGGCGTAGCTCGCGGGCCACTACAACTGCGTCAGCGTGGAGTTTGATTGGAGTGCGCGTACCTCTCATTGCACGTTTAAGACGGCTTGCCACGTCGTCAATGTCGAGGTATCTATCCCTGAAATTCTCGTCTGCTAAAGAAGCCTGTTTTGCCGAATATTTGCCACGAATGCTTTCTATAGCCGATTCGGCATTTACCCTTTGTTCCTTGATCAGAGTTTCAGTCTCATCGACGAATGATGATTCAAGTATCAACAGGTGGACGGAAAAAATCTCGGAAACTTGGTCCCCGCCGTTTTCTTTATGGGATTTTGCTAATGCGCGAAGTTGTCCTATAGACGTGTCAACCGCAGAACTGAATCTTCGGATCTCGTTCGCCACGTCGGCGTCTGTCAGGTGATCGCGGAAATGAGGCTTGGCCCCTGAGGGCAGAAAGACTACACTCCCTCTGCCGATACCACGGGATACGCCAAGGCCCACAAGGCGTTGATCTTGCCTTACGGCTATTTCAGGGGCTTTCGGATTATTGCTTGTCAAGGTTAATACTAGATCGAGGGTTGGTAAACGCCGTCAGTCGCCAAAGCTAAATCCGCCTCCGCTTCCCTGCGACGGGAAAAATGGTTTTAGCAGCCCGGCAAATGCGGCGAGATTTCTAGTCTGCAGGAGCACTTCGCCCGGCCCGGTGAATTCTGCCACCAGGCCTTCACCGCTGAGAAAACTTCTCAGATAGCCGCTTTTCGCCGCTTTTCGGATGTTGTACTGCATGTGGCCTTCCCATGCAACAAGGTGTCCGGTGTCGATAACGTAAAGTTCGCCGGGCCGCAGGGTCCGCCGATGAATAGCTCCGAATGATGAGACCAGCAGCAGGCCCAGACCCGATACCTGCAGCAGAAACAGCCCCTCTCCTCCGAAGAACGACTTCGCGCCGCCGAATTTCGTGTCGACTACAAGAGAGGTGTCGCCCGCCAGATACGAGCTTGATTGGACCATAAAGGTCTGGTTTCTCATCTCGATACCCGCAACGTCGCCAGGAGCGCCGGGGGCAAACGTAACCTCGCCCGGGCCGCCCTTTGCCGTAAAAGTCGAAACAAATGCCGATTCCCCACCCACGGCCCGTTTCAGAGCTCCGAACACACCGCCTTTTAATGCGGAATGAAGGTCGATATTGCCCGACATCGAAACCATTGCCCCCGCCTCGGCAGATATGGCTTGCTCAGCCTGAAGATGCACGACGGCCAGGGCAAACGCTCCCTGGTACTCGATCGCCCACGTATAGCCGCGGCCCTGTCCCCGACCGTCAGCATCGAAATGAAACGCCTCGTTAGGACCGGCCGGAGGCGGGCCTGAAGCCGGCTGATGCTGCAGCACCAGCCCGCAGGCACCGCAAAATCTGGCATTCTCCAACAGCCTGGAGTTACACTTTGGGCAATTCATATTACAACTCCCTCCGATTTAAGGGATATTATTCCTGCGGCGGTCTCTGCATCAGGGGCAAAATCGAGGTAGCCCACATCGCTCTCACTCACCACAAGATTTGCTTTCCATGCCTCGACGACAGGCTTCCAGCAATCGCCAATCAGGACCAGCGGCCGTCGACCGATCACGCCTGTCTGAAGCTTGTTCCAAACCAGCGAGATCTCAGTTACCGTTCCCATCCCGCCTCGCAGGGCAACGAACCCGACCGACCGGGTTATCAGATTCTGCAGGCGTTCGTAAAAGTGATTTGTCGCTACCTTATCAGTCAGGTATCGATTGGGCTCGGATCGGAACTGGTTCATCACGATCCCGTAAACTCGTCCGCCGTGTTCGCGGGCTCCTCGTGACGCGGCCTCCATTATTCCGAGGTACCCGCCTGTGCAGATAGTAAATCCGGCACGAGCAAGGCGGCCTCCGAGATCTTTCGCTTCCTGATACTCGGGTGAATCCTCAGAAAATTTCGACCCGCCGAAGATCGTGACGATACGTTCGCCAGGGGGTAGATTGGAGGGGTGGTTATCCGTTTCGGTCATCGCTAAATTTTATGGCTAATTATACCCATCGCCGCCGCGAAATCCAATTTACGGTTTGATTTGCGCAGCTTCTTCCGGAGTGAGATTGCCGGCGTCGTGAATCGCCTTTGCGGTGTTTGTGAAGATCAATATCACCATGCCTCCCACGAAGAAAATGATCAACGCCAGGATCGCCTGCCTGTACGATCCGGTCGTGCCCACCACGATAGCGAAAACGGCGTTCCCGATCCACGAGGTTCCCTTCTCTGAGATCTCATACAAGCCGAAGAATGCCGATTCCCTTGATTTGGGGATCATCTGAGAGAAAAGCGATCGGGAAAGTGCCTGAGTAGGGCCCAGCACCAGGCCGATACAAGCCGCCATGATCCATGCATGTAAGAAGCTTTCGAGAAATCCGTAGGCGAAGATCACTATCGATGACCAGATCACCAGACAGATGATGATAGTTCGTTTTGCACCGATGACACGTGAGATCCTCTCGAAAACCAGTGCCCCGATCAGTGCGGCCACCTGGGCGACGACAAAGATCGCCAGCAAAAACGTCGAGTCGCTTTCAACGCCGCGGGAAATAAAGAGCTCCTGTGAGAGAAATACCGATGAATTGAGTATGACCGTTTGGATACCATCGTTGTACAGCAGATATCCTGCCAGGAAGAGCAAAGTGTATTTGAGCCCGACGAGCTCGCGCATGGTGCGCCATAATTCAATAAACCCTACGGAAACGAGGTTTCGGCCCTTGGCATCGCGATGCGGCACGCGCGAACGAAGCAGCCAAAAAGTTATGGCGGCGAATGCTCCCCACCACAACGACGCCGCGAGCATCGATGTGCGGACGGCGAGACTCTGGTCCATGCCGACAAGATAGCCAAAATTAATCAGCGCGAGATTTAGAAACAGCATGATCAGCCCGCCGACATAGCCCAGGGCGTATCCGTAGCTGCTGATCTTGTCACGCTTGTCTTCGGTCGTAATGTCGACAAGGAACGAATTATAAAAAACGTTCGTGGCCGCAAAGCAGATGTTGGAGGTGAGCAGAAAGAGGCATCCCCATAAATAAGAGGTTCCTGTGATAAAGAAAAGCAGTGAGCTCGAAAAGACGCCAAAGTAACAGAATGACGCCATCATCTTTTTCTTCCATGGCGTGAAATCCGCGATCGAGCCCAGCACCGGCAGCAGGAATACCTGCAAAAAGATCGAGGCTGCCAAAGTCGACGGAAAAATATTGTCCGATGTGATCGACCCGAACGGTCCGAGGCTCAGGACGACACCACCCGGCCCGACTTCAGCCTGTGCCAGAGCGGTCAGGTACGGGCCGGCCAGAACCGTTACGACCGTCGTGAAAAACGCCGAGTTTGCCCAATCGTACGTCAGCCAGCCGAAGATCTCCCTTCGGTCATTTTTGGGAAAAGTTTTCGTATCCATGAATTAACGTGCAAACGCGCTCAGGCACCCGTTCACGATAGAGCAGTATAGGGCCCTTTGTCTATCGACCAGCGGCCACGAAGTGCGAAGGGACATTTCATGAGGAAAGCGGCTGCCGGCTTGACCGGAGCCCTCGAAAAGGGTCGATTTTGTCCCACGATGGGACAGCTAAATCCGGATAAGTGCTTACCCCTGTGAAGTTTACAAGAGTGTCCCGTGTCCCGCGTTTTTTTCCGTGTAATACATTGTATGTGCCGTCCTGAAAAAAGTTGACACAATTAGGTAGCAATCCTGTGTTTATGTACATTGTCAAAGATCCGGGTGGCGGTCCGCCATAAGATAATATACGACGCGCGCTATAGACAGTTCAATATTTAATTTATGCAACTCGGCAGATTATGGCTTGCTGGATGTTGGAGACTGGATGTAGTTTCCAAAAACGCGGAAGTTCCCTTATCATCAATGTTTGATCCGGACTGGATCAATTTCTATGAAGGCAATGATCCTTGCGGCCGGTTTCGGTACGCGGCTGTTTCCCTTGACGATCGACCGCACTAAGCCCGCGATCCCTTTTTTGGGCAAACCGCTGGTGGGTTACGTTGCCGAATACGTAGCTAAATTTGGCATCAGGGACATCGTCGTGAATCTCCACCATCAGCCCCGATCCGTGATCGAGGCACTTGGCGATGGGAGCGATTTTGGGGTGACCATCGCATATACGATCGAACAACCCGACATCCTCGGCACCGCCGGAGCCCTCGCATACGCTCGTGAACATCTGGAGAATGCCCCCTTTCTCATCGTTAATGGCAAAATAATTACCGACATAGATATCGCGGCCGCCATGGAAACGCACAAGCAGTCGGGTGCCCTGGCCACGATGGTGTTAAAGCCAAATATCAAGCGCGAGAAGTTTACAATCGTCGAGACGGAAGACGGTTGCGTCAAACGCTTTGGGCCGCACGCCGCACCGGTGACCGAGGAAGAGCTTCGCGACACGGAGCATGAGATAGCGACTCCACTGATGTTCACGGGCATTCATATTCTTGAGCCGCGCGTGCTGGACATGATCGAGCCCGGAGTGTACTCCGACATAGTTCCTGACGTATATATTCCGGCACTTCGACGTGGTGAGAAGATCGCGGCACACATCACTGACGGCAGTTGGTACGAGCTTTCCACCATCCCGCGTTACCTGGATATCTCGCTCTCTATGATGGGAGTCGGTGATGTTCATTTTGGGCGAAATTGCATTCTCGAAGGGGCGGCGAGCCTAAAGGACTCTGTACTCTGGGATAATGTCACTGTCGGCGAAGGAGCGACGCTGTACCGTGTCATCGTCGCCGACGGCGTAAGGATCGAGCCGGGCGAGCATTTCGAGAACGTCGCGATAGTGAGAGCGGACATGGTACGGAGCTGCACCGAGATCCCGGAAAAGGCTTTGCGCGGTTATATCCAGGGTGATAACTATATTGTTCCGTTAAATTAATATATGCACGACGCATCGGAATTCAGGCGGCGGCTCGCCGATTTCCTCTTATCGAAAGGCGAATCGGCCGAATTTATCGAGCTTACCGCCGACGCCTCAACACGCGAGTATTTTCGGGTGTCGTGGAAGGGCGGTACGGCCGTCGCCTGCGTTTATCCGGAAGGCTTCAACCCCGCTACCCAGCCATACCTTGATGCGACGAGATTATTTCGTGAGGGCGGACTCCCCGTGGCCGAGATCTATGATTTCGACGGCGCGAGCGGCATCATCCTGCAGGAAGATCTCGGCGACCGCGTTTTGCGAAACGTTCTGCTCGAATCAAACCCCGATGAGTATTCGTGGCTCATGAACGAAGCGATTTCGTTGATCGCACGCATCCAGACCCTGACGGGAAAGGCTTTTGAGATGGGGTCGAACGCGTCAAAGCAATCCTTTGACATCGCCAAATTGCGCTGGGAGCTTGATTTCTTTAAGCAGCATTATTTCGAAACTTACCTCAACCAGCCCCTCAGCGAGGCGGATAGTGAAGCCCTGGATGGAGAATTCGAAGAACTCGCCGGAGAATTGGCCGGCCGTGCCCGAGTGCTCTGCCATCGCGATTTTCACACCGCCAACCTGATGATCGACGCCGAGGACCGCATGAGGATCATCGACCATCAGGACGCCCGCATCGGTTCGCCGACGTACGACCTCGTTTCCCTGCTGCTCGACCGTATTACCGAGCTTCCGTCACCCGGATGGCTCGCCGAACGTCGCCGCTATTTTCTCGACGTCCGCCGCCGTCTTGGATTGTCAAAGATCGACGAAGAAGAATTTGCAAACGAATTTCGACTGCAAACGATCCAACGCTGTCTGAAGGCCGCCGGCACATTCTCGTACCAATCCGCCGTCCGCGGAAAAACCTATTTCGTCCCGTTCATTAAACCGATGTTCGGCATCTCCCGCCGGGGTGCGGAGAGCTTGGGAAGATTTCCGACTATTCAGTCGATACTTTCGCGGGAGTTACAGTCAGATTGAACCGGATTTGCGCTGCAGAATGTTATAGTAACCACCGAGATTGCGAGAATGCTACATCTGAAATGCACAAAGCTTGTCCAAAAGTTTATGGGTTTGTCACCTGGAGATCTGGTCGTGCCGGTCGAGGAGCGGACTGGCCTTGGCAGCTGGTATGTGCATATGTTTACGGCAGTTCGCCGAAAACACCTTATTTTTATGAGCGAACGAACGCTGCTGTCTTTTATCGTGTGTGGTTTCAGGAAATCTCATTCCCCGCAAGTGCCAGAGATATTCATTAAGGGTCTTTCGCAGCTTCTGACTCTCGAGAAAATACCGTCTGATCAGATCGAAAGAGTCTTGGACGGCTATCTCCGATTTGGCTTCGCGAATACTGACAGTCGGGCATCGCTGGGCGTCATGAACGACCTGGTGTATCACTACCGTTATTCGAGCGCCTGGGATGGCGACATGGGAGCAGGTGATATCGGGAAAACGATTCAATTTATTAACCGCATGCCTCAAAGAACATTAAATTGGAACAACCCGCTTGAACACACGCGACGGATTCTAAACGAAGAAACCGATCAAACGCGCAGATAATCTCCACGCCATGCGCCGATCGCCGTTTTTATCGAATGCGTTGATTACTCACAAATTTATGAGTAGTATCAACGTCATCGGTATTAATTAGTGGCTAGGCGGCCTGCCGCTGCCGTTTCTTCGGAGCATGGAAATCCTAAGCTATCATCGCTCAAAGCGCATGGATGTTTTGATTCATGGCGTTTTCTCTCTCATCTATGTGCTGCTCCTTTTGAGGGCGGCGATAGCTCTATATGACGGCCCATCCGATATTTCAAATCTGCCAGATTCTTCGGTGCCGTTACTTATTGTCAAACGCATATGCGGAATAATATACGGTCCCTTTTGGGCTTTTGGCATTCCCCTACTTTTTGGCGGTGATTACCTATTGTTTAATGCTATTTTTATGGCAATCTTGTTTTATGGGCTGATTCACTATGGGGTGATTATGAGAACAGACACGAGTCAGAGCGTTTCTACGGTAGGCAACATTCTACAACTTTGTCGAGCATTGTTTTTCTTCGCCGGTGCTATATTGGTATTACTCGTTTGTATCCGCATGGCTGTAATGCTTTACCACGATGTCGTCTATTCGCGGCCTAATATTGGCATCGTTGTACCTGAAAGGTAGGCTCGCTATGTTGGCAGTCCTACCCGCGGCTATGCCATTGTCCGGGCGGGAAATTCACCAAACACACCGAATCAAACCCGCAAATAATCGCCTCGCCACTCACGGATCGCCATCTTTATTTCCTTCGACGTCGTGAGTTCGCCATTTAACACCCGTTCTAAAATGTCACCGAGTTCCCCGTCGGAAGCAAATCGCAGAGCGATCATCTGGCCTGTCCGCAGGCCCCCGGCTCGGACGCACAGGTCGGAGGCGAGCAACTCGCGATACCGAAGCTTTTCTTCCAGCCTGATGAGCCTGTCTTGGGCCCTTAGTGCCTGCAGGCGGGCGGCGAACGAGACCAGTACGACACCGAGAATGAGCAGCAGGTTCCAGATCCGATCCGTCGAAAAGTCACGGACGAGGTCCACGATGCTCCAGATCAGCAGGATCGTAAGCAGCGGAAAGATGACGAAATGGACGAGCGGGTACCACCTGACGTGGTTCGCGTATGTTTGTTGTTCGCGCATAGGTTTTTAGAGTTTTGTCTTTGCCAGGGTCTCGGCCGGTAACCCCGTAAAATCCTCGCCGGGATTAACAAAAAGATTCTGTTCGAAGTTGTACTGCTTATCGTAAAGCTGTTTGTAGCGGCCGCCAAGTGCGATAAGCTCTTCGTGGCTGCCGCGTTCGACGATCTCGCCACCCTCGACGACGAGGATCTGGTCGGCACTGCGGATGGTCGAGAGCCTGTGGGCGATCACAAAAGTAGTCCTTCCCTGCCGCAGCCGTTTCAATCCCTCTTGTATCAGGGCTTCTGACTCGCTGTCGAGGCTCGATGTGGCCTCGTCGAGGATAAGTATTCTCGGGTCGGCAAGCAGCGCCCGTGCGATCGCGATCCGCTGCCGCTGCCCGCCCGAGAGTTTAACGCCGCGTTCGCCGACAACGGTGTTGTATCCGTCGGGAAAGCCCTCGATAAATTCGTTCGCGTTGGCGATCTTGCCGACTTCCTTGATCTGGTCCAGATTCGCCTCGGGATTAGCAAAACGGATATTGTCGAGAATGGTACCGTCAAACAGGAAGTTGTCCTGCAGAACAACGCCGAGCCGGCGGCGGTAATCCCGGAGTTTGACCGTCTGAAGGTCTTTGCCGTCAATGAGGATGCGCCCGGCGTGCAGTTCCACGTTCGAAGTTCCAGGTTCCAAGTTGGGAACAACTTCTCCGTCCGGCTCGGAACTTGGAACTTTCAACTTGGGACTTGTTTTTGAAGGCTTTATAAAATTCAACACCAGGCTCAGGATCGTGGACTTTCCCGAACCCGACGAGCCGACCAGAGCTGTGGTTGTCCCAGCCTCGGCAACAAAGCTGACCCCTTTCAGGACCGGAACGCCCGGGTCGTATTCGAAATGAACGTCCTCGAATTCGATCCTCCCGTCAATCGCGGGTAGTGCCTGCTTGTCGGCATCGGCGTCGTCCTCGGTCGTCATCGCCAGCACCTCGCGGATGCGGTCGAGCCCGGCGAGGGCCTCGGTGATCTGCGTGCCGATCGAGGTCAGTTCGATAACCGGCATCGCGAGCAGGAAGGTAAACGAGATGTACATCAAAAAATCGCCGAGCGTCATCTCGCCAGCCTGTACGGCGTTACCGCCGATCACGATCATCACGACAGCGATCGCACCGATTATTACGGACGAGAACGAAGAGATCGCGGATACACCCGTGACCGATTTCGCTACGTTGCGAAACAGCCGGTGAGCTCCGCGTGCAAAGGACAGTTCCTCGCGCTTTTCCGCCGTGTAGGCTTTAACTATGCGAATCCCGCCGAGAGACTCGCCAAGCCGGCCGGTCACCTCGGCATTGATAACGCTTCGCTCGCGAAACACCGGCCGCAACACCTTAAACGCGTACATCAGGGTCCCGCCGAATATGAGCAGTACGACCAATGTGGCGGTTGTAAGCTGCCAATTGAGATAAAACAATACGACGATCGCGATCGACGCTGTCACCACGCTTCCCAAAAGTTGCCCGAGCCCCGTCCCGACGAGGTTCCTGATTCCCTCGGCATCGTTCATGATCCGTGCGATCAATTGCCCGCTCTGGGTCGAATCAAAATACGATATCGGCAGCCGCTCGACGTGTGCCTGCACACGCTTTCGCATCTCGGTGATCGCCCGCTGGGCGGCGACGCCGAGGATCTGCGATAGTGCAAAACTCGTCACGCCCTGCACCAGCGTCGAAATACCGATAGCAAGCGCGATCCATTTGATCAGCTCATAATTGCGGTTGGTGAAGACCTCATCGCCGATGTACTTCGTCGACGCCGGCAGCACCATACCCGCGAGCCGCGAGACGAGCAGCAGTACGCTCCCCAGGGCCAACCGCCATCGGGCGTTCCACATGATATTCCGAGCCTCGGCCCAGGCGTTGGAGTAGTCGACCTTTTTCTTTTTGTTCGGATCCGACATGTTTATACGATCAACGCAGGACCCCTTTTATCCGCGAGAAGTCACCATCGTTCTTTGCGGGCTTGAGGTTGAGGATGCGGGCCATCAACCCGTAGATATCGACGTTAGGAAAAGGTTCGACAAGCGCGCCCTTCTTGAAGGCTTCGCCGTGTGCTACGAACATGGCCCGCATCGATACCAGTTCATGATCATAGCCATGGGCGCCACGAGATGGGTAATAGTCAGAGCGCTTTTGCCTTTCGGCGAGCCGTTCGCGACTGGTAATAGTCGCCCCTTCGTCTGCGGAACAGACTATCGGGGAGATCCGGGGGCCCGTGCTGTAGTTAAATCTTGCGGGAATGTTCTCTTTCTTCCAGCACTTGGCATTCTTTACCTCGCTGAGCTTTGCGGCGATCTCATCGGTCCGGCCGGGTTTAGGAAAGATGTGGGCTATCTCGCCTCCCCACAGTACTCGGTGAGCAAGATCGAGATCGAAATAGGTATCCAGGAGCACCGTTTTGTCCGGATCTGTAGGGGCCATCCCATGATCGCTGAAGAAGATCAGATTAACCTTGCCGTATACCCCGCGGTTCTTTAGGCCAGTGACCAGCCGGCCGATGGCAGCATCGACTAGATGGACGGAATCTCGCGTTTCACGGGCGTCAGGGCCGAAACGATGTCCAGCGGAGTCGACATTGCTGAAATAAAGCGTGATCATCGTCGGCCTTTCTTTCGCGGGCAGGTCGAGCCATCCGAGTACCTTATCGACACGCTGGTCGATCGGAAATTCGTGCTCGTACGGGCTCCAGAAGGTGGGTCGTGTTCCGGCGACATCGGCTTCGGTTCCCGGAAAGAACATCGCAGCCGAGCGCTGGCCTTGTTTTTCTGCTGTGACCCAGATGGGTTCGCCCAGCCACCAGCGGCCCTTCTGGACCTCCTCGCGGTTGCTCATCGAAAGTACGGTGCCGAAATCATAGACGATATTGCCGATAATGCCGTGATTCTGCGGGTACAGGCCCGTCGCGACGGTGTAGTGATTCGGAAACGTTTTTGTCGGAAAGGACGGCGTCAGCCATTTCGCACGAACGCCTTCTTTAGCGATCTGGTTTAATACCGGAGGCTTATGCTTCTCAAAATAGTCATAGCGAAAGCCGTCAACAGCGATAAGGATGACCGTGGGCCGCAGGTCCTTGATCGGCTGCTGCCCCGGAACGCTGCAAGCGGTAAATAAGAGTACCGTTATTGTGAAACAACGTATCAGGTGGTGAAATGTCATCATGAGATTTAATCTTAGCCTCAGAATATTAAATTTGCATTTCATTCTGGGCATAACGGTCTTGGTAATGACTTTAGGGTGCGGATCGCCTGCTGATCCGCCGGCCAGATCCCTGCCGAATACCGCTTCGAGCACCCCACCGCCTGAGCGTGCCATTTCCGGTGTTTACAATGTGAGCGGTGCGATGGGGACCGACAAGTATTCGGGTGTATTGACGGTCACTAATCAGGATGACGCTTATAACTTTCGCTGGATGACCAATCAGGCCGGTCGGATCGGCGTCGGAATACAGATGGAAGACACAGCAGCTGTCAGTTTCGCCCGGACCGGCGGCGGAGACGGCTGCGGCGTGGTGCTGTACAAAATTGCTCCGGACGGCACGCTGACGGGGCGAACAGCTCGTTGGGGCGTATACAGGTACGGTGCCGAAGAGGCCGTCCGCATCAAAGGTGACAGGTTTATCGGCGAATACAGAGTTTCCGGGACGGATATCGACGGCAAAGAATACAAAGGAACACTTGCGATCAAGAAAAATGGCGAAGGCTACGATTTTGAATGGAGAACGCCAAAGCCCGTGATCGGCTTCGGCATCTGGAAAGGAAGCCACGCCGCGGCCAGTTTCGGCGGACCGCAATGCAGCTTCGCGGTCTATTCGATCCTCTCGAACGGCAACCTCGAAGGAAACTGGGGAGGCCAGCGGTCGGTGATGCTCGGTACCGAAACCGCAAAACAATAAGAGAGGAGTTCGGCTTTAGTTGC
The DNA here is from genome assembly GCA_041745615.1 of Pyrinomonadaceae bacterium. Classification (GTDB taxonomy): domain Bacteria; phylum Acidobacteriota; class Blastocatellia; order Pyrinomonadales; family Pyrinomonadaceae; genus OLB17. The sequence goes on along the minus strand of JBGTIP010000064.1, from coordinate 34,493 downwards.
TGTGGGAAGTTTTGTCGGCAACTAGTCTGAGGTCACATCGATATCTTCGGGCTGAATCAAAATGACCTTACCATCGCGAGCAACAGCCACCGGATTGCCGGCCTGTTTGTGCTTGAGCAACGCCTCTCTAACGGCGCGTTGATAGGCTTTATTGATCTCCTCGCTGTAAATGTCGAAGAGATCGCCCCCGTTTTTATCTAGCCTTTTATCTGTTTCCATAGAATTAAATTAGACACGGTTTCGCCAGCAGAATGAGTGTAACGCACAATCTCCCTGGGCGTTTCCGTCGAAGCGTCAAATATTCGCCAAGCGTCAACGACAGGAAGGTAAAGATCAAAGAGATTCCTTATACCACGGTCATACCGTCGGCGGATTGTTACTTCGGGAATTGAATGCCCGCCGGATCTGACTCGCGAATTAACGCGCGCGATAGCTAGCTCCACGTCTCGAAGCCAGAGGAAGATCAAGCTCACTCGATATCCCTGACTCTTCAATTCCTTCAGCCAACCTGCATAGATTCGCGATGCCAATGTCGTTTCGAAGGAAAAATCCTTTCCGTCGGCAGCAAGTTTATGCAATCGGCCAAGCATAACGCGCCCTGCACCAAAAGACGCATCTTCTGGTGCGAATGCTGAAAGCCCCTCAGCGATAGTGTCAGCGTTTACATATTCAGGGATGCCGAGCGTATCACGAAGCAACGCCGGAGCTAGCGTAGACTTTCCCGCTCCGTTCGGACCTGCGATGACGACAACATCTGGCATCAGTCGACTATGTAATACCTTTCAAAGACTTCGTCAACGAATTGGCGAACGACCCGCCATTCGTCCCCACCAACTCCCGGCATATATCCTTCCGCCTCAAGAATGGCATTTGTGTAATCTTCGATGGTGCACGGAATATTGTTGAAAGTGCCAATATCAACATAAATATAACCCCGTTCAATTGAAAGCCTGCTCACTAGCGTAGGGAGGGCATCGTTGCCGAGCAAAATTTCCATTATCTCTTCAATCTATACAACAAACCTCGGGAAGAACCGGCTTACCTCAAAGTACGAACCAATCTCGCAGCGATCTGTCCAAAGTAGCTGCATCCTCATCTTCGAGCTTCCCGACCGATCTTAGAACAGCTTCTCTTGGATCGTAAATATGCCACGTTTGACGGAACTGGGCACATTTAGTCCGGCACTCTTCCAATCAGATAGGGCAAATTCACCGGGTAGGAAGTTGGTCAGTTTGCTGGTTAATGACACCAGCAACAAATCGCTCGATGGATGAGGCCCGTTGATCACTACGGCGGGACGAATCTTCAGGTTCGTTAGATCCGAGAATGGAAAGCGAACCAGAACGATATCATTTCGTGAGTAATTCGGCATAGACGTCATCCTCGTCGTTTTCCCAGATCTCTTTCAACGATTCCTCGCTGGCAGCCAACCAGAATTCGTGCTCATCGGGGTCAAGTAGCGTGACTAATGCCCGCGCTCCTTCCTTAAGTTCGACCGGCTCAGTGGGAACGATCTGCCCGTTTTTTACGACTGCTTCGATAGTATTCAACATATCAAGGTCTCCAATGTTTTCCAGATAATCACGGCCTAAGCCTATAAAGCATCCTCGGAAACGGTATCGTTTCCCTCACATGTTCGATGCCGCACATCCAGGCTACGGTGCGTTCGATTCCCATGCCGAAGCCGGCGTGGGGGACGCTGCCGTAGCGGCGGAGGTCGAGGTACCATTCGAAGGTTTCCTGGGGCAGGTTATGGGCCTTTAGCTGTTCGATAAGGTAATCGAGGTCCGCGGCGCGTTCGCCGCCGCCGATGATCTCGCCGTAGCCTTCGGGGGCGAGAAGGTCGATGCCGAGGGCGCATTCGGGGCGGTCTTTGTCGACCTCGAAATAGAATCCCTTGATCGCGGTCGGAAAGTGGTGGACGAAGACCGGCAGTCCGAACTGTTTTGACAAGTAAGTCTCGTCAGGAGCCCCGAAATCGCCGCCCCATTCGAAGTCGTTCTCAAGTTCACCCTTTGAATGCCCTTCTTTTAGAAGGGTAACAGCTTCGTCGTAATGCAAACGCGGAAACGGGCCTTTGATCGCTTCGAGGACAGTCGTATCCCGTTCGAGCGTCTTAAGTTCTTCCTTGCGGTCTGCCAGAACGCGCTCGACAATAGCGAGAATTAGGCCTTCGCCAAGGTCCATCATGTCCTCGTACCCGGCATAGGCGACCTCGGGCTCGACCATCCAAAACTCGGTCAGGTGACGGCGGGTTTTGGATTTTTCGGCACGAAATGTCGGCCCGAATGCATACGATTTGCCGAACGCGGCGGCGGTCGCCTCGTTGTAGAGCTGGCCGGATTGGGTTAGGTACGCCTTTTGATCGTCAAAGTAATCTACCTCGAACAACGTCGTCGTGCCCTCGCATGCCGCGGGCGTGAAGATAGGCGTATCGGCGAGTGTAAAACCGTTATCGTCGAAATAATCACGAACCGCCTTGATGACCGTGTGCCGGACTTTGAGCACCGCGTGCTGCTTTTTCGAACGGATCCACAGGTGGCGATTGTCCATCAGGAATTCGGTGCCGTGTTCCTTGGGAGTGATCGGATAATCGTGGACATTCTGCAGCACTTCGAGGCCGGTCACGTCGAGCTCGACTCCCAGGCTCGACCGCGTGTCTTCCTTTACCGTGCCGGTGACGATGATCGAGCTTTCCTGCCCGAGAGAATCGGCCTCGGTAAAAAGATCTTCGTTATTAGGCTTGAAAACAACGCACTGGACGATCCCCGTGCCGTCGCGGAGCTGTAAAAAGACGAGCTTGCCGCTCGAGCGTTTGTTATAGAGCCAGCCTTTGAGGGTGACCTCGCTGCCGATGTGATCCTTTAGCTGATCGATATAGGTTTGCGTCATAGATTAGGTAAAAACATCAATTCTAAAGGATACCTGCCAAACAAACAATCGGTTCATTGGCCGGTGGCGGTCCGAAGTGTGAGCACCGAAATTTCCGGCGGGACCATGAACCTCAAGGGCAGGATGCTTGTGCCGATGCCGGCATTGACGAAAAGATCGACGTCGTTCTCGCGGATGTGACCGTAAGCATATTTTTGGCCGTAGCTGGAGGGGATGATGGCTCGTTCAAGTATAGGGAGCCATATCTGGCCGCCATGCGTGTGACCCGAAAGCACCAGCCTCAGCTTCGGCGATATTAGATTGTTGCCCGTTATCATAGGCATGATATCAGGGCTGTGCTGTAGGGCGATGATGTCGCCGTCGCCTGTCTCACTCAAGATCTCCTGCGTGTCCTGACGGAGGCGGTGCCAACGGTAGCCCACCTCAAGATGATCCTTGAAGCCGAGTATGCGAAGATCCCTGCCGTTGAATGTGACGACGGCGACTTCATCCTCGAGAACGCGGATGCCGACGCGTTCGAGATCCTCTGCCACACGCGAACCGCTGCCTCCATCATGGTTGCCAAGCACGGCGAATACACCCAACTTCCCTCTCAATCCCGCCAAACCATCGGCGATGCGGTCGGGCGGCATCTTCAACGGGCTCGTAGAGGAACGTTCTCCCGGAAGTTCTGAAACGAAATCGCCGAGAAGTAAAACAAGGTCGGGTTGCTGCTCGTTGGCTCTCTCGGTTACTTCGAGGAGCTTCTCAAATGTGACGCCATTGGAACCCCCGTGAATATCGCTGATTAGCACGATCCTTAGACCATCGAGATCCGGATCAAGATCCCTGATAGCTAGCTCGGTTGGGCGAACCACTAATCTATTGGGCTCGATGAAATAGGAATAGGCGAGGAGCGATGCTCCTATAACGGCGAACAAAGGCGCGAGATAAAGAAGCGTTCCCAGTTTCATCCGGGAAAATACTCCTTCCATCTCGAATCGACGAGTTTGACGATATCGTCGCGAGGCTCGACCTCGGCGGGGTACCAGGGCTTCATACGGGCATCGATGACAATGGGTTCGGTGTAGCCGATATGGTTGTTTTTAACCGTCGTTTCAGCCGCGTAGATATCACGGGCGGGATCGAAGCGCGTCCAGGTCGCCCAGAGGAATTTCTCCGTCGAACGCGCGTATTCGACCCGGTCGTGGATTACGATCAACGGCCAATCTGAAAATGTTTTTAACTTCGCTATGCGATCGGCCAGGTCCTCAGACTTCTCATATGGCCCGCCCTCAACAATTAGGCAGCCGGCACAATAAGGCTCAGCACTGCGGATGCCGGTCGGCAGTTCGCCTGAAAATTCGCGCGGGAGATGCCTCTTTGCATCTCCCATTCCCATCAAGATGGCTTTGCTGCCGTGATTTATCTTTCCGCTGGCATAGTCGAGCGTGTCGAACGCGGTCTGGTTGAAGATGAAAAGATCACGGCTGAAATCGGCACGGGCAAGAATATGCTCGAAAAGCGACTTGAAATCACGCAGGTCCTGGGGCGAATCGGTGAGCAGAAGGAACTTCGTCAAGGCCAACTGCCCTTCGCCAATGATGCGAAATCCGGCTGAAAGTCCTTCGCGGCCGTAACGCTCGCGGACAACAGCGGCGGCCAGTGAGTGAAAGCCCGTTTCGCCATAACTCCAGAGATCGCGTACAGCGGGCATCACTAGCGGGAAAAGCGGTGAGAGCAGTTCCTGCAGATAGTCACCGATAAAGAAATCTTCCTGGCGCGGTTTACCGACCACGGTAGCCGGATATATCGCATCCTTTCGGTGGAAAACGGCGTCGGCGTGAAATACCGGGTAATCGTGAGCCAGCGAGTAATAGCCGTAATGATCGCCGAAAGGGCCTTCAGATCTTCGCTCTAAAGGAGGCACGCGGCCGCAAATGGCGAATTCTGCCTCGGCAACGAGGCGATGACGATTAGAACCGAGAGGATTTGCCGCCGTCCTGATCTTACCGTCGGCGAGCAGAGATGCGAGCATCAGCTCTGGCACATCCTCAGGAAGCGGAGCGATCGCGGACAAGATCATCGCCGGCGGTCCGCCAAGGAAAACTGTTACCGGCAAAGATTCATTTCGCTTCTCTGCTTCGAAATAGTGAAACCCGCCGCCTTTGCCGATCTGCCAATGCATCCCGGTCGTGGTCGCGTCGTAACGCTGCATCCGGTACATTCCCAGGTTTGGTTTGCCGGAGGTCGGGCTTTCGGTGTAAACGAGCGGCAGCGTTACGAAGTGTCCACCGTCTTCGTGCCAAAGCTGGAGCAGCGGCAATTTTTCGAGATCGACCGTCTGCTGACGGGCTTCGAGAACAGGTGCCCGGCGAATCTGTTTCGTTCCGAACTTCGCGGCTGAAACGGCGAGGTCACGATACTCCCACAGCTTTCCAAGTTTCGGCGGCAGAAGATTCTCGGCCGCATGTACCGCTCGTTTTACAAAATCGAGCGGCTTGGAACCGAAGGCAAGATCGATCCGCTTTCGGGTGCCGAACAGGTTTGTAACTACCGGAAATCCCGAACCTTTTACATTCCTAAATAACAGCGCCTTGCCTTCCGCCTCGATCACTCGGCGGTGGATCTCGGCGATCTCGAGATACGGGTCTACCGCAGCTGAGATCTCAACGATCTCGCCTTCCCGCCTGAGAACGTCGATGAATGAACGCAAATTAGTGTGCATTGAAGATATCGTCGAGAAAAATACCAGGCCCGCGAAATGACTGATACTAATTTATCAGCTTTCGCGGGCCGGGCGTAGCCGCGATGGCAGTGATGGAGTGGTTACTGAGCGTTGCTGGATTGAAACTCCGAGGCTTTCATGACCTCGACCTTCACGTTCGGAAATCGTTTGGCGAGATCGTCTTTAAATTTAGCGTAATCGCCCACGATAATGACATCGCCGCCCATCAGATGCGACGATGCAAATGTCCGAACGTCTGCATTCTGCACACCGTTGACATTGTTCATATAGGCGTTCAGTTCAGCGGTTGGTATCCCAAACGCGTAAAGGTCTGCAATCGCACCGGCAATGCCCTGGTTAGTTTCAAGGTTTCGTCCAAAACCACCTGTCAGGACGGACTTTCTTGGTAAAAGTTCTGTGTCCGTTGCCACACTTTCGCCTAGCCGCTTTATCTCGGCCAAAATCAATTCAGCTACCTCGGCTGCCGATTCGTCTTTTGTCTGGGCTCTTGCTCCGAAATTTGTCCGAGTCGGACGCCAAGCAAAACTGCTGCTCGCACCGTAACTAAGGCCACGCTTGATTCGAATCTCCTGATTGAGCCGCGAGGAGTATCCACCGCCCAGCAATGAATTGAGTAGCGATGCGGCATAAAACTGGTTAGCTCGCCGACCGGTTCCCCAGATCGGCTTTACAAAATTCACCGATGCTTGGCCGGAACTCGGCAGATCGACAACAAGAAATCTCTTGATCAAGGACTTCTCCCCAATAGGCGATGTGCCGACTGTCGGCACGGTAGGCGGGTGGACGCGTCCGCCGCTGCCCTGCCAATTTTCAAAGTACTTTTCGGCAGCGGTCGCGGCCTTTTCGGGAGCAATATCACCAACAAAGATAAGGACCGAATCTTCCGGGCGATAGTTTGTGGAGTAAAAGCCTTGGATATCGGCCTTCGTGATCGACCCAATACTTGCCAACGTCCCGCCGGTCGGATGCTCGCCATAGCTGTATGTGCTCGCGACATAGTTGGCCAGAAAGCCCGGCTGCGAGAGGTTTGCCGTCAGGCCGTCGACCGTCTGAGATTTCTCGAGATCGAGCTCTGCCTGAGCAAAGACAGGGTTTCGGACAACGTCGGCGAATATTGCCATCGCCACGTCAAACTTATCCGAGGTGATGGACATCCCGGCGGCCGAATTCTGCCAACCGGCGAATGAGAAGATCGAGCCGCCGAGGAATTCCATCTCTTCGGCTATCTGGGTGGCCGAGCGAGTCTTCGTCCCCTTGGTGAGCATCGAGGCGGTCAGGTTAGCGAGGCCGGCCTTTTCTTTAGGTTCGGCACCCGAACCGTTCTTGACCAAAAGCTGAACGGTAACCAATGGCATCGCCGTCCGCTCAACTACTGCCACGGTCAAACCGTTCTTTAGTTTGATCTCCTTGACGCCGGGAACGGACACGGTACGAGGCTTGCCCGGAGTAGGCATCGGGACCTGTGAATTTACACTAAGCGTTAACTGGCTGATGACCGCAACGACGATCAGGAAAGAAATGTGAAGAGCCTTATTGGTTTTCATTGCTTTTGTCCTCCCCTTGTTTCGCCTGGTTGTAATAGATGACCACACGGTTGTTATCCTTGAAATACTGCTTCATTACCCGCTGAATATCGGCCGCGGTGACAGCCTGGAGCCCGGCCACTTCCCGGTTGACGGCTTTCGGATCGCCTTGATAGGCAACAGCACGTTCGATGGCGATTGCTTTACCGTCATTCGTCTCGCGAGCACGAACCGCTCCGGCAATGAGTTGGTTCTTGGCCTTTTCGAGTTCCTTAGCGGTAACCCCGCTATCCTGTATCTTCTTAAGTTCAGCCAGCAGGGCTTTTTCCAGATTTTCTGAAGTACCGTCCTGTGAACCGATGGCGATCAGTGACATGCGGCCGCCCTCGGTGTTTAATTCGAGGTCAAAAAATGCCTGCTGCGAGATCTTTAAGTTACGGACCAAGGATTGATAGAGCCTTGAGCTTTCACCGTCAGACACGATCGAAGCAGCAAGGCGAAGGGCCGGGATATCAGGGCTCGTGGTCCTCGGCGCACGGTATACGATCGCGGTCGCCGGAAACGGAACACGAGGTCCCGTCTCGTTAAATCGCCGTTCGGTGGTCCAATCGGGCTCGACCTCGGTTACACGCGGTATGAAGCCGGTCGGTTTAGGGATGCTGCCAAAATATTTATCGATCCAGCCGTCAAGTTCTTTTTGGTCGAAGTCGCCAACGACGATCAGAACTGCATTATCCGGGCGGTAGAAAGTCTTGTAGAACTTCTCGGCATCTGCTCGGGTAGCCGCGCTTAATTCCTCTAAATTTCCGATGACCCCGCGTCGATACGGATGTTTTTGAAAGGTGATGTCATCGAGCAGCCAGAAAAGCTTCCCGTATGGCGGAGCGAGTATGCCCTGGCGATATTCTTCTTTTACGACCTCGCGCTCCGAAGCGAAGTTCTTTTCGTCAACATTGAGATTGACCATTCTGTCGGCCTCAGCCCAAAGGATGCTTTCAAGGTGGTTCGACGGCACGACCTCGTAATAATTCGTAAAGTCGGGCCAAGTCGAAGCGTTGTTAAATCCGCCGACATCCTCGGTCAGCCGGTCCATTTTTTCGTCCGGCATGTTCTTTGTCGCTTTGAACATCATATGCTCGAACATATGTGCGAAGCCCGACCGGCCCGGCGGATCATTCTTTCCGCCGACGTCATACCAGACGTGGATCGATACGGTCGGGTTTGAGGTATCACGGTGCGTGACGACCCTCATCCCGTTGCTAAGGGTTCGTTCCTTCAAGTCAAGCGGCGCGACTTTGACCTGAGCCGAGACGCTCACAAACATGCTAAAGCAAACGGCGAATATTAAAAGTAGTTTCTTCATAACAGCTTAAAGTGGACTAAATATACGAGAGCCTACAAGAGATAGTTTCGATTTCGCGCCGAGACGACAGCGAATTGAACGGCTTTGTGAACCCGGGCTTCGTTTCCGCGGCACCCCCAGCTAAGACGTTCCCGGGACTCGTTAGTATTTTGACGCAGATCGTTGCGTATGAGTTCGTGATTAAATTCACTTGAGCAAGGTCCTGCCATACTCGCAATAGTGTATCACATGCGCAACAATTCTTGCAACTCTTTTTCATGCCCGTACGAACCGACCGAAACCACTTTTCACCTGTCGTAGCTGAAGAAACCTCTTCCGGACTTTCTTCCAAGCCAGCCGGCGTCGACATATTTTTTGAGTAGCGGGCAGGGCCGATATTTTGGATCGCCGAGGCCTTCGTGCATCACATTGAGAATGGCCAGGCACACATCAAGGCCGATAAAATCGGCCAGCGTGAGCGGGCCCATCGGGTGGTTCATCCCAAGCTTCATTATCTCGTCGATCGATTCGCGGGTGGCCACGCCTTCATGGAGGGCGAATATAGCCTCATTGATCATCGGCATCAAAACACGGTTGGAAACAAAACCCGGCGAGTCGTTGCATTCGACCGGCACCTTTCCCAGCTTCTCGGAGAGCTCTTTTACTTTCGCGTAAGTCTCGTCGGATGTTGCAATACCACGGATCACCTCGACCAGTTTCATTAGCGGAACCGGATTGAAAAAGTGCATTCCGATGACTTTGTCAGGCCGCTTGGTGACTGCGGCGATCTTTGTGATGGAGATCGAGGAAGTATTAGTCGCGAGTATCGCATCAGGGCTGGTGGCGGAATCGATCTGTTCGAAGATCTGCTTCTTTATGTCGAAGTTTTCGGTCGCCGCCTCTACAATCAAAGAGCAGTCCTTTAGGCCGTCCAGGGCGGTCGTGGTCTTTATTCGGCCGAGGACCTCCTGCTTCTGTTCCTCGGTCATCGTTTCTTTTTTTACGAAACGATCAAGGCTCTTACTGACATTCGCGATTCCCTTGTTGACCGCGTCATCGGAAACATCGCAGATAAGGACATTAAACCCGGCCGCGGCAGCCGTCTGAGCAATGCCATTACCCATTGTTCCTGCGCCAATTACACCGATAAGATCATTCATTTATTTAAAAATCCCTTTAGTTGAAAAGTGTCTTGCGGACGCCGCAATACCAACTGGAAATACGACCGCCGCAAATAATTCGCTGCGAAAACCGTTATCCTCGCTCGACAGCCATGGCCACGGAGTTTCCGCCACCCAGACAGAGTGCAGCTACGCCTCTCTTTACTCCGCGTCGTTTCATTTCATAAAGCAAAGTTGTAAGTAGACGGCTGCCTGAGTTGCCTATCGCGTGGCCGAGGGCGACTGCCCCACCGTTGACGTTTACGCGGTCCATGTCGAGCCCGAGTTCTTTCATAACCCCGAGTGCCTGGACCGAGAACGCTTCGTTAAGCTCAAAGAGGTCAACCGAAGACATCTCCCAACCGGCTTTCGCGAGAACATTCTGAACGCCCTTAACGGGGGCCATCATAATATATTTTGGCTCGATGCCCGATGTGGCCGATGCAACGATCCTGCCGAGCGGTTCGACACCCATGGATTCAGCGTTTTCCATCGAAGTGACGACCAGGGCCGACGCCCCGTCATTTACGCCGGGGGCATTACCCGCGGTGACCGTACCGCCGTCCTTCTTGAAGGCCGGTTTCAGCTTACTCAGGCTTTCAACTGTCGTTTCCGGCCGTACCGGTTCGTCATAATCAAGTATGATCGGATCGCCTTTCTTCTGCGGGATCTCAACCGGCACGATCTCATCCGCAAATCTGCCGGCCTCGCGGGCCTCGTGGGCCTTGCGATGTGAATTAAAAGCAAAATCATCCTGCTCGCCCCGGCCGATCTGATACTTTTCTGCTATAACCTCGCCAGTGTTGCCCATATGCCAGTCCTCGAAAGGGCACCACAGGCCGTCGTGGATCATCAGGTCGGTTGCAACCTGGTTTCCCATCCGAAAGCCCTCGCGGGCCGTCAGCAGGGCATAGGGGATGTTTGACATCGATTCCATACCGCCAGCCACGACATATTCAGAATCGCCAAGCTGGATCGATTGGGATGCAAGGGCAACCGCACGAAGGCCCGAGCCGCATACCATGTTCACGGTCAACGCGGAAACTTCGGGCGGTAGGCCCGCTTTGATGGCCGCCTGGCGGGCCGGGGCCTGGCCGATGCCGGCCTGGACCACGCATCCCATAATTACTTCATCAACCTTGTCGCCTTCGATGCCGGCCCGCTTAACCGCTTCTTTGATGGCGATCGCACCGAGCTCAGGTGCCTTGAAGCCTTTTAAAAGACCCTGGAATCTTCCGGTTGGAGTTCTCGCCGCACTTATTATTACTGCTTCTTTATTACTTGCCATGGATATTGTTTTTAAACCTCAAATATATTCGCGTACTAAAGCGTTTTGATAAAACCTTCACATCTCTATCTTATTCCGAATGTGACTGGGGTTCAAACCACTCGCCTATACCAGCTCTACGAGCGGTGAAACCGCTCGAAAGCCGCCTTATCCAATGCCTCTCGGTGATTGGGGTGAGCGATCTTTATCAGTTCGGTCGCCCGCTGCCTCAGGTTCTTTCCATATAGGTTAGCAACGCCATATTCCGTTACGATGTAATGGACATGGGCCCGTGTTGTTACGACCCCCGCACCCTCCTTGAGGAAAGGCACGATCTTGCTTTCACCCCGCGAAGTGATCGACTGGAGAGCGATTATCGGCTTCCCGCCCTCTGAGAGTGAGGCTCCGCGGATAAAATCCATTTGTCCGCCGACGCCGGAATAATGTCGGGTTCCGATCGAATCGGCGCAGACCTGTCCGGTAAGGTCGACCTCGATAGCGCTGTTGATGGCGGTGACCTTAGGGTTCCGGCGGATAACCCCGCTCTCATTTACATAGGCTATATCCAACATCAGGACCTGGGGATTATCATCGATAAAGTCATAAACGCGTCTGGTGCCCATCACAAATCCACTGACGATCTTGCCCGGGTGCTTTACCTTTTGTGAACCGTTGACTACACCCGAATGGACCAGATCGATAAGGCCGTCAGAAAACATCTCAGTGTGAATGCCGAGGTTCTTGTGGTTGGTAAGGGCCGCGAGCACCGCGTTTGGAATGGAGCCGATGCCCATTTGCAGGGTTGCTCCATCGTCTACCATCGCGGCAATATGACTGCCGATAGCGTGATCCCGCTCTGTGGGTATTGGTGGAATGACCTCATGAATAGGTTCATCCACTTCGACAAAGGCATCGATGTCGTTGACGCTGACTAGAGCATCGCCGAGAGTTCTGGGCATCTGCGGATTTACTTGCGCAATAACGTGATCGGCACATTCGACAGCAGCCCTCGCGATATCGACCGAAACGCCGAGGGAGCAGAATCCATGACGGTCGGGAGGAGAAACGTGCACCAGGGCTACGTTTAGAGGAAGCACACCCTTTCGAAAAAGTGCCGGGATCTCCGACAAGAACACCGGGATATAATCAGCGCGGCCCTCATTCACGGCCTTTCGCACATTTGCTCCGACGAAGAAGGCATTTACACGAAAGCTATTGCTGTAGATCTCGTCTGCATAAGGAGCCGTGCCCTCGGTATGCAGATGGACGATCTCTACATCCTTGAGCTCATCGGCCCGGGCGGTCATTGCTTTTATTAGCGTTGGAGGCGCCGCGGCAACCCCGTGAATGAATACCCGATCGTCGGATTTTATTACTTTGACGGCATTGTCCGCCGATATAGTTACTGGCATTTTTTAATTTGTGGGATCATTCACCGATATCTTCGTTCCAGATCTCGGGATGTTTGCTGATGTAGCCGGTTAGAAGGTCAACACATTCGTCGGAATCCATGTCTATGATCTTAACGCCATTTTCCCGCAGCCAGTCGATCCCGCCCTGAAATGTGCGTGATTCGCCTACGATGACGGTGCCGATATTGAATTGCCTAACGAGCCCGCTGCAGTACCAGCACGGAGCTAGTGTGGTCACCATTATGGTGTCACGGTACGATCGCTGGCGTCCGGCTTTACGGAAAGCGTCGGTTTCGCCGTGGATGGAAGGGTCGCCTTCCTGCACCCGACGGTTGTGGCCGCGGCCGAGCAGGTTTCCCTCGCCGTCGAATAATGCCGCGCCGATAGGGATGCCGCCCTCGGCCAAACCCGCCTTCGCCTCTTCGATCGCGATATCGAGCATTGATTTGGCATTAAGTTCCATATAGAAGATTTTAAGGGCTCTGCGGCCTCTATGCTAATCTGAAGTCATGTCACAGAACTTTCAGGCGGGTGATTTCCTGGTATTTCAGCTCGAGGCGGGTTACGCGCTGCTCAGGCTGCTCGAAATCGATGCGAATGGCAAAGAAAATATATGGCATGTTGCGGCGTATAATGAGTATTTCCCCGACGTCGAGAGTGCCGAGGCTGCAATTGATCAGCCAAATGAATTAACCATTTCGAACCCTCATATCGCGTTAACTGACCGGGCGTTTGCAAGCACGCAGGTCGCCCGTCTCCAAAATATTCCGCTCACAGAGCCTGACCTCGACGAATATCGCCAATGGCTGAACGACCCGGACCGCATCGTTTCCGACCGGTCGGTCAGGCTAATGCTGGGTTTACGCTGAACGTTTTCTGCCAACGAGATTTTTCGTCGTATTTTCGGTGACGCTGGCAGGAACCACGTTCGAAAGATCTGCTTCGTCGAGAAGCCTCTGCGTATCCTGAGCCGGTTTCAGACGGTCCTCAGGCTCAACGGAGTTGTGAGAAGGGCGCATTTTCTCGATCTGACGCTTGAGCATTCTCATGCGAATAAACGTCTGCACCTGCCACGCTGAGATCGCAAACAGAAATCCCATCACGACATAGATCAGCCAGTGGGTTCCGTCGCTTTTTATCACGAAAGTATTCAGCGAAATTGCCAATGCCAGACTGACAATGGCGGTCATCAAGCTGAGGAAACTGTTTGCCTTGATGTGATCCTCGGGCGTGGTCTTCTTCTTCGCAGGCTGGTCGGGGTCACGCAGGAAGATCCCGCATTGACGGCAATATGTCTCGGGTGACTGGTCGGATTGTCCGCATTTGAAACAGAACATTAGTAATACTAACGGGACAGGGGGCTGAAGGTTCAATCTATATTGCGCCTTCTCATTTCACGCCTTATAAGCGATAGTTCCCTGCTGACCTGTCCGGCGGCGGAAGAATTTTCCTCGGCCCGGCGGATCAGATATGGAATTGAATCGGCGACGGGGCCGTAAGGAACATATTTCGAAACGTGATAATCACGGGCGGCCAAAACGTAAGAAATGTTATCGCCCATTCCGTAGAGCTGCGAGAAGAAAATGTTCGGATGATCAGCCGGGATCCCGCGGTCGAACATCTTCTCGGCAAGCAGCTTTGTGCTGGCATCGTTGTGCGTCGCAGCAACAAAGGCTACTTCGTCGACATGTTTCAGGCAGTAACCGATAGCCGTATCGTAATCGCGGTCCGTCGCGGCCTTATTGGCTTGTATGGGCGAGGGATAGCCCATTTTTTGAGCGCGTTCCCGCTCTTTTTCCATATAGGCGCCGCGGACAAGTTTAAATCCCGGGAAGTATCCGTCTAGTTTCGCCTGTCTGCGGGCCTCTTTTAGATATTGCAGCCTGTCGGTCCGGTATAGCTGAAGTGTCGTGAAGATGATCGGCTGCTCGCGGTTATATTTTTCCATCATCTCGATCGCCAGCCGGTCGATGGCGTCCTGTATCCAGGATTCTTCGGCGTCAATAAAGAGCGGCTGGCCAGCCTCGTAAGCGGCGGCACAGATCTCATTGACTCGGCTATGGATCCTCTCGCATTTCGCCTGGCTCTTGGCATCGAGCTTTTTCTTCAGGCTCAGGCGTTCGAGAGTTCCAAGTGGGGCGATGCCTGTAACCTTAAAAACCGCGAAAGGAATGGCTGGGTCATTTTTTCCGCGTTCTATCGTGCGAATTATCTCGGCTTTCGTATCGTCAAAAGCACCCTCGGTCGACATTCCCTCGACGGAATAATCTAAAATGGCCCCGACGTTCTGGCGGGCAAGCCGCTCGATCGCCGGTGAGCATTCCTCGATGGTCTCGCCCCCGCAAAACTGCTCAAATATTGTAGATTTGATCAGGCCCTCGACCGGTAAGCCCAGTGAAAGAGCAAATGTGGTTGCTTTGGTACCCAACGCATTAAGAAAAGGTGAATTCAGGAGTTTGAAGAGCCTGTACTTCTCTTTTAGTTCGGCGTCAGACTTGTCGATGAAAGCCGCCGCGGGGTCGTCAAGATCCAGATGGAGATCGTCCATAAAGACGTTACTTTACCACAGCAAATTCGAGAATACAGCGACGGCGGCCACATACTTCGACGTGCAAAATTGTATGAGCCCGTTTTTTGCCGTATCATCAATGTTTTTGACTGGGGTTGAGATATGGGTAAGAACCTTCCGAAGCGTTCGGAGAATTACTCCGAGTGGTATAACGAAATAGTTAAGCGTGCCGATCTGGCCGAAAATTCCGCTGTTCGCGGCTGCATGGTCATTAAACCGTACGGATTCGCGATCTGGGAAAAGATGCAGCGTGCCCTTGACGATATGTTCAAGGAAACGGGACATCAGAATGCATATTTCCCGCTGCTTGTGCCAAAATCCTTCCTCGAAAAAGAAGAGGAGCACGCCGAGGGCTTTGCAAAAGAATGTGCGGTCGTTACGCATTATCGCCTCAAGACCGATCCCGACGGGGGCTTGATGGTCGATCCCAATGCCAAGCTCGAGGAAGAGCTGATCATTCGCCCAACCTCAGAGGCTGTCATTTGGAACACCTATAAGAACTGGATCCAGTCGTGGCGCGACCTGCCGCTGTTGATAAATCAATGGTGCAACGTGATGCGGTGGGAAATGCGCACGCGGCTTTTTCTGCGGACCTCGGAATTTCTCTGGCAGGAGGGCCACACTGCTCACGCGACCGAGCAGGAAGCTATCGAGGAGACTGAGCGGATGCTCGAAGTCTACGCTACCTTCGCAGAGGAGTGGATCGGGTTGCCGGTACTTCGCGGGCTCAAATCCCCCAACGAGCGGTTTGCCGGAGCCGTTGAGACATACTGCATCGAGGGCCTAATGCAGGACGGAAAGGCCTTACAATGCGGAACCTCGCATTTCCTCGGGCAGAATTTTGCGAAATCCTTTGACGTGAAATTCGTCAACAAGGAAAATCAGCTCGAATATGCCTGGGCGACGAGCTGGGGCGTTTCGACTCGTTTGATGGGTGCCCTGATAATGGCTCATTCAGACGATCAGGGGCTTGTGCTGCCACCTAAGCTTGCGCCGATACAGGTTGTGATCATTCCGATCCACAAAACGTACGAGGACCTCGCCGCGATCAGCGAAAAGGTTGATCCGATAGTCAAAGAGCTAAAGGCCGCCGGTATTTCTGTGAAGTTCGATGACAGCGATAATCAGAGATCCGGGTGGAAGTTTGCCGAATATGAGCTTCGCGGCGTTCCTATCAGATTAGGGATAGGAATGCGCGATCTCGAGAACGGCACCGTCGAGGTTGCCCGCCGCGATACGCTTACCAAGGAATCGGTCGCTCTGGATAGCGTGGTCGAAACCGTAAAGGTCCTATTGGAGCAGATCCAGGATGCGGTCTATCAGAAAGCGCTGAGGTTTCGAGAAGAAAACACCCATCGCATCGACACCTGGGATGATTTTAAGGTCCAAATAGAAAAAGGGGGCTTTATCCTCGCCCACTGGGATGGCACGGCCGAAACAGAAGAAAAGATCAAGGCTGAAACAAAAGCCACTATTCGCGTCGTTCCCTTTGGCGCCGAAAAGGAATCGGGATTATGCGTCTATTCAAGTGAACCTTCAGAGCAGCGGGTGGTTTTTGCCAGAGCGTATTGATCTACTTTTGGCGAGCCCGCCTTAACCCACTAATTCGGAAGGTTAGTCGTGGGCGTCGCCGTTCTGCTTTTCATTGCCGTCACCCAGTGAAATGCCGAAAATGCTTGGTTCGTTGATGAACTCAACGAGCTTTTCGGGGCTGAAAGTTGCTCGGATAACAGCGGCCTGGGTCTTTTCAACCGTAACCACCGTTATCTTTACATTCTTGCCGGACTCTCTGATGTACATATACGCATTTTGGCCTTCGCGTGAACGTATTCGGAAAATCGGGGTCCACTCGGGTCCGAAGGAATTCTGCAGGGTGCTTTGCATTTCGGCATCGAGGGTATCGCGCGAGATCTGCAAGTTCTCGAATAACGTTACATTAAAGCTTTTGACACCTGCGGGGCGGGCGACCCGGACCGCGAATTTTGCCAGCCACATAAATGGGACCTTTACCTTTTTGGCTTGGTAATTCGTCTTTAGGTGCCTGACGATCTTGTCATATTCGCTGGTTTTCGCGGCTGCGGACGGAGTGGCAATACCGAAAAGCAGCATCAGCACGCAGGCGGCGGAAAGTAGCTGTTTCTTATAAACCATATGCTTACTCCTAATCCGTGCCTCGTTTGGGCGTTTTGTCGTGCTCGACATCTATCTTGGGAATGTTGAACCTGCCGCTGAGTTCGACGAGGGTTTCGATGTCGATCGGGCCGATAACATTGATGACGGCGACACTCTTTGATTCGGAAATAATTACCGCAACGCCGCTTATGACATCTCCCGCGAACATCGTAAAGACGTCGACTTTCTGATTGTTCCGCTTGCTGCGAACATTGGCGAGGCGTTCCCAGCCGGGAGCGTTAAGCTGCGCGCGAAGCTGATCGACCGCAGCAACGTTGTATTCGTTCTCGTTCTCGAAACGATAGACGCGAACGTAAATGCCCTTGAGTCCGCTGATGGCCTCACCGATCTTGCGCGCGTCGTCATTCTTGACCTTGACCGTGACACGCTTGGCGAGGTCAAGCAGTTTGCCGTCGAGATCTACCTCGACGATATCGCGGGCCGTAGTTTCCATGCCCTTAAGCAGATCGAACTGGATCCGGGCGTCTTGGGCGCTGACACTGATCACAGCGACCGAGCAAAACGCTAGCAGTGCTGCGCCGAATGAAAGACCGATCAATTTACGCGTGATGTTTCTCATAATGTTACCTTTCGTTTGTGCTGACTTCTTCGACACCGTTTATCGATTCCTGAACGACCTGCCATTTTGAGCTGGTGATCGACAGGGCGAGCATTAGCTGCCCGTAAGCATATTTTTCTTCTTCGGTGAGGGCGGGTAATTTACTTCGTTCCTGACGCTTACGCGAAACGGCTGCGTATTTTCTCTTCAGCGGCTCCGAGCGTTTCTTCAGGGCCACGGCCCGTTGGGGCGACGGTATCGAAACTTTGGAAATCGAAGCCTCAGACCTGTCTATATTCGAAATTGCAGATTCGCTGCTCCCGTCTTCGTCGATGTTTACTGCCATTTGCACCGGCGGCGGGTCTCCCGCATTCATACTAAGGTTCCAGGCTGCTAATGCCGCAGCTGCCAGGGCAACGCAGGCGGCCATTGCGAAGATCCACGGCTGTAGGTTTCGTTTTGTTTTCGACGGAAATTCGATTACGTGTGCCGCGGCCTCTTTGTGATCCTTGAAGCGGAGAACCGAAAGAAGCTCTTCCAGCCGCTCGACATCCGGATCACGGCCCGTTTTATCCCAAATATAATCTTCTTTCATTTCCCTGCTCCCGCTATACCGAGTTTGCTTCGCAGCATGTCCATCCCCCTATGAAGATTGACGCGTACCGATTCGGGTTTAAGTCCCGTGCGCTCCGCGATCTCGTTACCTGTCATTCCCTCGATCAGCCTTAGGACTAGCGTTTCCCGATACGCATCGGGCAAACTGCGGATGGCTGCCAGCACTTCCATCGCCTCGGCTTTTTTTTCGTCTCTCCCGCTGAATTCGTCAGGCAGATCCTCTCGGCCCGGCTTTACTGAGCGATAATGTTCGATCGCTCGATTGCGTGCAATCCGAGCCAGCCAACCGCCGAGAGCTTTCGGTTCGCGAACGGTATCGAGGTGCTTGTAGGCCGCGAGAAAAACTTCCTGCACCAGGTCTTTTACATCGTCATACGGCACGCGGGCCAGCAATATTCCATGCACCATCGGAGCGTATGAACGATAGATCTCGTTAAAAGCATCTTCGTCGCCGGCACACGCACGCGTCAGGAGCGATTCCTCGGCAGACTCACCTTCGCTGGCCGGGACGGCGGCAGACTGGCGAAATAAATAAATTGCTCCTGCGTGTTCAGACATTGTTACTTCGATCTCAGCTGGATGACCCGACATTTTGTGTGTGCCGGTAATATAGACGAAACTCAGACGAAAATGTTAACGAAATCTTGAAGAAAGTATCGAAGTGCAGGCAGTTTTGCGGAGAAATACCGACTTTTTTTGTACGATCTTCATCTAAACTTCGGAATGTATGGGGCCAACGCCTGTTTTTTTGCTTTCTTGAGATATTATTTCTCGTGGCCCACAGCGGAATTAGCACGACTGAATGTTAGACCTCACGGATGAGCAAATCGTAAAACGGGCGGTAAGCGAAGACCCGAATGCCTTTGGCGAGATCGTCAGGCGATGGGACCGCAAGATCTTTGCGCTCTGTTTCGGAATGCTGGGCCGCGAGGATGAGGCCCGTGATGCAGCACAGGAAGCATTTATCGCCGCTTATCGCAATTTGGGGGGATTTCGCGGGGATGCAAAGGTTTCGTCATGGCTGCATCGTATTGCGGTCAACCAATGTCTGACAACCAAACGGAGAAATCGATCGAGGGCCGAGGATTACATTGACGATGAAAATGGCCAAGAAGACCGGATTTTCGTGGCCTCGGCTTTAAACTCTCCGGCACGCCGAGCGGAAAAGACCGAGCGAATGAAGCTCGTCAGGCAGGCAGTAACTGCTTTACCTTCGGATCTTCGGCAGGTGATCGTGATGAAGGAATTTGAGGAAATGACATTTCAGGAAATATCGGACACCCTCGAACTGCCGCTCAGCACAGTGAAGAGCCGGCTCTATACCGCGCTAAAGCAGCTGCGGATGAGATTGGAAAGGACCCCCGTGGAGGTCATTTAATAAAATGCCGGATAACCTCAACACGAACTGTGAACATTCGGACGAGATAGTCGCGTACATGTATAACGAACTAGGCTCCATTGCGAAGCGTCGTGCATTTGAAGATCACCTGGTCGAATGCACTCCATGCACGGATGAATTTGCCTTGGTTTCTGACGCGCGATATTCGGTATTTGAATGGCACAAGGAGGAATTTGCACATCTTCCGACACCTGAGATCACTATTCCGTACAGGGATCAGGCTGAAAGCGCGGGATTCTTTGCCGCTATCGGTGCAGTTATCCAAGGTTCCGGGTGGCCGGCTCTCGCAGCTGCTTCTTTACTAATCGTCGCCGGGCTAGCGTTTGGCATAATGCTGATGTCCGACGGAAGGAACGAGGTCGCTCACATCGACGTCCAACCGATTGAAACGCTTTCTGATGTCCCGATGATCGTCGATTTAGATCCGGAGCCCGAACACACGGAGGTCGAACTGCCCAAACCGGCACCGACCGTCGTCCAGGAGCGAACTCAAAAACGGCCGCCGGCTATGACTCGCAGTGCCAAACGCTTGACGCCGCGAAATTCACTGCCGCCGGAAAAAGTAAATCCGCGTCCTGATATCGGAAAGGCACCAGTTCTGAGCAGTTACGAAGACAATGAGGACAAGTCGTTAAGACTCGCAGACCTCCTCGATGAGTTTGGGGGGTAATATGGTTATGAAGATGAGAATAGTCCTACGATCAACAGTACTTTCCCTGGCTGTGGTATTAGGTGGATCGATAACATTATATGCTCAGGGCGGCCCCCCTGATGGAGGTCAACCCAACAGGCGCCCTCAGGGCGATGTTAGGGCAAACCTTTTTAGAGAGCTTGGACTGAGTCGCGATCAAATGCAGCAGATCCGCCGGTACAACGTGGAGCGGCGTCCGCAAATGGAAGCAGCGCAGCGTCAGTTTCGTGACGCGAACCGCCGGTTGGACGAGGCGATCTATGCTGATCAATTGAATGAAGCGGAGGTCGAGGAACGGATAAAGGCTGTCCAACGCGCTCAAAGCGAATTGATCAGCCTGCGATCGTCTAATGAGCTTTCCTTACGAAAGATCCTTACTCCGGGGCAGCTGACGCGATTCAGGCGGCTGAGGCAGAGATTTAATGAGTCGGGGCCCGGTCGAGACCGGCAGGCTTTCGTCGGTCCGGAACGCATTCAAGGAGACAGGTAATAGGTTCACTATCAGTGTTTAAGTAGGGCCGGTCCGAAAAGGGCCGGCCTTGTTTTGTTTGAACAGGCGTTTTAGGTCATTATATTCGTTGTTCAAGCCGAGTCCGTATTTCGCCCAATGAATCTGATCACAAGGTTTATTCTCGAATTGCAGGAGGTCACCGACCTTTTGAGGCGTGTCCTAAAGGGGCTCCGCAAAAGGCCCCGTTATCTCAGTGAGATGATAAACCAAATGGACCACATCGGTGTCGGTTCATTGGGAATCGTCGTGTTGACCGGATTTTTTACTGGAGGGGTCCTTATACTGCAAGCCTTTCCGACGCTGGAATATTATGGGGCTCAAAGCAATGCGGGCCAGGGTGTAGCAACATCTCTCATTCGTGAACTAGGGCCGGTGCTTACGGCCTTGATGGTCGCCGGCCGGGTCGGTTCGTCGATCTCAGCCGAACTTGGTTCGATGGTAGTTTCCCAGCAGATCGATGCGATGCGGGCCCTGGGTACCTCGCCCGTTCGCAAGCTGGTAACACCGCGGCTGGTCGCTCTGCTTATAACGCTGCCGATGCTGACGATCGCCGCCGATCTTTTTGGGCTGATCGGCGGAGGTATAGTCGCCAATCAGATCTACGGACTCGATACCAATCTTTATGTCTCGTCCGTTCGTGCCGGTGTGTCCGTCAACGATCTGATCGCAGGGATCATCAAGCCAATATTTTTCGGGCTGCTAATCGGTTTGATCTCCTGCTACAAGGGATTAAGCACGACTGGTGGAACGGCGGGCGTTGGCGTTTCTACGACACAGGCGGTGGTCGTTTCGTCGATCTGCGTGATCATTTCGGATTTCTTTCTCTCGAAGCTGCTGCTCGGCGTGCTTGGCAGCACTTTGTTCTGATCGTACGCGAGCATTTTATGTCACTGGACACTCTCGAGAATTATGCCGACGAGGATGAGGAACTCTCGGAAGCACCGGACGAGCAAGAGGGCCGGACAGTGCCGGTTATCGAGTTTCGCGATGTCGATCTGGCCTTTGACGATCAGGTGATACTCGATAAGGTCAGTTTTACCGTCGGACGAGGCGAAACAAAGATCGTTCTAGGCGGCTCAGGCACCGGCAAGTCGACGATCATTAATCTGATCCTGGGCCTGCTCAAGCCAGACGGCGGTCGGGTCCTCATCGAGGGTGAGGACGTAACCCGCTTCGAGGATGCGGAACTGATGCGCATTCGCCGGAAGATCGGTATGGTTTTCCAGGAAGGGGCCCTTTTTGATTCCCTTTCTGTTTACGAAAATGTTGCCTATCGCCTGCACGAAGAGCGTGTCGATGAAGATGAGGTCGAACACGAGGTTACGCGAATGCTGCATTTTGTGGATCTCGAGGAGGCGATCGACAAGATGCCTTCGGAGCTGTCAGGCGGCATGAGGCGAAGAGTCGGCATTGCTCGGGCGCTGGTTGGGAATCCCGATATTGTTCTTTTTGATGAGCCTACTGCGGGACTCGATCCTCCAACGGCGCGTACTATATGTGAGCTGGCGGTCAAACTCCGTGACATCGAAGACGTAACGTCGATCTTCGTAACGCATGAGATGGATAATCTTGAATATATCTCTTCGCATTATGCGGTAATAAACCGTGAAGGCAAGGTGCTTTTCGAGCGTGAGGGTGACCGGCTTTGCATTACGAATACACAGGTCATGATGCTTCGAAATGGAAAAATAATCTTTAGTGGCACCGACGAGGAGTTACGCGAAGCGGACGACCCGTATATACTTGGATTTATCAGAGGTAATAAGGTTTAAATGCCCAGGAGCAAACAAAAGATAACGTTAAGCGAACTCAGGGTCGGCATTTTTATGCTGGCGGCCCTGCTCGTCACCGGTTTTCTGATCTTAAATGCTACCGGCAGCTTTAACCCTTTTGAGAAAAGGATACAGCTAAAGGCTCGATTTGAGAACGCCGACGGTCTAAGGCCGGGCGCTGACGTGCAGCTTGCAGGGGTTTCGATCGGAACTGTCGAGGAGGTGAAATTCATGCCTCCTGACGCACCCGCAGGCGAGCGGATCGAGGCAACGCTCTCTGTCGGACAAATGTTGGACGGCAAGCGGGTAACGGAGTTGATCCGGACAGATTCGACGGCCCAACTCGTAGCAACCTCAATACTGGGCAACGATAAAATGGTCAACATCGCTCCCGGTACTGATAAAGGGCTCCCCGTGGACGAGAATGCTGTCCTGAAATCCAGCACGGCCATTGGACTGAATCAGCTCACATCGACCGGGAATGACCTGCTCGAACAAATCAATAGGCTCGCAATTCCGGCAAACGAGATCTTGAACAAGGCGAATCAGGGAGAAGGCACCTTAGGCCGCGTCATTAATGACGATCAACTGTATGAGAGCCTTGACGGCGCGGTAACGGAAACCCGAGCAACGATGACCCGGCTCCAGGAAACCATCGATCGTCTTAACCGAGGTGAAGGAAGTGCCGGTAGATTTCTTAATGATCCGGCGCTTTACGATAGCCTTAACCGGACCGTTTCTCAGCTGGAATCGATCGCCTCGGATGTCAGAGGCGGCCGTGGAAGCGCGGGCAAATTCGTCAATGACGATGCTTTTTATAATGAAACCCGCAACGCTGTCGCCGAGCTTCGGGTTGCGGTTGAGAAGATGACGTCCATCGCAGACGATGTAAAACTGATAACGGCGGATATACGCGATGGAAAGGGTACTGCCGGCAAGCTTTTCACCGACGAGAAGCTATATGACGATACGCGCGTAGCGATCGACCGGTTCAATTCAACAGCTACCCGCCTGGACTCGATCCTGGCTAACGCTCAGGCTGGCAGGGGCACGGTCGGCAAGCTGCTTACTGACGAAACGCTCTACAATAGTTTTAACGAAACGGCCCGAAATGTGGCCACTTTCACGGGCGAAGGCACAAAGCTGCTGGACGATTTTCGACGCGATCCGCGCAAGTATCTGCGGATCCGGCTCTCTCTTTTCTAATCCCTGCGATAAATGAACAAGATCCTTGCGGCTATATTCGGGGGCTCAGGTTATGGCGGAAGCGAGCTTCTGCGGATACTGCTGTTCCACCCGGCCGTAGAGATCAGCTTCGTTACTGCCAATGAGCATGCCGGCAAGAGTGTAGGTGATGTGCATCAGAACCTGCGGGGGCTTACGGACCTGCATTTTTCTTCTGCACCTGCAGACCTGTCGATCCTTAATGACATCGATATTGTTTTCTTCGCTCTGCCGCACGGGCAGGCCCTCGATCAAGTTCCGCGGCTGCCCGATCATGTGAGGGTGATCGATCTCTCCGGGGATTTCAGGCTGGATGATGCCGAGCTGTTTGACCGTTACTACGGACTCAAACACGCAGGCACCGACCTGCAATCGCAATTCGAGTACGGTTTGACCGAGGGCAACCGCGAACAGATCAGATCGGCGAGATATATCTCAAATCCCGGATGCTTCGCAACCGCGGCTCTGCTGGCGCTTTCGCCAATGGTAGCGAGCGGTTTGTTAACCGGAAAAGTCATTGTCGATGCGAAGACTGGATCGAGCGGATCCGGAGCTAAACCGGCACCCAACACGCACCATCCTCAGCGGATGAATTCGTTCTATGCGTACAAACCCTTCACCCATCAGCATCGTCCTGAGATCGAGCAGCATCTACGAAGGATCGGCAGCTTTGAGAGCGAGCTGATCTTCATGACGCACAGCCTGCCGGTTTCGCGTGGTATCTTTGCGTCATGCTATCTCGAAACCCAGCTTAATATGGCGAATGAGGATGTCGAGAATCTTTATCGGCATTTCTACGAAGATTCATTTTTTGTGAGGATAGTAAAGGGTTCGCCGGACATCAACTGGGTAAAGAACACTAACTTCTGCGATATCGCCGTTCACTCTGACGGGAAGCAGATCGCGGTTTTTTCCGCTCTCGATAATCTCGTAAAAGGAGCTGCCGGCCAGGCCGTTCAGAATATGAATCTGATGTTCGGAATAAAAGAAACCACAGGACTGATCTTCACCGGCGGCAACCCATAGACAATGAACTTCACTCGCATCGCTGAGATAGAAGACCGATTTCAGGTCGCTACTTACAAGAAGATGGGCATCTCGGTCGAGCGGGGCTCGGGCTCGTGGGTGTGGAGCAGCGAGGGTGATAAATACCTCGATCTCTACGGCGGGCACGCTGTTTGTGCAACGGGCCACTCGCATCCGACGGTCGTTGATGCTATCCGCGAGCAGGCGGGGCAGATGCTCTTTTATTCCAACCTTGTGTATTCCGAGATCAGGGCTCGAGCAGCCGAGAAGCTGGCCTCGCTGGCACCGAGTTCCCTCTCGAAGGTTTTCTTTTGCAATTCGGGCACCGAAGCAAATGAAAATGCAATGCGAATGGCCCGCATGGCAACCGGCCGCGAAAAGGTCATCAGCTTCGAAGGTGGTTTTCATGGCCGGACATCCGATGCCATCTCGGCCACGTTTCTGGGTAACTATCGCGATATCGGCAGGCCAAATGTTCCGGGGCACGTTTCCGCTATTTTTGGAGATGCCGAAAGCGTCCGAGCCTGTGCCGATGACACAATTGCAGCCATAATTCTCGAGCCGATCCAGTCCATGGCCGGCGTTACGGTAGCTTCGCCTGAGTTTTTCAGAAGCATCCGGCGGATCTGCGATGATCTGGGCATCATATTGATCTTCGATGAGGTCCAAACTGGCGTCGGGCGGACCGGCGAGTGGTTTTTCGCCGGGAGCGAAAATGCCGCGGGCGTTGTGCCTGATATCGTTACGCTGGCCAAATCACTGGGAAGCGGGCTTCCTGTAGGGGCCTGCCTCGTCAGCGATGAAGTTTCGTCAAAGATCAAAATCAATGACCTCGGCACCACGTTCGGCGGCGGTATGCTGGCCATGGCGGCCGTGCTGGGCACTATCGAAGCCATCGAGGCAGACAATATGATCGACAACGCTTCTCGCATTGAGGCCCATGTGAGAACGGCTATGGCCAGAATACCTGAAGTTGCAGCCGTAAGAGGTAAAGGGTGCCTGCTCGGTATCGAATTCGATCGGCCCTGCTCGGAATTCCATCAGAAACTCTTCGATCACCGAATCATCACCGGCACATCGAGTGATCCCAACGTCCTGCGGCTGCTGCCGCCGCTCTGCGTAACCGTCGAGGAAATAGATCTCATGATCGAGGTACTGGCAAATTGAACCACTTTTTATCTACATCGGACCTGGACCTAGGCCAGCTCGAAGAAATTCTCACAACTGCTGCCGAGTATAAAGCGAAGGTCCGTGATGACAAGCCGCTGGCGGGAAAGTCGGTAGCCTTGGTTTTTTTCAATCCATCTCTTCGAACCCGTGCGTCGATGCAGGTCGGGATCTACGAGATGGGGGGAGACGCTGTAATTCTCGAACCCGGCGGCACATCCTGGACGCTGGAACATCGCGATGGCGTAGTTATGGATGGCGATAAGACCGAGCATCTCGCGGAGTTTGTACGCGTGCTGGAACGATACGTTGCCGCTATCGGCGTGCGGACGTTTGCAGAGCTTAAGGATTGGGAAACTGAACGGTTGGATCCCATTCTATCGGCCTTTGCACGTTACGCGTCGGTGCCCATCATCAATCTCGAATCCGCGATGCACCATCCCTGCCAATCAATGGCCGATATGATGACCATTCGGGAAAAGCTGGGCCCCGGAAGGAAAAAAGTGCTTCTGACCTGGGCATGGCATCCAAAGCCCCTGCCGATGGCTGTCCCGAACAGCTTTTCACTGGCGGCCGCCCAATTCGGACATGACCTGCGCATAGCCCATCCGGAAGGATATGAATTGGATGAAAGACTAATGCGCGAGATCTCGGCCCATGCGTCAGCTAGCGGAGGAAATGTCGAGATCGTAAGTGATGTCGATGCAGCGTTTGCGGATGTCGACGTCGTCTATGCAAAAAGCTGGGGAGGAAAAGGCTTTTACGGAAATGCGGATGCCGACCTCGCCCACAGAGCAAAATTTCGTGATAAATGGATCGTTGATGAACCAAAGATGCTGCAGACCAACAGCGCAATGTTTATGCATTGTCTGCCCGTGCGCCGAAATGTGATCGTTACCGACGGCGTCATCGACTCGCCACAGTCCGCAGTGATCGACGAAGCCGAGAACCGACTCCATGTCCAAAAAGCGATAATGAAGAGTCTTATCGCCGACGTTATCGACAAGAATAATTAGTAATTAGCTAATTACTAATTAATAATTAGTCTGCAGAAAAAAGGCCTGCTTTTCAAATGAATATCGAAACTCTAGACCTGCTTCGTGAGGCTCTTCCCTATATCCAGAGATTTCAGGGCAAAACGTTTGTCGTCAAGTTTTCGGGCAAGGTAACGGAGGACAAGGAGAACCTCGCCTCGCTCGTCGAGGAGCTTGCCTTACTGCACCAGGTCGGCATCCGCGTATGCGTTATACACGGCGGCGGTAAGCAGTTGAATGAGCTTGCCGAGAAACTTGGAGTTGTACAAACCGTGGTTGCCGGCCGACGGGTAACCGATGACGAAACGCTCGAGCTGGCCACGATGATCTTTCGCGGAAAGATCAATACAGAGATACTCGCGCAATTTCGCCGGCGCGGCATACAGGCTGTTGGTTTGTCAGGGGTTGACGGCGGCGTGGTCAACGCTATAAAGCGGCCTCCGCGAGATATCGTGGATAAGCAGACCGGCCAAACCGAAACAGTGGATTTCGGACATGTCGGCGATGTTGTCGATGTCAACGCTTCTCTGATCAACATTCTACTCGACAGCAACTATCTGCCGATCATTTCCTCGCTTGGAGCGGATGACAGCGGGAGTGTTTTTAACATCAACGCGGACACGATCGCTGCCGAGATCGCTGCCGACCTTAAAGCCGAAAAGCTCATCCTGCTGACCGATGTCAACGGGATCTATATCGATCCAAATGACGAAAGCACTAAATTGTCAAAGATCTCTGCATTGGAAGCCAGAAACATGATCGATTCGGGCCAGGCAACAGGAGGGATGATACCCAAGCTTGAGAGCCTGATCGACCTGCTCGATCGCGGCGTTTCATCAGCGCACGTGATCAGCGGTTCAAAACGGAATGCTATACTTGCTGAAGTATTCACTGACGAAGGGACGGGAACGATGGTCGTGAAGTAATGGAAAGAGTAAAGCGGATAGTGGACAATTAAGAATCAGGCTTTAACTCTCAGTTTTTCATTGTCCGTTTTTCATTGATTACGATGGTGCTCAGGGGGGGACTCGAACCCCCACGGATTACTCCACACGCCCCTCAAACGTGCGCGGCTACCAATTACGCCACCTGAGCTAAACTTTCAAAAACCTAAGGGTTTGGAGTCGTCGCATTTGCGGCCGGGGCTGCTGCGGGCGCTGTGTTAGCGGCCTGAGCATCGGCCTTTCTCTCAACCTCTTCCGTAGCCGGCGTCTCGATCAGAGCACTGTTGGAATTATCAGCAAGCGGATCTGCGACCGGAACGTTAGCATTCGGATCCGTCGCGTCCAGGGCTGGGACTGTTTCTACCGTGCCGTCCGGATTGCTTGTCATGACAGAACGCTCACCCGTCAATGCCGGCATCGCAAGAAATAGGGCAGACAGCATGAATGTCGCGGCGGCAGCTATCGTCACTTTGGAAAGAACGGTCGCCGTCCCGCGAGGGCTGAATGCAGTGCTCGACACGTTGCTTGTAAACAATGCCCCTGCATCCGTCTTACCCGGCTGAAGCAGGACCGCCAGAACCAGGACGATACACGAGAGGAAAAATATGCCGTACAAAATATAAACCAATGCTTTACTCCACGTTTTGAGTCCCTGCTTTAGCAGGCAGCCGCCTAAAGGCGGGACTCAAAACTATTTATAGTTAACGATCTGCGAAAAGCTCACTGCCTCGAGGCTGGCCCCGCCCACCAATGCTCCGTCAACGTCGGGCTGCGACATCAGCGTTGCAATATTATCAGGTTTTACCGACCCGCCGTAAAGTATCCGCACGCTCGAAGATATGTTTTCACCATGCATTTCCGCGACCGTTTTCCGGACCGAAGCGTGCATATCTTGAGCCTGTTCAGGCGTGGCGGTTTTACCCGTACCTATCGCCCAGACAGGCTCGTAAGCGATTATGATACGTTCCATGTCCGAAACTGTCAAACCTTCAAGACCTTTGATGATCTGGCTTTTGACAACGTTTTCCGCGTTTCCGGCTTCCCTTTCGTCGAGGCTTTCGCCGACACAGACGATCGGGCGAAGTCCCGCGGTGAGGGCGGCCCTGGTCTTTTGATTGACTGACGAATCTGTTTCACCGTAGAACTGTCGTCTTTCGGAATGGCCGATGATAACGTGGCTGCAGCCGGCATCTTTGATCATTGTCGGGGCGATCTCGCCCGTGTGGGCGCCAAAATCGTTCTGAACGGCACAATTTTGCGCGGCGACCTTGATATTCGAGCCCTCGAGGCGGTCGGCCACGGTCTTTAATGCCGTAAAAACAGGTGCGATCACTATTTCGCAGTGATTCGCATTGGCTACCAGCGGCTTGAGATCCAGTGCCGTATCAACAGCCTCACCGAGCAGCTTGTACATTTTCCAATTTCCAGCGATGACGGGTTTTCTCATTTTCTTAAATAATACGATATTGAATAGTGAACAGTTAAAAGTGAACAGTGAATAGCTAATAGCGGACAGTTAATAGTGAATAGTGAAAAGTGAATAGGTAGGAATCTAAACTCAGGAATCTGAAATCTGAAATCTGAAATCTGGGAGGTGGAATCTGGAATGTGGAATCTGGAATCTGGAATCTGAAATCTGGAATCTAAATCCGGGCCCGTGGCGTATCACCTAACACAGGTGATATTCTGAAAGCACAGGAGTTATAGGAATCCCGAATGCTTAATGCCTTTTCGCGGCCGCGTCGCGTTGTAATTACTGGTTTCGGCTGCGTGACGCCGATAGGCATCGGGAGCGATGCATTCTGGAGCGGGCTCTCCTCGGGCGCGAGCGGGGTTAGGAGGATCGAGAGCTTCGATGTGTCGGATTCGACTGTCAAGATCGCGGCTGAGGTGCCGGATTTCGATTGGAAAGCCGAGCTTGACCCTAAGGACCGCAAGCATGTTCCACGAACAGTGCCGCTCGCTCTGGCCGCGGCCAGGGAGGCGATGGCCGACGCGGGTATTGAAACTACCGACATGCCGATCGAGGAGCGTCGCAAGATCGGCGTCGTTATCGGGACCGGTGGCGGCGGACTCGCGTTTGCTGAGAAGCATTACGAATATTGGTACGTGGGCCCTAAACATGGGGCGAGCGTTTATATAATTCCCGCTTCGACCCACGGCGGGCTTTCGTCCGAGATCTCGATGGCGATGGGGCTGCGGGGACTGTCTCATGTCGTCTCAACGGGCTGCACCAGCTCGACCGATGCCGTATTTTATGCTGCCGAGCATATCGCGTTGGGCCGGCAGGATGTGATGATCGCGGGCGGAGTGGACGCTCCGCTCGCGCCGGGGATCTTTGCCGGTTTTAACCTGATGACAGTGCTCACGCGAGAATGGAACGACGAGCCTCACCGGGCGTCGCGGCCGTTTGACGCGGCGCGTTCCGGGATCGTCGTCGCAGAAGGCTCTTACATTTTCGTGCTCGAGGAAATGGAAACCGCCCTTCGGCGCGGTTCTCGAATATATGCCGAGGTCACCGGGTATGGAGCGACCTGCGACGCTTATCATCGCGTTCGATTGGATGACAGCGGCATCGAACCGGCCAGGGCGATGTCGCTGGCGTTGGCTGACGCCGGTATCGAGCCCGAAACCATCGATTACGTCAATCTCCACGGGACGTCGACGAAGTTGAATGACAAGATCGAAACCGTGGCCGTCAAGATGACGCTGGGTGAGCATGCCTACGATGTCCCAATGTCCGCGACCAAGTCTCAGGTCGGACATCCGCAGGGAGCGAGCGGTGCCGCGGGCCTCGCCGCCGCCATCTGCGCTATTGAGACAGGAAAAATACCGCCGACGATAAATCTCGACGATCCCGACCCGGAATGCGATCTCGATTATGTCCCAAATCAAAGCCGCGAGGCGGTTGTCAATGCCGCCCTCTGCAACTGCATAGGCTTTGGGTCGAAGAACAGCGCGCTTGTGATCCAGCGGTTCTCTGAATAGATGTTCGAGCGATTCAAACAACGAAGCCACGAACTCGAACGTCTCGACACGGGCGACTATACGGAAGCGGAATACCGGCGATGGCAAACGGAGATGCGGTTCGTCCACCGGCTGTTGGGTGAGACACGGGCACTTAGAAATACGCTTTTTCGCGACCTGGGTGACGGTGAAAAGCGTGTCTCTATTCTCGACGTAGGTGCCGGGTCGGGCGAACTGCTCGCTCAGATCGGAAAATGGTTCGACGGACGGGCGTCGCTGTTCGGAGTCGAGATTAATGAGACAGCTGCGAAATCGATCAAAAACAATGGGATCACCGCGGTCAGAGCCGACGCCATGGCCCTGCCATTTGAGACAGACAGTTTCGACACCGCTTTCTGCACGCTTTTTCTCCATCACCTCGGCGATGACGACGCGGTCAAGCTGCTCGGGGAGATGGCCCGCGTCAGCCGCAGGCGGATCTATGCCGTCGACCTGAACCGGGATGCCGGGGCCTACTATCTTTATAAAACGTTTGGACGGCTTTTTCTTCAGCGTCTCACATTGGAGGACGGAGCCCTGTCGATTCTCAGAAGCTTTACCGCCGACGAACTGAAGATGCTCGCGGAAAGGGCGTGTCTCAAGGATGTCAGGGTCGAAAGATCGCGGGTGAACCGGCTGATACTCTCGGGAGTCAAATAGAAAATGAGACAACCGCCGGGTGACATTTATGACGTTGTGATCGCCGGGGGCGGACCGGCCGGGTCGTCGCTGGCGATAAGACTGGCGTCGGCGGGCCTGAGCGTGCTGGTCGCAGAACAGAAACAGTTCCCCCGGGAGAAGCTCTGCGGAGAATTTATCTCGCCGGAGTGCTTGTCTCACTTTGAGGAGCTGGGCATTCTGCCCGGCATCATGTCTCAAAGCTCGAGATTTGGGGAAACCGTTTTCTATGCCCGCAGCGGCCGGTCGGTTACGGTCGACAGCGAGTGGTTCGGTGCCGGCGGCTCGGTCGCCGTCGGGCTGAGCCGGGCCGAGATGGACGAACTGCTGTTGAAACGCGCCGGGGAGATGGGCGTTATCGTCTGCGAAGATACCCCGGCCGTGGGCGTTCTGGCTGAAGGTGAAATAATTACCGGAATTAAGCTTAGGGTTCGAAAAGGCGAGGACGTCGATGTGGCCGCCCGGCTCGTTGTCGACGCCACCGGCCGCAACCGGTCGGTAGCACGCGAGGTAGATCCATCGGAAAAGGCTGGGACGCGCGCCCGCCACGTCGCTTTCAAGACCCATCTCACTGGCGCCGAGATCCCGCCGGGTGCCTGCGAGATCTACTCCTACGGCGGCGGGTACGGCGGCTGCAACGCTGTCGAGGACGGGCTTTTCAATGTTTGCTTTATCGTTGCAGCCGCGGATGCCAGGCGACTCGGGAGCGATGCCGACCGCATTTTGCGAGAGGTCGTCGCTGCCAATCCGCGGGCCCGCGAAACGTTGACGAACGCTAAGGCTGTTAAGCCCTGGCTTGCCGTTCCGATACAGAGGTTTGGACGCGGGACCCTCACCCCGCGCGACGGTCTTGTCACGGTCGGCGATTCTGCGGCATTTATCGACCCGTTTACGGGGAGCGGCATCTTGCTCGCTCTCCAGAGCAGCCGGATACTCTCCGATGCGATCACGCGAAATTGGGCGGACGGCGTCAGCCGGATCGCGGTCGAATACCAGCGAGTCTATTCGGCCGCCTTTGACAGCCGCCTGAGATGGTCTTCGATGCTGCGAACTGCCGCGTTTAGCCCTCTTGCGGCCGAGCTGACCATCGCCGGACTCGGGTTGAGCCGCTCTCTCAGGCGAAGGATCGCTCGACTGACGCGTTTCAGTACCGGAGACGTATAAGACGGAGTTGCCGCCAAACATCCATCTCAGGACCTCCGAAACGCGCATTGTAATAAATCGAACGAAACTCACATTTCGAAAATATCAGAAGGTGACGCGTGTGAGAAGTCCAAATGTCCCAAAAGTCCCAAAAGTCCCAAATGATGTTGTAAAGACGGTTTCTCGCTGACATCGGGCTAGGATCTATGTTGACGAGAAAGATCTAGTTCTTTGACAGGAGAAACCGTTATGACATTTTACATTGGAGTAGATTTTCATCCACATCAGCAGACAGTGGCCTGGTGTGATGGGGAAACAGGTGAGACAGGCGGAATGAAGCTAGCTCACGAAATTGAGAAGGTGCGAGAGTATTACACGATGATTCAAGGACCGGCGGTGATCGGGGTGGAGGCATCGGCCCGGGCCGCATGGTTTGAGAGGATGGTGTTAGAAGCTGGTCATAAGCTACTTGTCGGCAATCCGGTTTTGATAAGAAAAACAGCCCTGTCCAGGCACAAGAATGACCGTATCGATGCAGAGCATATTTTATGGCTGCTGATGCGAGATGAGTTTCCGGCCATTTGGCGGCGGCCGCCTGAGAGCAACGAGGTGCTTGAAGTGCTTCGACTTCGCTGGAATCTGGTCAGACAGCGAACACAGGTCTACAACCGCCTGCAGGCATTGGCCCACAATGTGGGGATGCCAAAGGTGGCTATGAGGACGATCGCCGCCCAGCAGGTGTTAAAGGGAGTCGAGATGAACGAGTCAGGCACATTATGCCGTGAGCATCTGTTTTCGCTGCTTTCACACCTGAATGAGCGAATAACAGACCTGGAGGCATGGCTAAAGCCAAAAGCCGCGGCAGATGATGTCCAGCTGCTGATGACGCAGAAAGGTGTCGGCTATCTGTCGGCTCTTACTTTCATTCACACGGTAGGCGATATCACTCGTTTCAGACGAGGGCCCAGAAGCGTCACGAAATTTGCCGGATATGATTCTCTCGAGAGAACGAGTGCCGACAAAAAGCGCTTTGGTCACATTAGCAAGGCAGGTCCCTCGCTGCTTCGGTTTCAGCTCGGACAAGCTGCACAAAATGCCATCCGCCTGGGGGATGCGAACCTTAAAGCATTCTACAGGCGGCTGCTAAAGAAAAAGCCGAAAGCGGTAGCCAAAACAGCCACCGCCCGTCGGCTCCTGGTCAAACTCTCGATAATGCTGCGTGACAAGATCACCGCTCAAGAGTTTGATCTGCGTGGACGCACAGTTGGTAATGCTCGTAATACGCCTGGTCTGCAATGACCGCCAAATGATTGAGCCATGCCAACCTTGCTGCTGACGATATCTCCCACACGTCGGCAACAAGCGCGAAACTATACATCATGGGATGAGGAAGTGAGAAACACATCCTCCTTAATTGCCCGAAGAGATGAATGAGTGAGCCACCATTTCCGGCTCGTGCTCGACGCGTCCGATTCCACGCTTCGGACCAGAAATAAGAACTGCCTCCGGCGGCACTTTCGCGGGGAGCGGTGGGAGACAAATAAAATGGAGAACAGATCTACGTCGTCAATGACTCGCCAACTTCAACTCTCCGCCCAGCGCGGAAGGGCGAAGCTCCGCCTTGACAATGACACCGTCTTTAGAGATGGCGTATTTGTC
>JBGTIP010000063.1:0-181144 GCA_041745615.1 Pyrinomonadaceae bacterium | reverse complement strand
TAAACTAGAACGAGAAAAGAACAAGAAGCTGGTCTCATTCGGACGCAACGATCTCCAGCGTCCACGTGTTTTCTATCGCCGTGAATCCGAGACCCGACCGCTGATAGTGGCACGCTCCGATAGGAGCAAATGAAGAATGCTCATCAAATAGAGATAAAAATATGAAAATTACAAGGACATTGATGTACAGTTGTCTCCTTAGTTTTGCATTTTCTTGCTCAGTATATGGGCAACAAGGCACCCAAGACAGGTCAATAACTTCCGATGATTTTGCTGAAAAGCGGCCGGCCACGGCTCGCAGCTCTAGCAGGCAAAGACGCGCCAAATATAACTTCGTAAGATCAGAAAAAAGACCAGTGCGTGGACCCCAGGCCTCCACCGGATCAGGTGCGAAAAACATTAAGCCAGTAGTCGAACCAGTCGTTTCCGAAATAGGTATAACCATGTGGCGATTGCGGCCACCTCAAGAGAATGAAAGAGGCCATTTATTCGAAGTGGTTGATGGAGCGAAGGGACGTCAAATGTGCCTGGCCGAGCGCGTCGGTATCGAAACCCGGTTCAGGCCCGGCGAAAAGATCCGATTTGCAATCGAGTCTTCCGTAGAGGGCTATCTTTATGTTTTCAACCGAGAGACGTTTGCCGACGGCAGCCTCGGGGTGCCTTATATGATTTTTCCCGAGTCCATCAGAGACGATAATTCCGTGGGTCCCGGCATCCTTGTCGATATCCCTGACCAGCGTGATGATGTTCCGTATTTCAATATCACCCCTCAAGGCCCTAACTACGCTGGTGAGTTGCTGACAGTTGTCATAGCATCGAAGCCGCTGACGGACATCAAACTAGAAAGAGATGGAAAAGTCACCTCGATCGAGGAACTGAATAATATAGAATTTGGTGCCGAGACCGAAGTGTTCAGCCGGGCCGACATTGAAGATAAGATATACTCGCAAGCGGAAGTTGAATCAGCATGTGGGGGAAGGGCTAGACGCACGAGTTCCCAGAAATCTGGTAGTCCCTGCGGTATTACCTCGAGGAAACTAACCCGGGACGAACCGCTACCCCAAACCATTTTTCGTGCCCGGACCACACCCGGATCACCATCGGTTATTTTTTTCAAATTGGCGGTGCTCTGATATTCAGTGATCAGGTCACGATTCTGAAAGCGGTGAGGCCCAGGTAATCGGAACCAGTCGTTTGTCGACGCGTGTATATGCAAATAAGAAGACATGTGGGTCGTTCAATTAAACAAATAACTTACCGCAGAGTTTTGGTCCCATATATAGCGATTCGAGGGTTGATGATTGATGACCATTGGGTCGCTCGGGAGAAGTCTCCGGAGCCCGTTACATTACAAAAGCTTGGGAATTTCTAGATTTGGGGTTCAAGTGCGCCCGGTGCGCGCCAAACTTCAAAGAACGTGGGTCCCAACCATCAAAGTTTCGATAGGGTCTCCGCCTCAGAGTCATGGACTATCCTCATTCTGTCCTCTTTCCAGCCATTCGTAGATACCTTCACGGCCGAACCGGTATTGCCGGACTCCGAGCATAATAACAGGAAATCCATTTGCCCTTCGCCGGCGCGAAAGATCGTAGACCCGTTGTTTTGATACCCCTAAGATCTTCGCAACCTCATCTGCTTTGAGTAATCGATCAGACGCCGGTCTGCCTCGCTCAAGTGGTAAGGACTCATTGGTAATAGGAAACCCCCGTTTGTCGAGGATCGCAGTGATTTACTCACGAATCATTGCGCGAATGAGGCTTTCGACGCACCCAATTAAGTTACTCATGAAGGATCTCGAACCTCCTAGGAGAACAGTGGTAAGAAGTTCCATTTCTGGCTTCTTTCCAATTAGAAGTCCACCTTCATAACGCCTTTGTGAGATCGGTTTTCGGGTGGTAACTGCGTTAGCAGAGTCCCGTAAAAGTGGGCCTGTGACACTCAGTGATACTCAATGAAAGTCGGCTGAAAAGAATTTGTAATCATCAGGTCATTGCAACCCGACACCTCTCACAATTTCTCAAATAAATGTCATCTAAATTGCCCCACCCCATCAAGTCATCTTAATTTCTCAACGCCAGCCACATGGATAAAGTTTTTATCGCCGTTCACGCATTTTTCGAAAACTGTTGGGTGGGAATTTGGGTGGGAATACAAAATAGGCCTCGTCGGGACGCCTGTAACTTGTTGAACACGTTGGTGCCGTCTAGAAGATTTGAACTTCTGACCTATCGCGTGTGAAGCGAGTGCTCTACCACTGAGCTAAGACGGCTTTGCTGCTTAGATCGCTGGATCGTCGGCTTTGGCCGGGCGGTTTTCGTCTGTGCCCTTAATTGAGCTCAGCGAAGAGTCCGTATAGAAATGCCTTGTGCCGGTGGCCGAAATACCCTCAGAGACTTGCGGATCGGCATTGATCGAATATGACGGCGGGGTCGTTGCGGAGCCTGGTATTACGTTCATTGTGAAGATGTACCCGTTTACGACCGGACGCTCGCCAGCAAATTTTTCGTCGAGGCTGACCTTTGCTATCAGCTCATCAAAAGTCGCAAAATTGCCCCTGTTTCTCGACGCGTACTGCGCCTGAAATTTACGGATGTTATCGACCGATTGTGCCGCGGTGGTCTCGTTCCCGGACCTGATGACGGCCTGCCAGGCGATACTGCCGACTCCGATCAGAAGTCCGATAATAGCGATAACGATCATCAGCTCGATCAGGTTAAAGCCACGCTGGTCCCTGATCCGACTTTTTATGTTTATCATAGAAATGGTGTACCTCTCCAAGCTGTGTTCACGAAGACCATGAGCTTAAGTTTCAAAAGTTTAATCGGTTTTGCCGTGAAATTCAACGTCAGTACTGTTGCTCCACAGTCAACATAACGCAACTTTTCAATGCTGTCATTGTTTGTTATCAGGTAGAATATAGGATGTGCGGCCCTGATCGCGTGCATAATTAATGAGAGATTGGATAGCCACCGGTACCGACTCCGGCAGTGAACACATCGCCCTGGAATTTGACCCTGCCACCCGGGTCGCAGAACTGCAGGCCGCTATCGAGAGCGTGATCCGTGGTAAGTCCGAGACTGTCAAACTCGCCCTCATCGCATTGTTGGCGAAAGGACATTTGCTTATCGAGGATGTTCCCGGCATCGGCAAAACTACGCTGGCTAATGCTCTGGCCCGGACACTGGAATTATCGTTTCAGCGGATCCAGTTTACATCCGACCTTTTGCCGTCTGACGTTATCGGCCTTTCGGTATTTAATCAAAAAAGCGGAGATTTCGAGTGGAAGGCCGGGCCTATATTCTCAAATCTCGTTCTCGCCGACGAGATCAATCGGGCCACGCCCAAGACGCAGTCAGCTCTGCTTGAAGCGATGGCTGAGGAACAGGTTACGATCGAGGGCCGTACCCGAAGCCTTCCGACACCGTTTATGGTTGTCGCGACCCAAAACCCCTCGGAGCACCATGGTACATATCCTTTGCCGGAATCCCAGCTTGACCGTTTTATGCTGCGGCTTCATATGGGCTATCCGAGCCTCGGCGAGGAACGCCAGATCCTTCGGGACCGCGAGATCAGCGACCCCCTTGAGGCGCTGGATGCGGTAATGTCACAAGCAGACATTCTGGCCTTGCAGAATATGGTCAGCACTGTCCGGTTTGACGATCTGCTGATGGACTACCTGCTCGAGATCGTCGATCTTACGCGGCGGTCCGAATCGCTGGAGCTCGGCATTAGTCCTCGCGGAAGCCTCGCCCTTTTTCGGTCAGCCCAGGCTCTCGCACTTGTCGAAGGACGTGATTACTGTATCGCGGACGACGTCAAACGACTTGTTCTGCCGTGTTTCGCCCATCGGGTACTGGTGAATTCCAGGGTAAATGTGCTGAGGAGCCGCACGCGAGAAGCTGAGCACGTATTACGCGACATTCTCCAATCCGTAACGGTTCCGATCTAGTTCTTTGCGCCTACGTTCTTTATCACAACTTTTCAGTGCTCGAGACATCCGTAACGCCGTGGTGGCGTTGGTCGTTGTCTTCGGCGGGCTCGGACTTTCCGCACTCACTCTTTATTTTCATCGAACCGGAGACCACCCCAGGGTCGTTACTTTTCTTGCGGCCCTGTCGCTTGTATCCGTAGTCCTAATCCTGATATTTGTCCTGCCGCCCCTCGCACGAAATGCAAGCCGGGAGGCTTCGCAATTAAATCTTCCCTTCGAGTTCACTGTTGGCGGAGCCATATTCTTAACACTGATCCTGGTGGTCGCCTTTTCTGCGTGGAATACAGGCAATAACTTACTTTTCCTTATCCTTTCTTTCCTGATCTCGGCACTTTTGGTCGGTTTTTTTGCCGGAAACATATGTCTGAAAAAGCTCGATGTCCGCATGCGTTTTCCTGAGACGATCTTCGCCGGTGAAGCAACTCCTTTGCTGGTTGGTGTTACTAATCGCAAACGGATCATCCCCGCGTTCTCTGTGATCGTGGAAGTACGCGGCAAAGAAAGGGAAAGATCGATCGCCGCCCCCGAACTTGACGAAATTCTGCCGCGATGGGCCGCGAGGCGGTTTGGCCGCGCCCCTCTGGTAACCCGAACGCTCGATCATTTTGAATATGTAGCCGCGCGAGGCCAGATCGAATCCAGGGCGGAACACATATTTCCCAACCGCGGGCGTTTGCTGATAAAGGATTTCGAACTTTCGACCAAGTTCCCTTTCGGTTTCTTTCGACATCGGCGTCGGCTGCCGGCACGCGAAGCCGAACTAATTGTTTTCCCAAAAAGTGTCGATCTCTCCCGCGATGTCATGCATGTTCCCACTGAGGCCGGTACAAGGACGCTAGGAAAGCGGGGGGCCGGCCAGGACCTCCTTGCTTTGCGAGACTATCGCCCGTACGATGACCTTCGCAGTATCGACTGGAAAGCCACAGCAAGGACCCGGGATCTGATCGTACGTGAGTTCGCAGCAGAAGAAGAAAGGAATGTAACCGTAATCCTGGACACACTGATGCCTCCCGACTCTGGCTCGCGCCTTAGCTTGAATGAGAAAATAGTCGCTGAGCAGGCTGGCAAGACCGTAATAACGTCTGAGCGATTTGAGGGTGGAGCGAGCCTCGCGGCATCAGTCGTTTTGCGTCTGGCGGCCGAGGGTTCGAACTTCAGATTGATCGTGGGCGACGATCAGGGCGATTTTGGGATGGGGCGCCAGCATCTTTATGATTCGCTAAAAAGATTGGCCTTTTCCGAGCCGATCTTTTCAAATGGATCGGACATCTCAGAACTTGATGGCCCGCTTCTTCGTACTCTTGAAGACGGGGACGGCCACATTGTTCTGATTACGGCTTTGGAGCAAGACCGGCTTTCACCCGATTTGCGTGAACAATTGAATATCATTACTTTTTAGGGTTAAATTCTTGTCATAAATCAGAGACTTGCGGTGTATCCATATCGAAGAGCATCTCGATGCTGACAATGAACGAGAGTACCGACATTCTTGTGGACATAATGTCCGAACATTCAGCGACGGCGGCAGCGAAAGGCAGGATCGAGTTTGATGAGGCGTTCGCGCTCCATCACCGCACTGTCTACAGGGCGGCACGATCAGTCGTGCACGACCCGGCTCTCGCTGAGGATGTTACGCAGGAGACCTTCCTGCGCCTGTACAAGAACCAGGATTCGATCACTGATGGCGAGATGCTCCGTCCCTGGCTGATCCGGGTCGCCATCAACGTCGCCAAGAACACGATCCGGGGGAATATAAGGGCGAACACGCGGGACGAGAAATACGTCAAAGAAACAGGCGAAACGTCGGTTGCGTCGGTCGAAATAGATTATGAGGAATATGCCGGCGTAAATGAGATCTACCGGGCCCTTGGCAAGATCAAGGAGCCGTTGAGAAGTTGCCTGATGCTTAAGCAGCAGGGATTGTCATATAAAGAGATCGCCGGCAGCCTTGATCTGAATGAGGGTAGCATTGGAACTTTTATAGCTAGGGCGCGACAGGAGTTTGCCCGATACTACGGTAAGATCGGGAAGGAAACATTATGAAGGAAAACTGTTTGGACATCGGGATAGTTCAGGCGTTCATGGATGGGGAACTTCCCCATGACCAGGTCGCCCGTATCTCGGTTCACCTTGAACGGTGCGACAGTTGTGCGTTCTTGCTTGGCGAAGCCGAAGATCAGGCGGCCGTAGTTTTTTCGGCCCTCGACCGTGAGTTTAATACGCTGGTACCGACACAGAGGCTTTGGAACAAAATAAATCAGTCGATCGAGACCGATCGTGTCAACAGACCTTTTTGGGAAAAAGCCCTGGCCTTTTTATCGACAGGCTTCGCAAGCCCCTCAATGGTCGGGGCCGCCGGCATCCTGATCGCTGTAGGAGCATTTGCACTGTTGTTTTTGAACAGAGAATCAGTGCCCACTGACTTTGCCGCTGTTTCTCGCCCAAACGTGTCAGTACCCCAGGCTTCGGCCCCTGTCGTCGAGCAAGTGGTGAAAAAAGATCCGATCGCCGGTGACCGGATCGGTGATACCGTGACCGATGCCGCACCGCGTATCGAGCCTGCCGTTTACCGTCCAAGAGCCGCCTATAGACGGCCTGCCTCGGCCAATGATAGAGTCGAGCCCTCGCTGTCGAACGGCTATTTTGAGGGCGAAGAAAGTTACGTTAAGACGATTTCCAGCCTGTCACGTACAGTAGAAGACCAGAAAGATGCAGTTTTGCGGCCGTCCGAGCGAGTAGCCTATGAACGCGACATGGCACTTGTCAACGATACGATCTCCAAGATGCGGCAGGAAGTACGAAGGAACCCGAGAAACGAGACTGCAAAGCAGGTATTATATGCGTCGTATCAGAATAAGATCGATCTTCTGAATTCGGTCTCGCAAAAAGAGGAATTGGTGGCAAGCCTAAGCGAGGCGCGTCATCCCGCCCGATGA
The DNA here is from genome assembly GCA_041745615.1 of Pyrinomonadaceae bacterium. GTDB lineage: Bacteria > Acidobacteriota > Blastocatellia > Pyrinomonadales > Pyrinomonadaceae > OLB17. The sequence continues at coordinate 174,217 of JBGTIP010000063.1, read as the reverse complement.
ATAAGTTCATTGAAATCGCAAACCGGGGGCTGTTGTTAGTCGTCATCGCTCTGACCACGTCGATCCCGGTGCTTGCTCAAGCGGTTCCCGTACCCGAAAGGAGTCGTCCGCATCCTATTCCGTCACCCGGGGCAAGGGGGCGAACCCCCGACCCTCCAAGGATGGCGGCGAAAGCCGACGTTCATGAAAAGTCTTTAAAAGTAGATGCTAATGTCAACGTTTGGCTGCCTTGCGTGAGCCGCGGTACTGTCAAAGTCACAGGCTGGAACCGCAGCGAGGTCCGTGTCTTTGTCGACGGAGGCAATACATTTAATTTCACTGTACAGGAAAAGAGCCCGCGTTCGGGCGATCCAGTCTGGGTCAAAGTAACCGGCGTCCAGCCAAAGAGCCGCTATGGCCCGGTCAGCGAATGTATTTGGGGAGATGATATCGAAATCGATGTCCCCGTAAACGCTTCGGTAAATATGAGAGGAAATGAGATAACCGCCAGGATCGATTCGGTCCGCAAAGCCGAGATAAGAGCTGTTGGCGGTAATATTTCACTGCGAAATATCTCGAGTGGGATCGGTGCCTATGCCGGCCAGGGCGATATAACCGTGGAAGCCTCGGAGGGATCGATCTCACTTGAAACCACGACCGGCAACATCCTGGTTTTCGAAGCCGGCCCCAGCGAGATCGCCGATTCGTTCAAAGCAAAGACAAATGGCGGAGCAATTACGCTGCAGGGCCTTAGCCATCGCCGGGTCGAGGTCAATTCGATCTCCGGTTCAGTAGCGTTCTCCGGCGACATCCGTTCGGGCGGCTCTTACAATCTCAGGACGTCGCGAGGTTCGATCAGGATGGCTATTCCGGCGTCGTCCGCCTCAACGATCTCCGCCACGTATGGGCATGGCTCGTTTAGAAGCGAAATCCCGATCGATATATCGACGGAAAATGATTCTCCCGGTCCTATAAAGACTATCGTGGGCACCTTTGGAAAAGGCGGCGATTCGATGATCAGGCTTGCGTCGAACAACGGAAGTATCGCTATTACAAAGATCAAGCCCTAGTTACACTACTGATCGCTAAACGACTGTCGGGTCCGCGATTCGAATTGCTCGGTCAAGGATTGACCTTCGCCGACTGGGTCGTCCTTCGTGATCCGCTCGACCCGCCACATCGGGAAGAAATTATCACTCATCCGGAGGTGCTCTTCTCCCGCAGCGATAGATCGGCACCAGTCGTCGAAATAACTGAGATCAATAGAACGAACAACAATGCCCGCTGCGCTTATTTCTCCCAGCTTCGCCAGAATCTTCTCCCTTGGTGAATGGAGGATGACTATTATAGTGTTTCCTGTAATTAGATTCATGGCCGCCTACTGAAGCACCTCATTTATGGCGGCGTCAAAAATCTCTAATTTCTTTGCGGTACGGCGCACCTCCGGGTGTTCCGATGTGTAGCTTCGCAAGAGACCGGCAAGATCGGTATCGAGACGAGCCCTTTGAACCAAAAGTCTTCCGAGGGCAAGAGTTAATTTTCCACTCTCTGCAGGGCGGACCGAGGCAAGCCGGTCGGCCACTTTTCGTAGGGAAGCCACCTCAAATCGCAAGTCAATAACCCTGGGACTGGATTCGGTATAATCGGCAACGATCGATTCCAGTTCCGCTTTGGCCTCGGTAGTTCTAAGGAGCACTTCGGCATACGCGGACGATGCCAAAGTATGTGCCGGTGGCCTCATGGACTTACCCTGCTGCGCAAAAACTGAAACGGGGATGACTAAAGCGGTGAGAAAAACCGACGTTCGCAGAAATGTGTTCATATTCTTTCCAAAACAGTCTCAGCCTTGATAACTTCAATTCTGACTGATCTCGAACGTCCCGGCATCGAGTTCTCGATTAACAGCGTAACCCGTTACCTTGAACGTCCACTCTGCATCTCGATTGCCCGTTTGAGCAGTTGCGAGACTGGCAGCACTGCTGCGGGAAAAAGTGAGTTTGTAGACAGACGGAAGCTGAAGGTCACCCATTTTCGCAAAATTTGAGAATTCCTCAACGAGGCGATATACAGTACCGCTTTGACCGGCAGAATTGTCGATATTCGAGCCTTGGCTTGCCGCCCTTAGCAGCAAATACTCAGTCCTTAAATGCCGCGACGTCGACACATCGAAAAATAGCTTTATATCGAGTTCGGACCCGCCTTTCGGTTCGTACGATATCACCACGGTTTGCCGCCCGTCAATAACCTTTGTTCCTTGATCCTTGAGCTTCCCACCGCGGAGCTTATCGTCTAGGAGCGGCCATCTTGCCGACAAAATTCCGCCAAGTAAGCCATCGCGGAGGATCGTCCGGTTATTGTTGAGGAAATCCCCGATTAAGGAGCGGGCATTGGGCGTTGACCTAGCGACACGGACATTCTTGCCATCATAGCCGAAACGGTCCTGCGGATAATCGTTCGATGCGAATTCCATCCCAAAAATGCTCTTGTCGCTAGTCGACGCGATGATGAATTTTCCGGCTATCAAACTGGTGCTTCCCCTAAACGTGAACTGCGCATCTGACAGGATGAGTTGGTTCGCTATCGCTTCCAAGGCTGTTGGTGCCCCGATAGATGTCCGGTGTTGCGCAACAATTGCAGCCGGGTCGGGCTTCTGAGCGAAAAAATTGATCGAAACGAAGATCATGCAGATCGTCGCGACGGACAACCTAATGCAGATATTTTTCATTGGTACTACTTCCTGTATTTATATAATTACTGCGGAATTGATTTCGGCTCCGTTGGCGCGGGTCGCGGGAGCATCGAACACGTCACACGACATAATGGAAATGTCCGTGTCGTCGGATTCTGTGCGGCCATCTCCAAAGGTTTCGCGATGCGAAAGAGTTTCGAAATACGTTGTAATGTTGTCCAGTATTTCGTCCGCTGAATGCGAATGATATAGCGTCTGGCGAAACTGGGCGCCACCGACGAGTCCCTTGGTAAACTGGCCCGCCAACTGCTTCATTTTGCCGAGTGCGGGAAGATCAGGCATCTCCTCGCGGCACATCGCAAAAAACTCAAGAAGGACGTCCTTTTTCTCCTGCAGGTCAGGCTTATACGGCTCACGCCCCGCTAAGACGTCCTGAAACTGACGGAAGATCCAGGGATTCTGCATTGCACCGCGGCCGATCAAAATGCCATCAGTGCCAGTTTCGCTCCATCGCTGCATACCGTATTCGATCGAGGTGATGTCACCATTACCCGACACTGGGATACTAACGGATTCTTTGACCTGGCGAATAATGTTCCAGTTAGCAAGCCCCTTGTAGCCCTGCTCGCGAGTCCGTCCGTGGACCTGAATGTGTTCCACGCCGCATTGTTCGGCCATCTTGGCGACATCGACAACATTGATCGTCGCGTCCGAAAAGCCCGTACGGAGCTTTAGCGTGAGCGGAATGGTAATGGACTTTTTGATCTCTTTGAGGATCTCCTCGAGACGAGGCAGGTCGCGAAGCAGGCCGGAACCACCACCGTTCTTAACAACCTTCGGCGCTGGGCATCCGCAGTTCACATCAAGGATGTCTGCTCCGATCTCCTGTGCCATTTCCGCCCCCATTGCCATGCGTGGTGCCTGACCGCCAAAGATCTGTACGGCAAACGGCCTCTCCTCCTCGTCAAAACGCATCTGCCGCTTTGATTTAGGATTGTGCCGCGTCAGGCCCTCGACCGATATAAATTCGGACACGACCAGACCCACGCCGCCCCGACGCTTTATGAGGCGGCGAAAGGTGTAATCTGTCACCCCCGCCATTGGCGAAAGGATGAGCGGCGGGTCGATCGCTATATCTCTGATCTTGAAGGGCTTCATCGTCTAAGAATATACGGCCACCGAAAATGATCGGCAGCCGTATAACAAACATTTTGACATTCGAGCAGGTCGTACTGTTGCCGTATATTATTCGGTCTTGGTCAGCACGACGCCAGTAGCATTGAACGAAACCTCCGTCACGGTGCCGTCCGGATTTCGCTGGTCAAACTTGGCACCATCGTCATTGATCAAGTGGTCGACGTGTTCCTTCGACAGTACTTTCTTTACGAATGTGCCTTCAGCCTTCACCTTCATGCCGGCCGAGTTTAGCGGAATAAAGAAAGCGTGGCTGCCAAAGGTCACGCGGACCGACTTACCGCCTTCTTTGTCCGCCATTTCCATCCAGCATCCCATTTTCTTGCACGAACGCACGATCACGCCGTCGACCACATAGGTCGGACCGAAGTATTTATCCGGTTCGGCAAAAGCCTTTTCGACCGATATCTTCTTGGAGCTTTTCGAGATAGATTCGCCTCGGGTGATCTTTTCTCCCTTCTTAAGATTAACGGGTGCGTTCTGGGCATTCTGCGAGGATTCGGCGCTTGCACTCTGCGTTGATTGGGCTGATGCTCCGAAAACGGCTGCTAACAAAACAAAAAATGCGATAACTGATCTCTTCATAAATGTTGACTCCGATTATTTTCTGCAACGCTCACTTTTCAGCGTCATAAACTACTTTTCCGTCGACGACCGTCATCAGAACTTTCGCGGCGCGAATTCGACGCGTGTCGATAGTGAAAATATCCTCTGAAAGTATAACAAAATCTGCCATCTTTCCGCGTACCAACGAGCCCTTTTCCATCTCTTGAAATTCAGCGTAAGCCGCAGTCAGAGTGTACGCCCTTACGGCTTCTTCTACGGTGAGCGAGCGCGAGCCGGAATTCACGGCGGCCGAAATCCCGTATAAGGGATCGAAGTCCGTCATTGACGCGTCGGACCCGAGAGCAATTGTTACGCCTGCATCCAGAATCTTCCGGTAATCTTCACCATAATCCAGCCCTGAATAAAAAAGGTGCGGCTGCATGGACATGATCACATTTGATCGTACAAACCGTGGAAGATCTTCGCTATCAGTCCGCGCGGCGTGTTCTACCCGAAAGCGTCTGTCTCTCGGGCCATTGGTCCTCATGGCGTGTTCAATGGCGTCAAGGGCGTTTCGGTTGGAACGAGCCCCGATCGCGTGGATCGCGACCTGAAGGCCCGCTCTATCGGCGAGAGCAACCTTCAACTTCAATTCTTCCCGCTCCTCTTCGAGGCCGAACGCAGTGCCTTTAACGCAGCCGCTTCTGACAAGTTGCGAGTTGGAAACAGAGGCTCTTCGCCAGGCGTCTATGCCGAAACATTCATAGATGCGGGTCTTGAGTTTTCCTGAGCGATCAAGAGTCTTGAACGTCTCGAATAGCTCATCAGAATGAACGTCTTGAACACTGGTGACTCCAAGTGATGCGGCATAATTACTCGCCGTTTCGGCGATCTCCGCCCAGTTACTCGCATGGCTGGCTGGTACATGACGGCGAACAAGGGCCGGAGCTTTACCCAAAAAAACACCGGTGGGACGCCCATTTTGATCTCTCACGATCTTGCCGTCAGACGGCTCTTTAGTTGCCGAAGTGATCCCCGCAAGTTTGAGTGCGGCCGAATTTGTGATCACTGATCTGCCGTTATCTACATAAATGAGAAGCGGATGGTCAGGGCTGACCTTATCAAGCAAGTCAAGCGGCAGCCCTATAGCTTCGAGTCGTGCGTTCTCAATGCCTCCGGCAATTATCCATCTTCCTTTGGGCAGGAATCGAGCATACCGAGCGATCTCATCCAGAATTTCTTCTCGCGTAGCCATTCCCCGCAAATCCAGATGCGAGAACCGATTTCCTATCGCTGTGAAATGTACGTGGGAATCGTTAAAGCCAGGCAAAACAAGCTTTCCGCGAGCGTCGATAACACGGGTACCGGACCGAGAATGCCGTCTGATGTCCTTTTCGGAGCCCACGGCAATTATCCTTCCGCTTGCGACGGCCATCGCCTCAGCCCGCGGTGTTTTAGCATCGAGCGTTCGGATATTGGCGTTGACCAAAATGAGGTCGGCGGCGGGTTGTCCAGCGGCCGACGTGACAAAGATCGCTAAGATAAGTCCCAAACTACAGATCGAAACCGAAGTCAGATCTAACTTCTTCTCACTTCCTCTCAAAAACCACCTTCCCGTCGACAACCGTCAAAACTGCATTCACATCCCATATCTTCACAGGGTCGATAGTAAAGATGTCATCCGATAAAATTACCAGGTCCGCGACTTTGCCGACCTCCAGTGTGCCCTTGGACCTTTCCTGAAATTCAGCATAAGCTGATCCCCATGTGAAGGCTCGCACAGTCTCGTCAACCGAGATCTTCTGCTCGGGTACCCATCCGTTGGGATTCTTATCGTCGAGGGTCCGCCTAGTAACGGCAGCGTAGACACCCCAAAATGGATTTAATGGAGCAACCGGCGAATCCGATCCGAAGGCAAGCACGCCGTCCGTATCAAGTATCGTGCGAAAAGCATATGTACCTTTTATGCGCTTCTCGTCGAGCCGCTTCCATGCCCAGCGGCCGTCGTCGATAGCGTGGAAAGGCTGCATGGACGCGACCACCTTTTGCCCCCCAAAGCGCTTTATGTCTTCCAGCCTCAGGTGTTGAGCGTGTTCGATCGTGAAGCGCCGCCCCGTCACTCCGTTCGCTTTCTCGACTGCCTGAAAATGGTCAAGGATCGCGGCGTTTCCTCGGTCGCCGATGGCGTGGATACGAACCTGAAGTCCTGCTTTGTCAGCCTCTTGTATGGTCTGACGCATGGTCGTTTCCACATCCGCCATCGCCAGGCCCCGCGACCCCGGCGCGTCCAGATAAGGGTCAAAGAACCACGCCGTTGTCGAACCGAGACTGCCGTCGGCATACGCCTTTAAGCAGCCGACCCTAAGCATCGGGTCGCCGAAGGCATATCTAACCCCGGTCCGCTCCCACCGTTTGTAATCATTGAGAGGCGAACAGTTGTAAACGCGAGTCTTGAGTGTGCCGCGACGAAGCAGTTCCTGATATACACCGATCTCGGTTCCGTCGGCCGACATATCCTGAACGCTAGTAACGCCGAGGCTGGCGGCATGATCAGTGGCTGCCTGTGCGGCTTCCAGCTTCTCCTCCCATGAGGGTGTTGGAATTACCTTGCCAAAATAATTCATCGCAGCGTCCTTAAAAACCCCCGCCGGATTTCCTTTGGCATCGCGCACGATCTCGCCGCCGGCGACGTCCTTGACGTTCTTATCGACTCCGGCAAGCCTCATCGCAAGGCTGTTCACAAGGGCCATGTGGCCGTCAAGACGGTCGATAAATACCGGATGGTCCGGCGTCACTGCGTCGATCATCGCAGCGGTCGGCAGGTCATTCGGGGTCCAGTTCTCATGGTCCCACTTGCCGCCCAGTATCCAGCGGCCTTTGGGCGTCTTGGCCGCAAACTCCCTTATCCGTTTGACAAATTCCGCGGGCGTTTTTGCATCACGCAGGTCAACGGAAGAAAGCTGATGGCCGGTCTCCATAAAATGCACATGCGCGTCGTTAAACCCCGGAATGACCGTCTTTCCGCCCGCGTCGATGATCCGCGTCCGGCTGCCGATAAGCGGTTTTGTGTCTGCGTCTGAGCCGATAGCAACGATCTTTCCATTGATGATCGCCATCGAACGAGCAGCGGTGCGCTTTGTGTCCATCGTGCGAATGTTGGCGTTAGTTATGACCAGATCGGCTGAGACATTTTGGCCAGTTATATACGGGGCGTAAAAGGTAAGGCTGAGTACTAAGGCAGCCAAAGCAACTATCTTTTTCATGGTGAATTATTCTACGAGATCGAATGCCTGGGGGCAGGCAGATCGAACAAAACTCCTTAACAACACAATCGTAAAGATAGTATCCCACTCATATTCGCTGATACAAAATATTGAAGGGCAACGGCCTGGGCCGGCTGGTTAGAAAAAAGTGCGTTTCTATGCAATGGTCCATTTTGGAAGTAGGTTATATTCGTACTGGGAAACGGAAACAAAGAATAGAGAAAACATCGCTTTAGAGGATACATTATGAAAAACATGATCTATACTACGACGCCCGATATACCCAACAATCAAATAACGGAAATACTCGGCATTGTTACAGGAAACGTCGTCCAGTCGCGACATGTCGGCAGAGATATCGTGGCCGGTCTGAAAACGATCGTCGGCGGCGAGATAGGCGGCTATACGGAAATGTTGATCGATGCTCGTCAAGTGGCTATAAACCGTATGGTCAAAGAAGCCCTCAAACTTGGTGCGGACGCCGTTGTAAACCTTCGTTTTTCGACAAGTTCGATCATGAAAGGCGCAGCTGAGATACTGGCGTACGGAACAGCAGTAAAGATAGCCAAATGAACCGTGATCAGCCGCTAGGATGTCGACGAAAAGGCCATTGATTCCCCGGCAGGCGAGTATCTGAGAACTAATGAAAGAAAAGCACGTCCACATTTTGTCATTGATCATAATACTCTCGGGCTCTTCGTTTATCTTATTTCTTTACTGGACCGAACCGCGTACTATCGCCGAGGTCTCGTCGAAGGGGCAGGTCGTGCTTGGCACTTATACGATCGACAGGGCCGAATTCGACCAGGGTCTGGCGAATTTCCATCGTGATGAATTCATCGCCGCCCGCGCCGCCTTCGATCGGGCGGACCCGCAAAAACGGGATGCCATTACGCAGTTCTATACCGCTTACAGCTACTACCGCCAGGGTTGGGGCCGGATATCAAATGACGATGCCCTGTTCCGTGCGGGGCTCGAAGCGGTAGACCGTGTGATCGCGATCGAGCCAAATTTTCGCATCGCCGATGATTCACTCAAAATGAAAACCGCTTACGAACTTAAGGCCGAACTCGATGAAGGGCTTAAGATCACATTGTCGGATTTCAATCCCTTCAGGCTAACGCGGGAGCGAAAATGACCGAGAATGACCAAAAAGCGGTCGATATCATCGATATCGAAGAGATCGAAACCGTGGTAGACGCTCGATCAGGGGCCATCGCTGTTCGAGAAGAGTTCGATAATGCCCCCGCCTCTTCGGCGGTTCCCGTTTACATCGTGCTTCCTATTCTTTTTCTGGCTGTCACGATGCTCGGCGGCATGCGTCTGGCGGCTGATAACTCTTTCATCTTTCTAAAACCGGCATTGATCTGCCTCGTATTTGCCACAGTGATGCTGGTTCTCTTTTTTCGTTCCGGCCTGATCGCTGTTGACGGGTGGCTGTCAGAGAGCCACACAATGCTTCGTAATGCGGCTAACGGTGCGATCCTGGTAACCATCTTCTCGGCAACGGTCCAGCTATTTAGTTCACTTCTACCGGAGCAGGGCCTGCCATTCTGGATCGTGGGATTCTGTTTCCTCTGGACGTTGTGGAACAACCTCTTCTCGAACTTTGATTCCCAACGCCTCTTGCGAAGCCTGGCCGCACTCTTCGGTTTTGCTTTTGTCGTAAAATATCTGGTCCTGGCAAATCTGACAGCGCCTGAAGGTTCAAGCTGGCTGCAGCGGATGTTCGAAAATCCCGGCCGAGAAGCGTTCACCTGGATGCTCGACCTGCCGAGGTACGGCAAGGGAACCGGATATATCCAGTTTTTCACATTGATCCTCTATCTGATCGGCCTTTACCTGACGCCGACCTTTACTAAAAAATGAAGTTTATCTCTGCCGTCTGTTTGGCATTACTGCTCGGACTTACAATATCAGCCCAATCGCCGTCCAAGGTCCTCAAACAGGCCGAGAAAGCGATGGGCGGTTCAAAGGCATTAAAAGCTGTCCGCTCGATCCGACGTTCAGGCAGCGTGACCCGGGCTACCGACGGGGCCAAGGGCTCCTATGTTTTTCAAGCTTCGCAGCCAAATCTCCTCCATATAGCCTACGATCTTGGCGGGTTTGAGAGCGAGACTGGATTTAACGGGCGATCCGGCTGGGAGAGAAACTCCCGTGATGGTCTGCAAACGCTGACAGGTGACGCGAGCATCGCACTTAGCGCTGCGGCTGTGTATCGTAATAATCTTTGGCTTAGGTATAAAGATCACAAGGCCAAACTGACTTCCGGCGGGCGTGTGGCCGTGAACGGCAAGAACGCCAATGTTTTGATCCTCTCGACACAAAAAGGGGCTGTTGTAAAGCTCTTCTTCGATGCCGTTACCGGATTGCTCATCCGTGACGAAGTGCCAATGGGCCGGTCTACGTTGGTGACGGATTACGATGACTATCGCGTAGTTGCCGGCGTAAAGCAGCCATATTATGAACGCTTCACGCTTAACGATGAGATCTACGAGGTCCGTCACGACGAAGTCACCGTCAATATACCGATCGGCATTTCGGAATTCAATTTTCCGGTCATATCCAGCGAGCCGCTGCCGGACATTCAGGCGCTTCTGCTCGAGGTGCAGGCAAACGAAGATAAGGTCGAGGAAATCATCGATAACTATTCTTACGTGCAGAAGAGCATAAAACGAGAATTAGGCAAAGACGGCATTCTCCGCGAGATCGAGTCTGAAACAGTCCAGCTTTCTTTCTACAAAGGCCGCCGGATAAGCCGCCTGATAGAGAAAAACGGCCGCCCTCTTAACTCCCGCGAACAGGCCGACGCTGACAAAGACGCAGCCAAACGCGTCGAGGAGATCGAGAAAGAGATCGCCAAGGAAGATGCCAGGATGCTCAAACAGGATCGAACCGGCACTCCGTCGAGCGATTCGCGGCGGGTTTCGATCGCCGAGGTCCTGCGTGCGTCAAAACTGCTGAACCCGAGGCGAGAGCGTTTTCGCGGCCGCGATGTGATCGTCTTTGACTTCGAGCCGGATTCTGATTTCGACATGCGCAATGCCAAGAGCATGCTGAAGTTCTTCGGAAAAACGGCCGGTGTCATGTGGATCGACGAAAAGGACAAACAGGTCGCACGGATCGAGGCCGTCCTTTTCGAAAGTTACAAGGTTGGCGGCGGATTACTCGCGAAACTTCAGAAAGGAGCGTCGTTTACGCTCGAAAAGGAAAGGGTAAACGACGAGGTCTGGCTGCCCTCTCAGGCCGATATCAATCTGTCCGTACGGGTCCTGCTCGTAAAAGGCATCAGTGTGAATCAGGTCATCAGATCGTACGATTACCGTGTCTTCGAAACCGAGGTCACCGATGCAAAGGTCAATGAAGACAATAAACCTTAGTCGATCTTGATCTCGACGCTCTTGCCGTCGCGTTTGACACGCAGTTTCTTGCCGGTAGCCGGCTTCCCTACGGAGCCGAGGTCGGTAAGGTCCTGATCATCGACGGATTCGATAATATCGCCTGCCTTGATCCCCGCGCGTGATGCGGCCGTGTTAGGTATGACGGACTGGGCTTTCCACCCGTTCTCACCGAACAATGCTTCTATGCCGATCCGTGTCAGTACCTCTCCAGCCGGAGTACCTTTAGCCGGAGTGTCAACAGTCTTTACAGGCTCTTGCGAGGGCGACGGCTCTCTTGGAATGGTCAACGCCTCGTCAAATGATCGGCGGTTAGGTTCCTCGACGGTCGGAGTGCTGGCCACGGGCCGTCTGGCTGGCGTTCGTCTTGCCGCCACTTCACGAACAGGCTGGACAACCGGTGTATTTACTTCCTCAGCTGCAACCACAGGCGGCGTAAAGGCCATGACCTCGGGCGCCGGCTGAGAAACAGGTGCAGGCATAGCGGTCTCGATCGCGGCCTGCGGAGCCCCAGCATCATCGGTCTGATACAACGAACTGGCCGCAAAATAGCCGCCGATAAATACGGCAAGGCCCAGCGGCGCTGCTGCCTTTAGTGCAGTCGGCAGCCACATCGGCTTGCTGTTTACCGGCCTGGCTTCCGCAATGCGAGCCTTTACGCGAAAAGCAAAATCGCCCGGTGCCTCGATGCGAGGCATCGTCGCCAACAGCTGGCTGATCTTTTTTTCGTCCAGGCTCTCAAAGCCCATCTCAAGTTTTTTAGGGTCCAAATTTCCCATCCTATAAATAATGCTGCAATTTTTCTTTTAGCAGCCCTCGTCCGCGGCTGATCCGCGATTTGGTCGTTCCCAGGCCGAGCTCCATGATCTCGGCGATCTCATCGTACGATTTGCCCTCGATATCTCTGAGGACCACCGGAACACGATATTTTTCAGGCAGCGCCGCGATCGCCCTTGCGATCACCTCGGTGCGTTCGTCGTCGACCAACTCATCGTCCTGGAGCATCCGATGGTCGGTCGGCTGAAATTCCACCGTGCTGTCTTCCTCGGTCTGGAAGAGCCCGGTCAGCGACAGCAGCTTTCGCCGTTTTCTTCGCCGGATCTCGCTGATAGCGAGGTTTGTGGCGATACGATAGATATATGTAGAAAATGCGAATTGCGTGTGATATCTATCAAGTGCGAAGTAAACCCGGACAAAAGTTTCCTGCGCCAGGTCGACGGCCTCTTCGTAATCATTCAAAAATCTATACAGATAATTCGTTATCGAATTCCTGTAACGGCTGACGATCTCTTCAAATGCGGTCTCGTCGCCGTTGCGGGTGGCCTCGATCAGGGCGTGATCGGACAATTTTTCTTCAGGCATGGAGGGTCGCAATTCCTCCACACCGATAGAATTCGCATTGTCGAAAGCCATACATTCATACTATTTACAACAGAACTTCGCGCAAAAACAAAGTCGCCCCATGATTTCAAACACGCGCTGCCGGCGAGATTGTTGCGAAATCTCACCGGCAGCGGCCAATTTTTAAAGGTCCGCGCTCCGCACCGTCATAACCAGAAAAACGGTACCCTCGGCGCCTGGTAAGTTGAGCGTACCGATCAGGGTCGGCGAATTTGCCTGCAGCCCGACCTTATGCAGGTTCAGCCCGATCGACTCGTAATTAACAACAGAATTCGGCCTTCCGGCATCGGCCGAGGAAGAAACAACCACCGGGACCCTCGCACCGAATCGAAACACTTGGGCCTGAAATCCCTGCGGGCCCTTTTCGGTCGGGCCATGCGTGAAATTAAGCAGAGACCAATCCAGGAAAGTCGGACGCAGCCTCTCAGATTCCTGGCCGAACATATTTGTCGTGCTCTTATATTCGAAATTTCCGGTGTTTGTAATACGGCCTAGAAACGTTCCCGCCAGGCGGTAATTGCTAAACGCGAATGTGTTCCTAAGGTGTTTTGAGATACTGCCGAGGTTAGCCGGAACCTCTTGCTTCGCCGATGCGTCGTTCGACCCCAGAATAAGCTGGAGCGAAACCTCATAGCTGGGTTCGACCTGCCGCGTCGGTGCCTGCCCATAAGCCCCGAGCGAAGCGGCCCCGGCAAGCAATAAAACAAATAGGGACTTAACTAAGTATTTCTTACCTTTCATTCAATTCGATCTCTCCTTTGTAAATATCGGGAGTGCTAACCCCTTGCACAACCGACAACGCTGGAAGTTGCAAAATGATGTTTACCTCACCCGAACCCCGAACTCGACACTCCAAACCCCTCCATCCCACGTGGGACGGAAAATGGGACGCACAACCGCCTGTAATTGCAACAATTAACCCCGAATATCCCATTTTTCAAATTGTGCGTAACGCGTTTCATCCCACCGTGGGATGGAAAATGGGACGCATAACGGCCTGTAGTTGTAGCAATTAGCCCCGTTCATCCCATTTTTTCAAAAGTGCGTAACGTGTTTCATCCCACCGTGGGATGGAAAATGGGACGCGTAACCGTCTGCAGTTGCAACAATTACACCTTTTCATCCCATTTTTCAAAAAGTGCGTAACGTGTTTCATCTACCATCCACGAACAACCATCAACGATCAACGGTCCACCATCCGATTATCAAAGATCCTCCGGACACAATCCGAAGCGTTGCAATCATAGCACAACATTGCGTGTATGGTCACATTAAAGACTTCTTATTTGGCCGCCGGGCGAATTAACTTGCCGGTTTGCCTCCCTGGCAGGCGCACATTCATTGTTCCCCGAACGCTGGATCGGTCGTGCGTCCGAATCTCTCGTAAAGCGCGGGGATGACGATCATATTCAGGAAGGTCGATGTGACGATACCGCCAAGGATAACCACAGCCATCGGTTGTTGGATCTCCTTGCCGGGCTCGCCGGCGCCCAGGGCGAGCGGGACGAGGCCGATGCCGGTGACGAGCGCGGTCATGAGGATAGGTGACAGCCGCTCCATTGAGCCCTGGACGATCGCCTCGTGGAAAGACTTTCCTTCGAGCTCCATCAGGTGCTGGTAGTGTGAGATGAGCATGATTCCATTTCGAGTAGCAATGCCGAAAAGCGTAATGAAGCCGACGAGTGACGCGATCGAGAGCGTGCCGCCTGCGAGGAAAACCATTACGACACCGCCGATGAGTGCGAGAGGGAGATTTGCCATAACAAGGGCGGCCGCACGAGCGCTGCCCAGAGCGATAAATAGCAGCAGGAAAATACCGGCGATCGAAACGGCGGACAAAAGCAGTATCTGAGTTGACGCTTTCTCTTGTGCCTCGAACTGACCTCCGTATTGAACAAAATAGCCCTGCGGGAGTGCGACGTTCTTACCGATATTCTCGCGGACGTCTGCGATGACGCTGCCAAGGTCCCGGTCGGCAACGTTCGCCTGAATAATGATGCGACGCTGCACGTTTTCGCGGTTGATGGTGTTAGGTCCCTGATCGAGTCGGATCTCAGCAACCTGTGCGATCGGAACCTTGGAGCCCATAGCGGTATCGACGAGCGTTCTGCCGATGCTGTCGATCGAAGCGCGCGAAGCGTCGTCAAACCGAACAAGCACATCGTAGGTCCGTTGTTCTTCAAGGATCTGCGAAGCAATGTGGCCGTTGAAGGCGGTGTCAATCGTTTCGGCAAGGTCTTCAGCCTGGATTCCTTGTGCCGCGGCTTGCTGCCGGTCGAGATTGATCTGTACCTGCGGAACGCCGACCTGGGGCTCAACCAACAGGTCGACTACGCCCGGGATCTTAGACATTTGTTCCCTTATCTCTTCAGCCTTTGTTCGAAGTGTAGCGAGGTCAGGGCCAAAGAGTTTAATGGCGATCTGGGCTCGCGTGCCGGAAAGGAGGTGATCGATGCGGTGTGAGATGGGCTGGCCGACCTCGGATTCGACGCCGGGTAGCTGCGCCAGCTTTTGCCGGACCTCTTCCGTCACTACGTCATGCGGACGATCGCTTTCCTTTGTCACTACCTCGATCTCGCTCGTATTTACGCCCGCTGCATGTTCATCGAGCTCGGCGCGCCCGGTCCGCCGTGTGGTCGAGACGACCTCGGGGACTGAAAGCAAGACTTCCTCTACGATCTTTCCGATGCGATTCGATTCCTGGAGCGAGGTGCCCGGCGGAAGGTTCGCGTTGATGTTGAACGTGCCTTCGTTAAAGGGCGGCAGAAATTCGCGGCCCATTGCGAAGAACAGCGAAAGCGCGATGACAAGCATCACGGCGGACGCTCCGATGATCTTCGCGGGATGTTGCAGCGTCCAGTCGAGAATCGGTCGGTAGTGCCGTTTCAGCCAAGTTACTAGACGGGAGTCACCTTCTACTTCGAGCAGCTTGGAGTCGCCAAGCAGGTAGTAGCACAGAACCGGCGTTACGGTGAGTGCGACGACGAGTGATGCCGTGATCGAAATGATATATGCGAAGGCGAGCGGAGCGAACATGCGGCCTTCGAACCCCCCGAGGCTGAAAAGTGGCAGAAATACGAGAATAATGATCAGAGTCGCGAAAGTGATCGAGCTCCGGATCTCGACCGATGCGTTGTAGATGACCGTTAGAATTGGAAGCGGTTCATCGAGTTGAGCATTCTGTTTCAGGCGCCTGAACACATTCTCGACGTCGATGATCGCGTCGTCAACGAGAGCGCCGATCGCGATCGCCATCCCGCCGAGCGTCATCGTGTTGATCGTGATGCCGAAATAGTCCATCACCACAATCGCTGTCAGCAGTGAAAGCGGGATTGCGGTAAGGCTGATGAACGTCGTGCGAAAATTCCAGAGGAAGAGGAACAGCACGATCGTCACCATTATTCCGCCTTCGACCAGCGAAACTTCGATATTTGTGATCGCACGGTTGATGAAATCTGCCTGACGAAACGCGGTCGTGTCGATCTTTACGTCGGGTGGAAGAGATGCCTGAAGGCCCCTTAGCGTTTCTTCAATGTTGTCGGTAAGCTCAAGCGTATTCGCGTTAGGCTGTTTCTGGATCGTGGCTACGACGGCGGGGGACGCATTAAAACTCGCATCGCCGCGTTTTAACGCAGGGGCTTCCTTAACGATGGCAATGTTTTCGATGAGGATCGGCACATCGTCGCGAACGGTGATCACCGACTTTGCGAGGTCGTCCACGTTATATGCACGGGCGCGGATGCGGATGAGATATTCCTCATTCGGCCGCTCCATGAATCCGCCCGATGCGTTGGAATTCGACTTTGCAACGGCATCGGTTACTTCCTCGACTGTCAGGCGATAGTCAGCAAGTTTCGCGGGGTCGATCAGTATCTGATATTGCTTAAGCTCGCCGCCGATTATCATTACCTGCGAAACCCCTGAAACGCCAAGGATGCGTGGCCTCACAGTCCAGTCCGCGATCGAGCGCAGCTCCATTTGCGACGTTTCGGTGCTGGTCATGGAGATCTCCATGATCTCGCCCATCGTCGAAGAGATCGGGCCCAGCACGGGCGGCGGAACCCCGGCGGGAAGGCGAACCTGCTGAAGCTTTTCGGTCACAAGCTGACGGGCGCGATAAATGTCGGTGGAAAAATCGAACTCGACGAAGACGATCGAAATGCCGATCGCCGAGTTTGACCGTACCCGGAATACGCCAGCCGTTCCGTTCATCGCCGATTCGATCGGCAGTGTCACAAGCGATTCGACCTCTTCCGGGGCCAGGCCGTGTGCTTCGGTGAGAATGGTTACCGTCGGTGCGGTGAGGTCCGGAAAAACATCGACCGGAGCCCGATATGCGACGAAACCGCCGTAAATGATCAGAGCCGCGGACGCGATCAGCACAAGCAGCCGATTCTTTAGAGCGAATTGAATGACCTTGTTAAGCATATTGAGTTTTACACGACGACATTTTTTAGGAGTCCGATCAAGCCACCCGCGAGGATTATCCAAAGAACGTCGAATTTGAAGCGAAATAACGCAAGAAACGCCGCGAGGCTCATTATCGCGGCAAACCAGTTTATGCTTCCGCCGAAGCCTTCGGAGAAAACTACGGCGGCACCGAAAACGAGTGCGAGGTTGAGAATCACTCCGACGACGGCGGCGGTCACGCCCGATAGGGCGCCTGTCAGGAGTCTGTTGCCGCGAAGCTTTTCGATATATGGTGCCCCGAGAAATATGAATATAAATGACGGCAAAAATGTGGTGTAAGTCGCGATCAGGGCACCGATGATTCCGCTCGCGAGGGGACTTAAGCCGTCGGCAGGATTGTTCCAACCGGCCATAAAGCCAATGAACTGCAGAACCATGATGAGCGGTCCCGGCGTTGTTTCAGCGAGGGCAAGTCCGTCAACAGCCTGTATTGGCGTGACCCAATTATACGGGGCCGTCGTAACAGCCTGGGTCACATATGCGAGAACCGCATAGGCTCCTCCGAAAGTAACGAGTGCAGATACGGTGAAAAACTGATATTCCTGCGCATGTAAACTGTCCAGGCCCCGCCAGGCGATAAGTGCTGCGAACGGCAGAAGCCAGAGAATAATGCCGACCGTAAGAGTCTTGACGAAGCGGGCTCGGTTCGGAACTGTGTGTTCCAGTTGAGCATCTTTGTCGTCAATCACAAGCGAGAGGTCCGTTTCAGCCTCGGCAGCCGCCTCATGCTTAGCTTTTTCCTGCGGAGGCGCAAATAATACCGGGGCCAAGCGAATACCGGCGAGACCGATCAGGGCAGCACCAAGAACGATCAGAGGAAATGGAACGTGGAGGAAGTAGATAGCGATAAATGCAGCCGCTGCGATCACATAGTGTACATCGCGCTTTATTGCGCGTTTCCCGATCTTGACTAATGCTTCGACGACGATGGCGACAACGACGGGTTTGAATCCGTCCAGCACGCCGCTAACGGCGGGAATATGTCCGTACGCCGCGTAAATGTACGAAAGGCCAAGCAAGACAAAAACCGAAGGGATAACAAAGAAAGCTCCCGCTACGATCCCGCCCCAAACCCGATGCATTAGCCAGCCGATATAAACAGCGAGCTGTTGTGCCTCGGGGCCGGGAAGGAGCATACAGTAATTCAACGCATGCAGAAACCGCTCTTCGCCAAGCCAGCGGCGCTTATCGACGAGCTCCCGATGCATTATTCCGATCTGCCCGGCGGGACCGCCAAAGGAAATAAAGCCGAGTTTCACCCAGAAGCAAAATGCCTCAAAAAATGAAACGCGGCGGTTTTCAGGCTGTGTCATCCCTCTCCTGGTACTCGTGGCGCTGGCTACGCGATACTCAGATAACCCGTTTGATATCCGAATACTCGCCGGACGTTTTGAGTGTAACGGTCACGTCCCCCATGGTCCGGTTGCGCCAGAACCAGCCGTGGCTGCCGTCAAAATCGGCGATAATTTCGCCGGAATCCTGCGTTGCGTTAGTGCCTTTTTTGTAGCTGATGAAAGCCTTGCTCGTGTTGTCGCCGTGAATGTCGAAGTTAAGACCGCCGCCCGTGGTCGTCCATTCGTATGCGGCCCTGGCCCCTTTTCGCATGTCAAGCTTGATCTCGACACCCTGGCCCGGCTGTAACGTGACGGTCATCGAATCGGTGCGCGTCGCACCCGTGTTTGCCGGGGCGATGGATGTGTTCGCAAGCTCGGCAGGAGAAACTTGAGGCGGTGTTGTAGCCGAACGGGCCGCATCTGCTTCGCGATCCTTCCTGGCTTCCTCAGCGAGGGTCATTTTGACCTCACCCATTTGGGTAAGGCCGACGAGGCGTCCGACACCGGTCGGATCGACCCCGTATTCGGCAGGCAGTACCACGGTTCCTAGTAATATCGTGGCAATGATGACAGCGATGAGAGTCGAGCGAAGCAATTGCCCTGTGCTCGGAAGATCTTCTTTTTTCGGTAGGTCGTTATTATACATAAAATCGTTTTCCCCTATTTTTCTCTTAACCGATCAGGAAATAGCCGGTCAGTTGATAGCCGACCAGCATGAAACCCGCGATCATCATCAGGACATTTGCGGTGTAAGCGTGACGGAAGAAACTGCCTGTCCGCCGCCAGTAACTCATAACGATCAGGATCGCTCCCAGTGCGAGCAGCTGCCCGATCTCTACACCGACGTTGAAGGCCAGCATATTCGGAATAAGTCCGTCTTGTGAGATCTGATATTCCTGGATCTTCGTTGCAAGCCCGAAGCCGTGAAAGAGCCCGAAGACAAGGGTCGCGACTTTGGTATTCGGCTGAACGCCGAACCATCGTTGAAAAGCACCGATATTATCGAGGGCCTTGTAGACCACCGATAGTCCAATAATCGCATCGATCAGGAACCCGTTAATATTGGTGCCGAAATAAACGCCGGCCAGCATCGTGGTCGAATGGCCGATCGCAAACAGGCTTACATAGATGCCGATGTCCTTCAGTTTGTATAGAAAGAAGATCACACCGAGTAGAAACAGGATGTGGTCGTATCCGGTGAACATGTGTTTCGCTCCCAGATATGTGAAAGGGATGAGATGCACTCCCGTGATCTCCTGGATGTAACCCGTATCGCCCTCAGCAACGCCATGGGCAAACGCCGTAGACGTGAGAGCGAAAAAACACGAAACGGTTGCGAGGGCCAACGCCGCCACCCGGGAATTTTTAAATATTTGAACTAGGTGCATAAGATTATGTTTCGTGCGAATGTGCTCCCGCTTCGGCGGGGCGAAGTTCCTGAAGTTTTAGTTGATAGGCTCCCTGCGTGACGACCCTTTCGCCGGCTTCGAGGCCAGTCAACACTGCTATCTTGTCCCCGTACTCATCGCCGATCGTTACTTCGCGGCGTTGGAATTCCTCACCCGAGAGCAGAACATAAACGATCCGTTTGCCTTCGTGCTCCAGAACGGCTTCCTTGGGAACCATCATTGCCTTGACAGTCTGTTCGGCATCGAGCCGGACGTTGGCCTGCATTCCAAGACGCAGGGCACGTCCGGCATTCTCGACCTCGAATATTACATTGGCAGCGCGTGTCTGCTCGTCTATTGTTGCACCGAGATCGAGGATCGTGCCTTTGAACTCCTGCGGGTAGGCGGATGTTGTAAAAGTGGCGGTGCGAGTGGCGCCAAGAACGTTCAGGTCCCGTTCGAACATCGGGGCCTCAACGTAAACGACGTCGAGATTACTTATCTCAATGATCGCGTCCCCAGGCGAAACTTGTTCGCCGATAGCTTTGTTTACTTTCGTCACATAACCGCTGAACGGGGCGGCCACAGTGAAATTATTGGAGGTCCGCAGTAAGCTTTGTGAAAAAGAGGAATCTATCTGTGCGGCTGATATCGGACGGGCCGCGTCAAGGGCGGCAAGGCGTCTTACGTTCGCGTCGTATGATCCCTGTGCCGAATCGGCCTCGGTTTGCGAAGTCTGCATTTCCTTTTGCGAGATGACGCCGCTCTCGAAAAGCTTGCGGTCCCGGGCGGCCTCACGTTTCGCCGCTTCGAGCCGTACGCGGGCCGTCTCGACGTCACCGGCTGCATCGCGGCGGTCTGCCTCTAGCCGGGCATTCTCAATCGCGACCTGCGCATTCTGTGCATGGGTCTGCACCCGTTGTAATTCCGCTTGGGCTATTGCCGCCCGCGTTTGAGCCTCCTCGGCAGCCGTAGCAGTTTGCTGAATGACGGCCAGGGGTTGGCCTTGTAAGACGAATTGGCCTATCCGCGGAAGGGGACGGCCGCTAAGTATTCCGGCCACAGGCGTCGAAACGAGCGCCTGGCTGTTTGCGGCAGGCACAACGCGGCCAGTACTCGTGATCTGGCGCGAAACCTGTTGTTCTTCGGCTTTGGCGAGTTTCATTTGGATCAGCCACTGCTGTTCCATAAGAAACTTGACCTTGCCCGTTTCCGAGCTTTCAGTGTCTGCTTTGATCTGTTCCGTACCACGGTCGGCCGATCGCCATAGAGCGACTCCGATTAGGGTCACAACCAATAGTGATATAACGGACACTATGATCCATTTCTTTTTGTAAGTATTTTTCGTCGGCGTCTCTTCGGCGCCGGTCATTTGATCTTCTTCGCTCATTATTCAACCTCAAAACCCGTCAAGGGCATCGTTTCATCGATTTTCTCGTTCGTCACACGGAACGTAATGTCATATTTCCCGGCCGCCAGAAACTCTACATCGGCCACATAAATGCCGGTTACCCGCCCCACTTTGGCCTTGACATTAGTCACTTCTCCGCTCTCGACATTTTGAATCCTTAACGCGACATCCGCTTTTTCAACGGGAGTTCCGTCAGAAAGGTCCGTAAGATGAATGAGAAAGTGACTGGCCTTGCCGGCCTTGAGAGGTTCGTACTCGAAGAAATTCTCGATACGGTCGGTAAACTCTGTCCGTGAAAGTGCTTCTACGTCCGCTTCCGGTTCGACAGTGGTTCCACTACCACAGCCGAACAGGAACACGACGAAGACGATAACAACGATGACTAATTGTTTTGACAACATATTCAAATAACCAGGACCGCTCGAAAAGCGGCTGTCGATACAATAAATGTCGACGAGTCGCACATTCGCCTTCTAAAGGGAACGAGACCCGACAAAAAACCTTTCGTTGTGCGATCAGGAAACTTTCGGAGGAATATATGGCGGAGACGGCGCCCGCGGGATGATAGGAACGGTCTGAAAAGTCAGTCGCTCTGACCTTCCACGGTAATGCAAAAAGCTGAAAACACTCGTGGGCGGGACAATATGGTGATGGTTATTCTCGCCTTCATGGCCTGATGGATCGTCTTGATTTTCGTCATCATGATGCTCATGGCCAGTCACATGACCAATCTCTGTATGCTCATCATGCAGATGAGCCGAGAACTGAGAAGAATGGGAATCTGAATGCCCATGCGATCCGGGAAACAAATGCGACCAGGATTGAAGCAACAACGCCAAGGCAAAACCGACTGCGAGCATTCGGCACAGCCTGTTGTTTCTTCCGGGACGTCGAATTTCGATAAAAGGCAATTCTCTGGTCACATTCTGGAAACGGTATACAGTATTTTTACAATTATATTCTACATGAAAGCGATGTACATCACGAAAGTGCAGTTGATTCCACAAGAGGTCAATCGGAAAGGACCAGTGTGTCGCCTCTACCTATGAGAATCGACCGTTCGCAGTTGGCGGGCGACTGTTATCCTGCTTTGAAGAGTTCTTCGTCGACTTTTTGGCCGAAGGTTATGGTGCCGACCTCTGATTCTTCGACGATCTTGTCGTCGGCCCAGAGGACGGTGCGGTAGGGTACTAGGGTGCCCTGGGCGTAGTTGTAATCGTAAAACTTGCGGCGGTATTTTACGCCATCCGCCTCGTAGGTCAGCATCATCACGCGGAAGGATTTGACGCTTACATAGAAGCGGGTCTTTCGTTTTTGTTTATCGGTGACGTCAACCACGTAAAATTCGACACCCATATGTTTCTCGCGGCCGATAAGCTCGAGGGTTGATTCGTTCTCTTTGTAACGCAGGAGGGCCTCGAGGCCGTGGACGATCTGGTTCTCAAACGATTTCGAAGCGTCGTCGCGCGGCGAGAAAACGGTGTTGTTATAAAGGCCGAAGATCTTTTCATCGCTGCGGACAAGCGAAAATCGGGCACTTGGATATTCCTGGTCGAGCCTGACCTTTTCCTTGGCGAGGGTATCGGCACGGATCACAAACCGCTGGTAGGGGACCTGCTCGACCTTGCCGTCGGCGTTGGTCACCTTGGCGCGGCCGCGTTCCTGGGTGGTCTTTCGGATCTGGTTCAACGTCACACGGCCGCCCGGATAACCGTAAAGAAATATCGCGGCTTCGGCGACCTGTTCGGCGTTGAGGCTGCCGTCCTTAGGCGTCGGCGACGGGCTCGGGGCCTGGGAAAACGCAGGGACCGCGAGGCAAAACAGTATCAGGGTATAACCAAAAAGAGATCGGGGACGAAAAAACACCAGGGATTCTCCTAAATTCGGGCGAAAATACGCAAATGCGGATTGTAACATAGATCGGCTCTGGGTAAACGCCGCGTGCTTTGTCGGCATAATCAAATTGATGATGATTATCGGGCAAAAGATGCTTTATTAGTGCCCGGATCGGCGAGTCGGGGCCGCCGATTTCTGTTAATATCGTTGTCCGGTACCGCATTTTACGCCGATATGTTCCACGTTGCCCTCTACGAACCCGAGATACCGCCCAATACGGGCAATATCGCCCGTCTTTGTGCGGCAAGCAATACCGAACTGCATATCGTCGGTGTCACGGGCTTCAGGATGGACGACCGGACGCTGCGGCGTTCGGGGCTGGATTACTGGGACGAGGTACGACTCCACCGGCACCTCGATATGCAGCATCTGAAGGCAGCACTGGTCGGTTCGAGGCTTCTGTATTTCACCACCAAGGCCTCGCGTCCGTACACGGACTGGGGCTACCTGCCCGGCGACTGTTTGGTTTTCGGGCCGGAGACCCGCGGGCTGCCGGAAGAGATGCTTTCGGAGAATCGCGAGAACTGCCTGACCATCCCAATGCCCAATCCTCGCGTCCGAAGCCTCAATCTCTCAACCAGTGTCGGCATAGTACTTTACGAGGCACTGAGGCAGACAAAATAGGCCTGTTCGATTACAATTCTTTACATTTTTCCTGGCACCGCGCTCGCGTGGGGGTGCGTCATATCAATGTCATTAAAATGACTTGTAGGAGATAGAGAATATGAACAGGATTACGAAATTTATAACATTGTCAGCAGCAATTTTTGCTTTTTCATTCGTCAATGTCAGCGCTCTTAATGTTGTTCAAGGCGACGCGGCCGTTTCGGACCGTGTCCTGGAACAGCAGGTTTACAAACGGATACTTCAACTGCCGAGGTACAGCATTTTCGACTTTATCAGCTTCAAGGTTGATAACGGAACGGTGACCCTCGATGGCAAGACGATCTCGCTCGGCACGCGAAGCGAGGCGGCAAATATAGTCAAACGCATTCCGGGCGTGGTAAGCGTCGTCAACAATATCGACGAGCTGCCGCTGTCCTCGTTTGATGATTCGATCCGTCGACAGTTACTGCGAACGTATGCATCTAAGGGGCTCGGAATGTATTTTCATCCGATCAGGCCCGATGTTCGGATCATTGTCGATCGCGGCCGTGTGACTCTCGAAGGATATGTTTCGGGCCAGGGCGACTATCACGCAATGAATATTCATGCGAATGGCATACCCGGGGTGTTTAACGTACAAAACAACCTGGTTGTCGGTCGCGACGCCAGACGATAAAAACGATTGCTGCTATAACTTAATCGAAAAGGTCGGGCGAAAGTCCGGCCTTTTTTGCGTTTTGGAGTCGCCTCGAATTGCCATTCCCCGCGGAATCAGCCATTATACTCGTTTGCCTTGAGGCAGGGATTTACACCTATGATGACCAAAGACAAGATCCGCAATATCGCAATTATCGCCCACGTTGACCATGGCAAGACGACCCTGGTCGATGCGATGCTGGCTCAGTCAGGCACACACCGAGATAACGAAACGGTCGTTGACCGCGTGATGGATTCGATGGACCTCGAGCGCGAGCGCGGCATCACGATCATGGCCAAGAATACCTCGGTGCGGTACGGCGAATATAAGATCAATATTCTGGACACGCCGGGCCACGCCGATTTTGGCGGTGAGGTCGAACGCGTACTGAAGATGGTAGACGGTATCGTCCTGCTCGTGGATGCGGCCGAAGGGTGTCTGCCGCAGACGCGGTTTGTGCTGCGTAAGGCCCTCGAACTCAAACTTCCCTGCATAGCCCTGGTCAACAAAATGGACCGGCAGGATGAGCGGCATGAGGAAGTCGTCGACGAGATCTACGACCTATTTATCGATCTCGGAGCCAACGATCAGCAGATTGAGTTCCCTATTCTCTATGCGATCGCACGCGATGGTGTCGCGATGGCCAAACCCGGCGACGGTTCGAAAACCCTGAAGCCGCTGTTTGATCAGATCATCGAAACCATCCCGGCACCGCATGCGATCCGTGACGACAGTCTTCAGCTATTGGTGGCTAATATCGACTACAATCCATTCGTCGGCCGCCTCGCGATCGGACGTATTTTTTCAGGCGAGATCGCTAAGAATCAGGAAGTTGTCGTCGCAAAACGTGACGGCTCGACGGTGAAGACCCGCGTGAAGGAGCTTTTCGTATTCGAAGGGCTCGAACGCGAGACCGTAGCCCAGGCCGGAACGGGCGAGATCGTCGCTCTTGCGGGTTTTGACGATATCGAGATCGGCGAAACGATCACGTCGGTCGATAATCCCAAACCGCTGCCCACGATCGCTGTCGATGAACCGACCATCGCGATGGTATTCGGTGTCAATACTTCCCCGTTCTCGGGGATCGACGGCAAATTTGTAACTTCAAGGCAGATCAAGGACCGGCTTGACCGGGAATTGCTCGGCAACGTAGCGCTGAGGGTCGAGCAGACCGAGGCCGCCGAACAATTCAAGGTTTCAGGCCGAGGTGAATTGCAGCTTGCGATCCTGATCGAAATGATGCGCCGCGAGGGATATGAACTCCAGGTTTCGAAGCCGGAGGTAATTACTAAGAAAGACGCGAAAACGGGAGAGACGCTCGAGCCGATCGAGCAGGTCGTTATCGACGTTCCTGACGAATTTATCGGTGTAGTGACCGAGGCCCTCGGCCGACGCAAGGGTCAGATGACCAAGATGGTGAATAACGGTTCAGGCCGTGTGAGGCTGGAGTTCGAAGTGCCTTCGCGCGGGCTGATCGGTTTTCGCGGAGAGTTTCTGACCGAGACTAAGGGCACGGGCCTGCTCAATACGCTGTTCCTTAAATTCGATAAATGGCAGGGCGATATGAGATCACGGCAGACAGGATCACTTGTATCCGACCGGATGGGCGAGACCAATACATACGCTCTCTATAATTTGCAGGAACGCGGTGTGCTCTTCGTCAAACCGCAGATCAAGGTCTATGAAGGAATGATCGTCGGCGAAAACGCCAGAGCGGTCGATCTCGACGTAAATCCGATCAAAGAGAAAAAGCTCTCAAACATGCGTACAACCTCCGCCGACGAAGCCATGCGCCTCGTGCCGCAGCGTGAAATGTCACTCGAACGTGCCCTCGAATTTATCGCCGATGACGAACTCATCGAGGTAACTCCAAAAGCTATACGACTAAGAAAACGAGTTCTCAAAGCGAACGAACGGCCGAAGAAGTAACCTTTCTCAAACGATCTATTTTAAAACGGCCAGGTGGCCGTCTTTTTCGTTCAGCACGAAATTGAGCTTGACAGCTTTTATCTCAGTTGTTATTTTACCATTTCGTTACTTAACCACTTGGTACATTACTTTAGGAGACGTAATAATGGCGCAACTTAATCCGTATTTGAACTTTCCGGGAAACACGGAAGAAGCTTTTAATTTTTACAGATCTATTTTTGGCGGTGAGTTTTCGGCAGTGATGAGGTTTGGCGAGATGCCGGGGTGCGATGAAATGCAGCTCGAGGAAGCCGACAAGGGCAAGATAATGCATATCTCACTGCCGATCGGCGACAGCACCCTGATGGCGACCGACTCGCTTGAATCGATGGGCCAGAAACTGGAGTTTGGCAACAATACGCATATCAATGTTTCGCCGGACAGCAAGGAGGACGCCGCCAGATACTTTAACTGCCTCGCCGAAGGCGGAACAGTGATCATGCCGATACAGGATATGTTCTGGGGCGATTATTGGGGTTCGCTCACGGACAAATTCGGCGTGAATTGGATGGTCAATTACATTCAGACCCCTGCAGAATAAATACAAAAAAGAGGTAAATGAAATGTCAGAGAAAAACATAGAAATAGTTAACAAGATCAACGATGCCTTTTCAGCGAACGACGTCGAAGGGTTTTTAGAACATTGTGCGGATGACGTTGCGTGGACGATGGTCGGGGACCGGACCGTCAAGGGGAAAGATGAGATCCGCAACTTTATGGATGAAATGAAATGCCCCGAACCGCCCGTTTTCGAAGTCGACCGAATGATCGCGAGCGACGATTCAGTGGTCTGTTATGGCGATATGTCGATGAAGGACGGCGACGGCCAGACAAGCGATTGGACCTATTGCGATATCTATCATTTTGCGAATGGAAAGGTCGATGAAATGTCGTCTTTTGTGATCAAGAATAAGGGCGAGGACGATTCGACGAGCACTGCGACGGCATAGCACTTTCGCGGGCCTGAATAGAGATTAGATATGCAGAAACAAACGGACAGGCTTAGCAATACATTTTCGGCACTTGCCGACCCGACGCGCCGGGCAATTTTGGCTCGGCTCGCTTCGGGCGAGGCATCGGTAACTGAATTGGCAAAGCCAATGAAGATGACGATGCCCGCGGTCACAAAACACCTGAAGGTGTTGGAGCGGGCAAACCTTATTCGCCGCGGACGGCACGCTCAATGGCGGCCGTGTTATCTGGTGGCCGAGCCTCTGAAAGAAGCGGCTGACTGGGTCGAACAATATCGCATTTTCTGGGAACAGAGCCTCGACCGGCTTGACGCTTATCTGAAAGTTCTGCAGGCACAGGCGGGCAAAGACCCGTCAGAACCTAAAGCCAAATCGAAGAACAAGAGTAAGCGAAAGAAAAAAGCAGACGGATCGAACTAGATCTAAATAAGGAGAAATATGGCAGCAGCAACCGATACAAAGCAGAATGCAATAGTGATCGTTCGCGAATTTGACGCACCGCGCGATTTAATTTGGAAAGTTTGGAACGAGAAGGAACATATCGAGAAGTGGTTCGGGCCGAAGGGTTTCGACACACGCGTTAATAACCTTGAATTTCGTCCCGGCGGCGAGATGAGTATTACGATGGTCGGCCCGGACGGCACCGAATACCCATCTAAAGGCGTCTATCTCGAAATAGATGCTCCGCGTAAAGTGGTTTCTACCGATGAATTCGGCGAAGGCATTGAGGAGATCGAGTCGCTGAAAGATGTAAAGCTGCCGGAAGGCATGATCACGACCGCCGAATTCGACGATCTTGGCGAACGGTGCCGGCTGACTATAACGATCGCACATCCGACTGAAGAGGACCGCAAACGGCACGAGGAGATGGGTGTGGTCGGGGGTTGGAATTCCAGCTTTGACTGCCTCGACGAATACATCGAGACACTCAAATAAGGAGAACAACCGAAATGCAAAAGATCACACCATTTCTATGGTTCGACGGCGAGGCGGAGGAGGCAGCGAACTTTTACGTGAGCATATTCCCCGATTCTTCGATAGGAACCGTTACCAGATACGACGAGGCAACCGCAGTAAATGCGGGTCGCCCCGTTGGGTCGGCCCTTACTGTCGATTTTAAGTTGAACGGGCAGCAGTTCGTGGGACTCAACGGCGGACCGTTGTTCAAATTTACCGAGGCGGTCTCGTTTGCGATCAGCTGTGAAGACCAGACCGAGATCGATCATTATTGGGAAAGTTTGACGGCGGACGGCGGCGAAGAATCGATGTGCGGCTGGCTGAAAGACAAATACGGCCTTTCGTGGCAGGTAGTTCCGACCCATCTGATCGAGATCCTGAAAGCCGGCGGCGAGCGGTCGCAGAAGGCCATGGCCGCCGTCATGACGATGCGAAAGATCGATCTGCAAAAGGTCACTGAGGCGATGAACAGCTAGAATGAGAAAGTATGAATCCGGAAACTAACGTATTTGCCGAACTCCGCGGCGAGCGTGAGATCGTTATCTCGCGTATGTTTAATGCCCCGAGGCCGCTCGTCTGGTCGGCATGGACCGATCCGAGACATATTTCGGCGTGGTGGGGTCCGCGGGGATTCAACGCTCCGCCGTGCGAGGTCGATCTTCGGCCGGGCGGCAATTTCTTAGTGAATCTTAATGGACCCGACGGCAAGGTATATCCTTGCAGGGGAACTTTTCGCGAGGTGATCGAACCCGAAAAGATCGTCTACGACGGCCCGCCAAATGAGCCGGCGGGATGCGGTGCCGGCATTCCGCCCGCTGCGACGGTTACGATAACTTTTGAGGAGAAGAATGCTGGCACTGAACTCACGATCCACACGCTCCTCGCATCGGAACAGCACCGGCAGGCCGCCCGTGCTGAAGGCTTTATCGAAGGCTGGCAGCAGAGCCTGAACCGACTGGCCGAAGAAATAGATAAAGGAACGATCAAACAGAATGACTGAGCCAAACACCAAGCGGCCCTGGGCGGGATACGTCATAACCGCACTTCCGGCGTTGTTTCTATTGATGGATGCCGTAATGAAATTTGTTAAGCCCGCACCCGTCATTGAAACCACGGTGGGACTCGGCTATCCCGAACATTTGATCGTGCCGATCGGGGCTATTTTGCTGATCTGCCTTGTGCTTTACTTGATCCCAAAAACCGCAGTCCTTGGCGCGGTCCTGCTGACCGGTTATCTTGGCGGCGCCGTTGCGACGAACTTTCGCGTAGAGAGTCCGTTGTTCACACACGTCCTATTCCCGGTCTATATCGGAATTCTTGTCTGGCTGGGCTTGTATCTGCGGGACCAGAGACTCAGGCAGCTATTGCCTTTTAGGACTTAGCATTTCTAGCTATGAATGACGTTGCAGCTCCACTCGATAGCAAACGTGCAAGTCTGGTCCTAAATCGCACTTTCGACGCGCCTCGAGATCTGATCTTTGAGGTCTGGTCCCATCCGAAACATATCGTAAATTGGTGGGGGCCGAGTGATTTCACATTGCCGTTCTGCGAAATGGACTTTCGCATCGGCGGAGCATATCGGTTCTGCATGCGTTCGCCCGAAGGCGAAGACCACTGGGTCGCCGGCGTTTATCGCGAGATCGATGAACCGCACAGGATCGCATTTACCTGGATTCGCGAAGACACCATGGGCAAGGCACTCTGCGACACCGTAGTTACGATCGAATTGGATGATCTCGGAGGCAGGACCAATTTCACCCTTACCCAAACCAGTTTCGATTCGATCCCCTATCGGGATGAACACATCGGCGGCTGGAGCCAATGTCTCGAACGCCTGGCGGCCTATGTTACGGTTCAAGGCCCCATGCACGCTTGAGACGCGGACACCAATCTGGGTTTCGAAATGATCGACGGCCCCTGAAGCAAAGTCAAAATTCTTCAAGCAGATCGCTTTCTTCTTCCTCTTGGTCCGGTTTATATGCCGTATACCCGTGCGCGTCGTCATAGTAGTACTCGCGTTTCTTTTGGTCTTCCTCCCAGGACTTTCCATCCTTTTCTTCAACGTCGTCGGGCCCGTTCTCGGCAGGCGGTTTCGGTAGTTTAGGCATCAATCATTTATAATCGATTCAAAATCAAGCCTCAACATCAGGTAGTAATAATGCGAATTCGACTTAATCTTTATGCCGCCGCCCTTTTGACCTGCTCGGCATTTGTATCGCTCGGACAGCAGCCCGCAGCTTCAGCACAGGCTGACAATGAGTATCAGGTTGGAGCTACTCTCTACATACAGAAGGCCGCGGAATTCAGGGCTCTTTCGTATCAGGCGTTTAACCAGGCACGATGGCAGCTCGATGCTGACCTGGACAAGAAGAATGTCAAAAAACTTCCCAAGGCGGAGCGCAAGATGCCGCGGGCGATCATTGTCGATATCGATGAAACGATTCTCGACAATTCCCCGGCCCAGGCCGCGGGCATCAAGGACCGGATCGCTTTCAACATGAAAGACTGGCACGCGTGGGGCGAAATGCGCAAAGCAAAAGCGATCCCGGGTGCGGTCGAGTTTCTTAATTATGCTACCTCGAAGGGTGTAAAGGTATTTTACGTATCGAATCGCGATGAAGTGCAGAAACAGGCGACGATCGATAATCTCAAGAGTGTTGGGCTTAATGATGTTTCGGCCGAGAATGTACTATTGCGACAAAAAGACGAGAGAGGTAATAATATCTCTACAAAAACGCCGCGGCGTGATTTTGTGAGCCAGAAATATCGGGTAGTGCTGGTCATGGGCGATAACCTTGACGACTTTTCTGATGCATTTGAACGCAAGTCGGTAGCCGACCGGTTTGCTGAGGTCGATAAGATCAAAAACGAGTGGGGCAAACGCTGGATCGTCCTGCCAAACGCCATGTACGGAACCTGGGAGAACGCGATCTACGAATATCAGCAATTGACCGAGGCACAGAAAGCAGAAAAACGTGCGGCGGCGTTAGAATTGCCGTAGAGTTGAGGGATCCTAAGCTCGCGACCGCTATGCGTTTGACCAACTGAGGTTGTATATCAAAAACCTCGAACCCGGTTCGTTTATCGAAGATCGTATAGATAAAGAACAGCGGCCCAGCCACTAGGAAGGATCTGTGGAGCCTCGTCAAGTTCATCGGCGGCAATCAACATTTGCTCTAGAAAATACTTGTCCTGCCAAAAAGCCTGTGTGACCGGAAGCATCGTTTCCATCCAATGCTGGTTTGTATATGACCCTTCGAATCTTTTCGTTAAAGCAGTACGGGTTATTTGAACATACCAGTTGTTCAGAAATGTCGACTCTGGAGCAAGGTCTGAAAATAGCTTGTTTGCATCTCTGATCATGTCGACCATGCCAAAAGCCTTAAAACTCTGATGATAAAATCGATAAATAAGATCGGGTTCTGCTTTTTTGAACCTATCGAACTGTGCCTCGATCTCACTTCGATGATCTTTAATGTTTTGTAATAGGTCGGCAGCCCGACGATGACGCAGTTCATGGGACGTGCGGATCTCGCTCAATACCTCGGCTTTGGTTTTTGACGGTTTTCTATCTTCCATGTGAATTCCCCCTTCAACCGAATATTAGAATTGCCACTCGCCACACTGTTTCCACTATGAGGAAATTATCAAACACGATTATACTTGTG
Source organism: Pyrinomonadaceae bacterium (assembly GCA_041745615.1). Taxonomy (GTDB): domain Bacteria; phylum Acidobacteriota; class Blastocatellia; order Pyrinomonadales; family Pyrinomonadaceae; genus OLB17. The sequence continues at coordinate 142,381 of JBGTIP010000063.1, read as the reverse complement.
TTCATCTGAGCAAGGCTCAACAAATCTAAAGTTAAAGAAGGAAACCAATGAGACCGATCTTATCGTTCATTTTTGCAGTCGCTCTTTGTCTTAATCCGATCGGTGCATCGGCACAGCAGGCGGTGCCTGTTAGAAAATTCGATCTGACGATTGACAATATCATGCGAGGGCCTGCTCTGGTTGGTTACCAGCCGGGCGGCGTTCGCTGGTCGGCGGACAGTAAACGGATCTACTTTAGCTGGAAGCTTGCCAGCGATCCGCGAAATGGCGAGACGTCGATCTATACGGTCAACGCGGACGGCAGTGGATTGCGGAAACTTTCCGAAGACGAGGCAAAATTGGCGCCACCCACGGGAGGCGATCTGTCTGACGATAAAAGGTCAACCATTTATACCGATGCGGGTGATATTTTCCTGTACGATCATCAGACCGGCCAGCGGCGGCAAATTACCAAAACCGTCGAAATGGAGTCTAATCCGCGTTTTATCGGCGATCAGCGTCGGATATCGTTCACCCGCCAGAATAATCTCTACACGTTCTCGCTCGACGAAGGTTTGCTGGAACAAATGACCGATATTCGCCCTCCCGGCGGCGGAGGACCTGGTGGTCCGGGCGGGGCCGGGGCGGACTCGGCTCGAAGAGGAACGGATAGTCAGGAAACTCTCAAAAAGGAAGAACGCGATTTGCTCGACGTGATCCGCGAACGTGCCGAAAAGCGCGAAGCGGACGAAAAAAGACGAAAGGAAAGGGAAACACGCAAGCCATTTCAACTCAATCAGGGACAAACTGTCGGAAACCTTTCACTTACGCCCGACGGAAGATCCGTGATCGTAACAGTTAACGAGAGTGTCACGGGTGCGAAAAACACGATCGTTCCAAACTATGTCACCGAATCCGCCTATACCGAGAGCATACCGAGCCGTACGAAAGTCGGCGATGTCCAGGGCCGCAGCCGAATTGCGATCATCAGCGTCGAAACGGGCGAATCAAAATGGGTCGACCACGGCCAGCGAGCACCAGTACCGCCGACCCCGGCAAAAACTGAAGTGACCGAGACCGAACAAAATCCTCCGGCACGTCCAACGCCGCAGAATCAAGATGCGGCCCGCGGGCAACGATCCGGCCAGGCTCAGCCGCCTGAGCGGCCGCTGCAGATGTCGCCGCCTGTTTGGTCCGACGACGGCAAGAACGCAGTGATGCAGGCACGTTCTACCGATAATAAGGATCGATGGATAATGCAGCTCGACCCGACAACTGGTAAAACGAAGATTCTTACGACGATCCGCGACGATGCGTGGGTGGGCGGGCCGGGCGGATTTTCGCTCGGTTGGCTGCCTGACAACAAGCGCGTGTATTTTCAGTGGGAACGAGACGGGTTTTCACATCTTTATACAGTGTCGATCGACGGCGGAGCTCCGGTTCAGTTGACCTCGGGGCAGTTCGAGGTTTTCGATGTTCGTTTGTCGGAGGGCAAGACGAAATTCTACTTCACCTCGAGCGAAGGCAGCTTTTTTGAACGCAATTTTTACTCAATGTCATTCGATGGCGGCGACCGAACGAGGTTGACCTCGATGCAGGGCAATAATCAAGCAACCCTATCTCCGGATGAAACCAAGCTCGCCATAGTACGTTCATTTGCAAACAAACCTCCTGAGCTTTATATAGCTCCGAACAAAACCGGGGCCGCAGAAGCCGAGATCAGGCAGGTGACCAATTCGCCGACCGACGAATGGCTTTCGCATAATTGGATCGTGCCGCCGATCGTCAGTTTCAAGGCCCGCGACGGCGCCACCGTCTACGGACGTCTCTACAAACCGGCCAATTTCAAAAAAGGCGGCCCGGCGGTGATGTTTGTACACGGCGCGGGATATCTGCAAAACGTCCATAACTGGTGGAGCACTTATTATCGGGAATATATGTTCCATCATTTGCTGATGGAAAAGGGCTACGCCGTTTTAGACATCGACTATCGAGGTTCGGCCGGTTACGGGCGCGATTGGCGAACGGGGATCTACCGGTTTATGGGCGGTAAGGATCTGACCGACCATGTTGACGGTGCTCAGTATCTGGTCTCGGAACACGGTGTAGATGCAAAACGCATCGGGCTTTACGGCGGTTCCTATGGCGGATTCATCGCATTGATGGCAATGTTCACGACCCCGGATGTTTTTGCGGCGGGAGCTGCACTGCGGCCCGTGACCGATTGGGCGCATTATAACCAAGGCTACACCTCGAACATCCTCAACCTGCCGCAAAGCGATCTCGAAGCTTACCGAAAGAGTTCGCCGATCTATCACGCCGCGGGCCTGAAAGGAGCTCTTCTTATTTCTCACGGAATGGTCGACGTCAACGTGCACTATCAGGACAGCGTTCGACTCGCTCAAAAATTGATCGAGCTGCGAAAGGAAAACTGGGAACTCGCGAGCTATCCGGTCGAGGATCACGCTTTTGAACAGCCCACCAGTTGGGCAGACCAGTACAAGCGGATCTTTAAGCTGTTTGAAACGAATCTTAAGGCTCCGCCACAATCAAATGTGCCGACGCAGAGGAAAAGATAGGAATACCGACGCCGATCTTCGAGCGACTGTCTAAAGACGCTAATCTATGGCAAAATAGGGGCTTATGCGAATACTTGTTACCGGCGGAGCCGGCTTTATCGGGTCGCACCTTTGTGAGCGGCTGTTGGATGACGGGCAGGAAGTCATATGCCTGGATAATTTCTTTACCGGGCGTAAATCCAATATTGCACATCTGCTGCACAGGGATGATTTCGAACTGGTGCGCCACGACGTGACCGAGCCCATCCTCCTCGAGGTAGATCAGATCTACAATCTTGCCTGCCCGGCATCACCGATCCATTACCAGTACAATCCTGTAAAGACCGTAAAAACCAACGTGATGGGCACGATCAATATGCTCGGCATGGCAAAGCGGGTGAATGCGCGCATCCTGCAGGCGTCGACATCCGAGGTTTACGGGGACCCCATCGAGCACCCGCAGACGGAACAATACTGGGGAAATGTAAATCCGATCGGGCTGAGAAGCTGCTACGACGAAGGTAAGCGTGTCGCCGAGACGCTAATGATGGATTATCACCGTCAGAACGGGGTTGACACGCGTATCGTCCGTATATTCAACACTTACGGTGAGCGGATGCTGGAAAACGACGGCAGGGTCGTATCAAATTTTGTAGTACAGGCCCTGCGGGGTGAAGACCTGACAATTTACGGTGACGGAACCCAGACGCGCTCGTTTTGCTACGTGAGCGACCTCGTTGACGGCATAGTGAAACTTATGAACACAGAGGCGGAAGATATTCACATGCCGGTAAACCTAGGGAACCCGAGTGAATTCACGATGAACGAACTGGCCGAAGAGGTGTCGAAGGTTACTGGTAAAGATATCAATATCAAATACTTCCCTCTGCCTCAGGACGATCCGAGACAACGTCAGCCGGACATCCGGAGGGCTAAGGAACTCTTGAGCTGGGAACCAAAAATTCCGCTTTCCGAAGGTTTGAAAAAAACGGCCGCTTATTTCGCGGAAGTTATTGGCACAGAGCCATCTGCAAGACCTACTGCTATAGCCTCTCAGTGAGAGAAAACGTTATACTTCGTACAATATGAAAATCCTTATCACCGGCGGTGCCGGATTTATCGGCAGCCATCTCGCTGACAAACTGCTGGCCGAGGGGCACGAGGTCACGGTCATTGACGACCTTTCGACGGGCCGATATTCAAATATCGAGCACCTCGAAGACCAGAAAGGCTATCGTCTAATTATCGACACCGTCCTGAATTCCGCGTTGATGGAAGACCTTGTTCGCGAGACCGACCGTGTCTATCACATGGCAAGCGCGGTCGGCGTGAGGCTGATCATGGAACAGCCGGTAAAGACGATCGAAACGATCTTTCACGGAACCGATACGGTCCTTAAATTCTGCTCGCGATATCGCAAGCGCGTCCTGATCCCGAGCACATCCGAGGTTTACGGCAAAGGAATCTCGGTGCCCTTCCGTGAAGACGATGACCTGCTTACAGGCGGCACCGACAAACATAGATGGGCATATGCCTGCGCCAAGACGCTGGACGAATTTCTCGCATTAGCGCACTGGAAAGAGACTCAGTTACCGGTCGCGGTCACGCGTCTCTTCAACACGGTGGGCCCCAGGCAAACGGGCCAGTATGGAATGGTCGTGCCGCGATTCGTAAGGGCGGCCCTGAGAAACGAACCGATCGAGGTCCACGGTGATGGCACACAATCACGGTGCTTCGGCCATGTGGCTGATGTCGTAGAGGGGCTCGTGCGTTTACTGGAAACGCCTGCCTGCTTCGGAAAGGTCGTAAACCTCGGAAATAGTGAAGAAGTCTCGATCAATGATCTGGCAAAGCGTGCTATCACGCTCACCGGCAGTGCAAGCGAGATCCGATACGTTCCTTACGCTGAGGTCTACGGAGAAGGGTTTGAAGACATGCAGCGGCGGGTGCCGAGTCTTGAGAAAGCGGCAAAACTGCTCGGTTACAAGCCAACCCGAACCCTCGACGACATCATCAATGATGTAGCGGCCGAATTACGTGGTAGTCGGCCCGAATCGAATACGCTACATGCACAAACCTAAGATCCTAAATCGGGCCTTTTCGTCGCTACTGATCTTGATCTGTTTTTCGGGTTTAGCCCTTTCGATCTCGGCCCAAAATACCGGCAGCATAAAGGGCAAGATCCGAAATATGGCCGGAAACCGGATCGCGGGTGCGACGGTGACCGCACGACAGGATTCGAAAGATATTCGTTCGGTTCGTTCCAACAGCAAAGGCGAATTTCTGCTTAGCGGCCTTGAAGCGGGAGAGTACAACATTGTCTTTGACGCAAAGGGATATGCAATGGGCATATTCAAAGAAAGTATCGACGTTAAGCCCAGGAAAACCGTCGATCTGGGTGACCGGCTAATAATGCAGGTGGACCAGGGTACTCAGGTCATAGTGCGGGGGAGCGTTTTCTACAAAGATGGTACCAGCGTGACGGCCGCGAAAGTATTGTTCGAAGAGATTGAGCCAAACGGCACCATTCGAAAACTAGGAACAGCAACGACCAATATATTCGGGGAATTTACGTTTCGCAGGCCCGAGGGTGCCGCTAAGTACCGCCTGACCGCAACTCACCGTAATTCGAAGGCCAGCAAAGAGATCGAGGTCGACGGCGCGGCTATATACCGACTGGCTATCTCACTGGATATCACACGCCAGCAGAACTAAATATTAAATTCATATCAGTATTTCGGTCCGCCCACACCTCCAGTGTCGGCGCCTCATATACAGAACATCCGCCCCTGCGTCAGGTAGTTCGTAGAGAAAGTCTCGCCAGGTATCCTTTCGCGTAAATGCTTTATTTTCAAGACTGTGCGTAACCGCACAGAGATCGCCATGCCGATTTCACATACTTAGTGGTTGTTGCTAGGTTATATGTGCCGTCCATGCTTTTTTCGTTAGTGATAAGAAAACATTGTCGCGACACACCTCTACTCCGAAGATCGGAGTAGGAGATATATCACACCGATGACCGGCCATCGATGCTTCAATTTCGATCGTTTCGGTGCAGGAGTCATTATATTTCGAAAAAGACGCAAAACCCCGAACAAAATAATTATTTGCTCGCATCTTTATCCAATAAAGATCTCGAGCTGCTAAGACCTCATCTTGAAATCTACGAACTCCGCTTCGAGGCCATCCTTTTTGAAACAGGGCAGCCGATCGAGCACGTTTATTTTCCGACGAGCGGCATAATTTCACTTCTCGCTGAAACAAATGGCAATTCGACACTCGAAGTAGGAGTCATTGGAAATGAGGGAGTGGCCGGTATATCTGCTTTCCTGGGTGCGACCGTTTCGTCGTCGCGAGCTATTGTTCAGGGCAGCGGCAGTGCCTTCAGGATCAAAGCGGCGACACTAGTGGAGCATGCAGAGCCTATGAACCGTGCTCTTCTCCTCTATACCCATTATCTGATGGTCCAGATCTCGCAGTCGGCAGCGTGCTATCGGTTTCATCCGATCGAGCAACGCCTGGCACGATGGCTGCTGATGACCGGCGACCGAATGGAGTCGAACGAATATCGAATAACCCAGGAGTTTATGTCCAACATGCTCGGCGTGCGTCGAGAGGCTGTCAACCGTGCCGCGGGGGAACTGCAGAAGAAGAATCTGATCAGCTTTAGCCGGCGTAATTTAGTGACGATCGACCGAGCCGGCCTTCAGGAGACCGCCTGTTCCTGTTATCAGATAATCAGCGAGCAGGAGAAAGTGCTAAAGCCGTGATCTAATGCTACCGCTTTCGTCAGTTGATCGTTTCGGTTATCTCATCTGCCGGCCGCATTGATTCCATATTGGCCGTGTCGGTCACTATCAGCGGAAACTCATCCAACACCACAGTGTTCGCGATCGTCTGGATCCAATAGGTCCCGGCATTCGGAAAGACCACATTTACAAAGAAACTTACATTGTCGGTAAACCCGCCTTCGGCGAGTTCGATGGTCGTCGGCTGCGAGGTTACGACGAGGTTCGATTTATCGGGCGAAAGGATGCGGACCTCGGTCTGGTGACTCCCCTGGCCCCGCCAGTGATTGATCACGGCGAACTTGATAAGCGAAACGGGAAGCTTCTCCACCATTATGTTCTGGAATATCCCCATCAGGGATATCTTGTTGCCCATTTCGATCCGCACGTCGTCGCACAAGAGGGTGTACATTAATCTAAGATTTGGAGTGTTCATTTAAATTCTTACTTCTCTGCCGCCCGGTGCTTGTGACCTTGCGATGAATGCTTTTGTTAGATTTTACTTTTCCTGAACCCAAGGTCAAGGTTATAATCGAAGTCTAAGTCGCAGATCTTGGATCCTAAGAGCAATGTTAATGTACGCTCTCATCGGTATTTCCCTCATCCTTGTTGGCGTTGTAGGCCTTCAATTTAGTTATATGTTCTACATCGACCGGGTGTATCGCGAACGGAGAAAATATCTTCAGGCACTTGAGCACAAGTATTCCGCGGTATCAAATAAGTTAGAAATAGCAGAACGCAGGGTCGCTGAACAGGATGAACTGCTTGCGACCTTAAATTCAGATTCGTGCAAGGATGACGAGATCTGGGCTGATGTTATCGGTGATAATTAACCCTCGAATTCGACGATAGTCGATCCCCAACTGCCCGAAAACTCGGGGGAGTTTTTGAACGATTTGACGAAATCCGTCTCGGACAATACTTTTCTGACGATCTCTCGCTGAACCCCCACTCCTTTGCCGTGGATGATCCTCACTAGCTTGAATCCTTTCTTGTGAGCCTCAGCAAGATACTCCTCGGTCACGGCACGCACATCGCCCGGATGGAACGCATGCAGATCAAAAGAATCGGTGATCTCTATCTCGACCGTTTCCGGAAACGGATTTTCGTCTTGTACGTTCACTCTACTTCACCTTCGTCTGGTATTGACCAATGTCCTCTGGAGGCGTAACTCTGAGACGATTCTTATCTCTGAACACTACGAAACGCTTCTCATCCATCTGACCCGCCGGATTGCGCAGCATCACCTTGAAGGTCTTATTGTCGCCCTTTCCCTCAACTATAAGCGGCAGCTGGCCCCAAACTTCCATGCTCGGCGTACTCCGCCACGCCGTATAATAACTCTGATCGTACTTATCGAAGGCCAATACAACAATACTGTCGAAATCCGGCTCGATCCCATCGATCGGCTTTGCAAAATTGCTTCGTGACAGCACAACCCAGTTGCCCGGGGCTAATGATTTGTCTCCAACACCGACCTTATTTGCCGAATCGGCATCAAGGCGTTGCCACGACACAAATTTTCGATTATTTGCCTGAAAAAAGACAATGTCGGTGGGCACCTGAAGCTCGACCTGACGGCCAAACAGCCAACCCGCGGGAGCCGGCGATATCGACGGATCGAGTCTCACCTGGTACCAAATGTCGTATTTCTCGTCGATTTTCTCAGGTTCGCCCGCTTCCCTGGCGGCCTCGATCTCTTCGTTTTGTGATCTTTTCTTTGTCAGCTGTTCACCCTTGGCTGCATCGTCAACATCAGGAAGTTCCTGCTTCGGAACATACCGCCACGACATGATCTCAAACGTCGAGCCGTTCGATAACCTGAAAAGTATATTCTCCGGGGCCATGTCGGGAGCCGACCGCAGATTGGACGCCGAACGGATCACACCGGCCGCCTGAGGAGGCCGGTCGCTAAATTCCTCAGCTATCTTTTTGGATTTTTCCAGCGTTTCGCTGGTTATGATGTTTTGCGCCTCTATCCAGCCTTCGGTCTGTGCCTCGTCCCGTGCTCGGACTCGATACCAGCGGACCTTTTCGAAGTCGGTCTCATCGATCACATCGAGACGCTCCCCCCGCTTCACCTCAAGCAGATCCGCGGCTACAACTGAGTAGGATGTCCGAATCCAGGCACTCTTCGCGATTACCGTAGCAGTGTCGTTCTGTCCTAAGACGCCAGCGTCGAAAACATCACAGCCGCCCAGCGAAAGCAGGCATGACACTAGACAAATTACTATTGCGAAACGTTTGATCATCGCTTAACCGTCGGCACCTTACGCCAACTATTATAACCCAACCGGTCCAGGACTTCTCTCTGGCGACCCGAAGGACTCTCTATCACTCTTATCCTCACAAGCTGATCGCGGAGGTCCATCACGAGACCGGCGGAAAACAAGAGGTCGGTCAAATCAGCAGAACCGGAACCCCTGATGGCTCCATCAATAATGGGTCGTAATTCAGAGTAGGAATTAAGAATCTTTATTATTGCAACATTAGCTTCCTGCCGGTTCGTACCACGATGCTGAAGAAAAACCTTGCGAATCACATCGCCGATAGACCGTTTCCCCTTGGAAGCTCTGAGCATTGCAAGGTCAGAGGCGAAGGCGGCAAGCATTCCGCGAGCATAAACCTGGGTATTCGATCCCCTCCATCTATCCTTTGATGCTTCTGTCAGCGAGGTCATCGTACGTTGGGAAGCGGAAATATCGTAAGCCCGGCCGATCGTATCCAGCATATCAGCGAAACTGATCCGATTCACGGCGACCCCTGTTTTTAGCGACTGATATAGTGCAAATCCCTCATAAAACCAGTCATAGTTGCCGGTCAAATTTACAGCGTTCGGTATCCAGAGATGAAAGACCTCATGCCGCAGCTGTTCATGAAGCCGCTGAAGCGATTGGCTTTTAAATGGCATGTCCGACGAAACGATCGAAACATTCGTACCGCGAGAGCTCCCCTCCCACTGCCCATGGGGCACTGAATATGGAAACGGCCCGACAGCAATACTCACTTTCTTAGCAGGGGTATCCCCGAATAACTCCGCGTAGGTCGCGAAAATAGACTCGGCCATTTGAAAAGCGTCATCGTCATTGAAGAGCCATTCACCGGTTAGAATAACCTCGATCTCGGCACCGGATGATCGGATAGTCCGGGTGCGCATTGCCGGACCCGCGAAAATCACCGCCTTCTCGACATCCGCGAATTCAAGCACATTTGGACCGGGTTCGCCCTCAGGCCTGACCATCCAGCCATTCTGAACCGTTACCGTTATTCGAGCAGACCTGTGTCCCTGGGGCAGGAGATCGCCGGGCAAAATCAGAGCACCTTTATTAGTGGCCCATGAAAGGTGGGCGACAGTGAACCGGTCTTTATTTGGCGTGAGATCGATGCGATAAGCCCAAGCGGTGAAATCCTTTTCAGCTACGAATCGGCCCGGAGCCACCATATGTCCATTAACCGGGTCGCCGAGTCGATCAAAGAGCTTTAAATCCGATATTCGCTTGTCCAGATCCTTAATATGGGCGTAATCCGTCAGAAACCGCAGTTCCCGATGTACTGACGAAGCTGGAAATTTCCCCTCGACAACTGCGGTGGAGGGCGAATTTTGGTTGATGGACACTGTTGCGGTCAGATCCTGCGCGAAGGCTCCGGGTGACCCATACGATAGTGCAAAGATCACCCAAAATATCAGAGAAAGTAAACGCAAGGATTTTGACATCAGAAGACGTTCGGGAATAAACTTATTATTTCTGAGATGCAGCGACAGGCCTTGCGGCGCGTTGGAATATCAAAATGAGCCTCATCAAAGTCATAATTTTCACGATAGTTTTTCTTGTGAGCATTCTATTTCTTGGCCGATTTTTCTTCTAGAATTGCATTGACTAGACCGTTTTGCCTGAGATCGTTAATAGATATTGACCTAATTACATTGCTTTATCCGAGCGGCCGCATGAGGCCGCTTTATTGTTTCTTATTTTACATTTATGCCCGAAAACACAAAGATCCGTCGCTCGTTGATCAGCGTTTCCGACAAAGAGGGTCTCGCCGAACTGGCAGGCGAATTGATCGCCCTTGGCATTGAGATAATTTCCACGGGCGGCACAGCCACATTCCTTCGTAATAAGGGTATCAAAGTAACTGATGTCGCCGAAGTTACCGGCTTTCCGGAGATGATGGATGGCCGCGTCAAGACCCTGCATCCGAAGATCCACGGCGCGCTGCTGGGTCTGCGGGACGATAGGGCCCATTTGGAAGCGATGGAGGTCCACTCTATACAACCGATCGACCTCTTGGTCGTGAACCTTTATCCGTTTGAGGCGACGGTAGCAAGAGAGGATGTTTCCCTGGAAGAAGCGATCGAGAATATAGACATAGGTGGCCCGGCGATGATCAGGTCGGCCGCCAAGAACGGACGCGACGTTGCCGTGGTTACGGATCCGCGGTTATACCCTGAGATTATCGAAGAACTGCGTTCAAGCGGAGGTACGATCTCACCCGAAACGCGTCGCCGGTTGGCTGCCCTGGCATTTACCCGTACGGCTGCATACGATCTTGCGATCTCATCATATCTCGCCCGGCAGCTTTCCAATGACGATCTCGATCGACTCGAACCGCTCAACCCACTCGGCGGATTGACCTTTATCGAGGCGGATGCGGAACCCGAATTCGAGGACGAAGAAGGTGGCACGATCGAAGAGGGCCTCCCGGAATATCAGGTACTTGAACTCGCAAAGATCGCAGACCTCCGATACGGCGAGAACCCTCATCAAAAAGCGGCCATTTACCGGACCGATGGGGGCGGAGGGATCGCCAGTGCCGAGCAGCTTCACGGAAAGGAGATGTCGTTTAATAACTACGTCGATGCCGAAGCCGCCTGGGACCTTGTAAACGAGATCCAGGATCAAGCCGTTGCGATCATCAAGCATACCAACCCGTCAGGCGTCGGCACGGGAAACTCAAATGAAGAAGCGTACCGGCGGGCACTCTCGACTGACCCGATCTCGGCCTTTGGAGGGATCGTGGCGTTCAACCGAAAGGTCGACGCGGTGGCGGCGGAATCAGTGAATGAAGTTTTCACAGAAGTCGTGATCGCTCCGGATTTTGAAGACGATGCACTGGAATTGTTTCGGCTAAAGAAAAACCTTAGGGTGCTTCGCGCGGCCGGGGGCGAGATCGCTGGGCCGAAATATAAACAGATATCAGGCGGAATGCTCGTCCAGGACCGTGATGTCGCGCGGCTAACTCCCGAAGGGCTCAAGATAGTTACGCAGGCTGTTCCCACTAACGAGCAGATCTCGACGATGCTGTTTGCATGGACCGTCTGTAAACACGTCAAATCCAATGCTATTGTCCTGGCCGTGCCGGGCCAAACGATCGGGGTCGGAGCCGGACAGATGAACCGGGTCGATTCGATCAGGATCGCCGCCGCACGGGCTGAAAGGTTCGCGTTGCCGATAAAAGGATCAGTGTTGGCATCAGACGCATTTTTTCCGTTCCGCGATAATGTTGACGAGGCGGCCGCACTTGGCGTCTCAGCGATCATTCAGCCCGGCGGCTCCGTCAAGGATGAGGAATCCATTGCAGCGGCCAATGAGTACGGTATTGCGATGGCGTTCACCGGCATTCGGCACTTTAATCACTAGTTACCATAGCCGTTATGCTGCAGAGGCAGCCCTGGGATTCTGATACACTTACAACTTGACAACATGTTGTATAGGTGTTAAAACTTTATACAATTACGACTACTGAGGAACGCTCGAAGGTTTTTATTCGGAACCCATTGGGCTTCCTGTATTTTCATTCAACAATCAGAAACTTAGGAGGAAGAGGTATGAAAAGGACCATTTTGTTCGTTGTCGCTGCCATGTGTGTTTTCGCGTTTACCGGATGCGAGCCCGGCACCAACACGGCAACGAATACCGCTAATTCAGCGAATTCGAATGCCAACACTGCAAAAACGACGACCGCGGCGCCGACGAAAGAGGCTGCAATGGAAAAGGAGAACAAGGCTCACGCCTCCTGGCTCGGCGGCGACACGAAATGGTTCGAAGAGAATCTTTCGGACAAGTTCGTCAGCTATTACGAAGGCAATCGGATCAGCAGGGCTGACGAGATCAAGATGATCTCGGAAACAAAGTGCGAGGCCAAAGATACCAAACTAGACGAAGAGCAGATGGTGAAGATCAATGACGACACCTACGCTATCGTTTACCGCGGCACATACGACGCGGAATGCACAATGGGCGGGCAAAAGATGAAGCTCCCCAGCCCGGTCCGTGCAGCATCCGTTTGGATGCGCGAAGGCGACAAGTGGAAAGCGGTATATCACGGCGAAACACCGATCATCGATCCAAACAGTCCGCCGGCCCCGGCAAAAACTGATGGTGCAAAGAAAGAGGAGCCTAAAAAGGATGCTCCGGCGGCCAATACGGCAGCCAACACTGCCTCGGCTCCGGCACCAGCCAAACCCACCCCGAGTGCCAACACCGAGGCTCTCACCAAACTGCACAACGGCGGCTGGGAAGCGTGGCGTACCAACGATGCTAAATGGTTCAATGACACCATGATCGAAAGTGTATCTTACGTTGATCCGATGGGCGCGTTCCACTCCGGCAAAGCCGCTCTCACAAAACTTTGGACCGATGCGGCCGCTTGCGAGGGCGTCACAAAAACGTCTTTCACTGACACTTTCGCCTCGGCAGTCTCGCCGACGGTCGAGATACTGACCGGCAAAGGCACGGCGGACGGCAAATGTGACGGACAGGCGAATGGTCCTCTGCATCAGACCGCGATTTATGTAAAAGAAGGCGACGCCTGGAAACTGGCGTTCATGTTCGGATCACCGGCAACTAAATAGGACTTTAGCTGGTTTGTTTCAGACTGCGGCCCCGGATTATTCGGGGCCGCTCTTTTTTCCCAGCGAGATCGGCCCTTATTTTCTTCTGTATTTGCCGATGATCGCTTCGAGCTTCTTCGCGGCAGATTCGGGCCAAAGGGCAGGGGCCGTAAAAATGGCGTTCTTTGTGGCTTCCCGATATTGATTCGGCGTTTCTTTTTCGGAAACGCGCTTTACCGCATCCTTCAGCACCAATTGGGCATTTCGCACATTCTTATTGAGGTACTCAATGACCATATCGACCGTCACATCGTCGTGACCTTCGTACCAGCAGTCGTAATCGGTGACGAGAGCCAGCGTGGCGTAGGCGATCTCGGCCTCACGGGCGAGCTTGGCTTCCTGCAGGTTCGTCATTCCGATGATGTCCATTCCCCATTGTCGATAAACATTCGATTCGGCCTTTGTAGAAAATGCCGGCCCTTCCATACAAAGATACGTTCCGCCTCGGTGTGTTTTGACCCCGGCTTGCCGGCATGACGCCTCGAGTATATCTCCTAGTTCATTGCAGACCGGATGGGCAAATGTGATGTGACCAACAATCCCTTCCCCGAAAAATGTAGATTCGTGTGCACGGGCTCGCGTGCGGTCAAAGAACTGATCTGGAATTACAAAATCCATCGGTTCGTACCGCTGCTGCAGCGATCCTACCGCTGAGACGGAGAGAATGTACTCGACGCCGAGCAGCTTCATTGCGTAAATATTTGCCCTAAATGGCAATTCGCTTGGCGTCAGCTTGTGACCGCGTCCGTGCCGCGGCAAAAACGCAACGTTTACGCCCTCCAACTCTCCCACGATAAAAGCGTCCGACGGGGGGCCGAAGGGCGTTTCAACGGGCACTTCACGCACGTTTTCAAGTTCCGGCATTTGGTACAGACCACTGCCGCCGATAATTCCGATATTTACCTGTTCCATATTCTCCTTATAGGTGATTTGTACTGCGAACGATCGAAGGAGTGGTTTGCGACCACCCGCTTAGCAGATAGTATTCCTCCAATCTAACACGAACGCCGGAAATCGAAAATTCCACGCTTCGGAGTCGAGACGGTGATCTCGCCCACCCGAACATAAGGACTTGAAAAAATATTTCCTGAAGTATGATAGTTTTTTCTGTTTTCAAACGCATTAACAAATAGAGAGTTAACGATCGATGACAAACGAACAAATTGGTTTGATAAAGGCGAGTTTTGAAAGGATAGAGCCGCTCGCCCGAGAGACGGCGATCCTATTCTACGCGAGGCTCTTTGAGCTTGATCCGACGCTAAGGCCTCTTTTCAAGGACGACATGGGCGAACAGCGGATAAAGCTGATGCAGATGCTAGAAATAGCGGTCAAGGGGCTCGACCGTTGGGACGAACTTGTTCCGGCCGTCCGCTCCCTCGGCGAACGCCACGCCGGATATAGAGTACGAGACCGCGACTACGACACCGTTGGGACCGCTCTATTGTGGACGTTCGGTCACGCTCTGGGATCAAATTTCACGCGCGAAACTGAAGAAGCCTGGACGGAGGTCTACAACATTCTGGCCGAATCGATGAAAGATGGCGCTCGTCAAAAGCGATCGGCCTCAAGCAAAGGGATCGGCAAATAAGACCGAGAAGGTCAGTTTCGGCCCACATATGCATCGATTCTCCGGGGTGGGGCGGTTGGAAAGAAGCGGGTTCTAATAGGCCTTAACGGCGACCAGTTTGCCGTTTAATTCTGTCAGCCGCCCCAGGGGCATCTCGGGATCATGATAAAAGTGGCATACCCAATTTTCTTCCAGGGCTTGCGGCAAAATTCGTTTTTTGAATCTCAAAGTCTCGGTTGGAAAGAGATCGTATGCCATTATCCAGGCAGCCGGAAGGTGATGCCTCGTAGGGATAAGATCGAAAAATCCATATAGCGTCTTACCCCCACGTGTGAGCCTGATCGTCTGCATCGTTTCACTATGACCGCGGACCTGCTCTACCGTAAGTCCCGGAACAGGCTCGTACGTGTCCGGCATGAGATCTAACTGCTTCGAATCGATCATCGGTTGCCAGTTTTCGGGCAAATAGCTTGCTCGATCTCTATCGTGCGGGTTCTCGGCCGCCTGAAACTCGGAGTGCGATACAAGGTATCGTGCGTTTCGAAACTGCGCGCGGGGCCACTTGTTCTCGACCTGGGCCCGCTGTTCTTCGCTCTCCAATTTGAGATTCGAAATTTGAAGTTCTTCGTTGTTGACGGTATTTCCGCCTACATGGTCGAAATGCAGGTGGGTATTGATCACGATATCGATGTCGTCGGTCTCGCATCCAGCGACCTGCTTTAACGACTCCGAAAAAGGCCGTTCGCGGGTGATGCCGTACATTGACGTTTCCTTTGCCGACCATTTTTCTCCGATGCCCGTTTCGATAAGGATCTTCTTCTTGCCCGTATCGATAAAGAGGCAATTCGTGTTGAGCTTGACTCGATTTAAGGCATCGGGCGGGCATACTCGTTCCCATAGAACTCTGGGCACGACGCCAAACATCGCTCCCCCGTCGAGGTGAAACTCGGTATCAGGAACGATCTCGACGCGATAATCTCCAAATTCCATCTTTATCCTGCTTTAAACGAAAAAGGCGGTCCGGGATATCCGAACCGCCCACGATCTAACCGATCTATCAATTACTTGCCGGCGGCTTATCGGCGTCGGTCTCTGCCGGAGGCGGACCGCTGTCGCCCTCGGGCTGCGGCTGAGGCATTTGCATCGGGGGCTGCTGCATCTGCTTCATCTGCTCCTCGGTTACTTCTGGGACTGTGAAGTCGTCGGGAACCTGAATATTGTTGCGGGCAATAATTTCCTCGAGCAACTTCTTCTCTTTTTCTTCTTCGAGCTTGCTCCTGACATAGTCGCGTACGGGGACTTCACGTGCCATCGGATTAGGGTCGTTTTCATCCTTCACGCCGGTCGTGATAAGGATATGACGCACGTCGTAAGTTTCTTCTTCTCCCTTTTTCTCGAGCTTACGTTCGAGCTTTACGATATGGTATCCAAAATCCGTCTCGACCAATTCCGGAGCTACCTGTCCGGGTTCTAAGGCCAGGGCCGCTGCCTCGAAGGCAGGGATCATACGGCCCTTGGGAACATCCTTATAAACGCCGCCCTGCGGTTCACCATCAGGGCCCTTGTTACCGGGGTCCTGACTGAACTCATTGGCCAAGGCGACAAAATCTTCACCGGCTTTGGCTCGCTCCAGGATACCCTGGGCTTGTGCCCGTTTCTGGGCAGGATCGATCGCCGGGTTCTCAGCAATGTATTTATCGATCTCTTCGTCGGTGACATTGAGCTGCTCGGCGACCTTTTCAGAATACAATCGGGCGAGAAACTGGGCCTGCTGAAGCTTGACTTGCAAATTAGCTTTGTCCATGAACGCCTTGTCCAATTCGCCGGCTTCGGCCTTCTGGTCGTATTCGTTCTTATAGATCCGGATCTTGGCGAAAACGTCCTTAGCCGTTGTCCTTTCTTCGTCGGTCACTTCGCGGTCCTTCATTTGGGGATTGGTCGCTTTCAGCACCTCGAGTTTGGAATTCAGAAACTCATTGAACTGATTCTCGTGCTCCGGGTTTTCCGCCCAAAAGGCATTGACCTGTTCCTCGCTGATAAACCCGAAGGGAGGCATCGGCCCCTTGTCCTTGTTGATCTCACGATCGTACTGCACCGCAAGGATCTCGGCCCTGATATTTTCCAACTCCTGTTTATTGCCCGGCTCATCGGCCAAACCGTCCTTCTGAGCCTGCGACGCAAATGCAAGAAGCTGTTTGAGGTTCTCGATCTGCTGCTTCTTCAATTCCGGCTCCTCGGCTAATCGCTTAAGGATCATCGGATTGGTCGCGGCCACGTCGGCCAGCAGCATCTCTATCTCTTCGCGGCTGATCGAGCTGAAAGATGTGCCCTGCACCGTATTTTGCTTCCAGATCACCAGCCCAAGGCCGATAGCCAGGATCACCACCACTAAAATAATTCCTTTTGTTAAATTGCTCAATTTATGAGTTCCTCACTTTTAAATCTCTGTTATATGCCAATCGGACATAATAACCCAACTATCCCGTTTACGCTAATCAAATATCGAAAAACGCAAGTGTTTTGGATGTCGGATACTAGCTATTTGTTTGCACCAATTCCAGCAAGACTCCGTTGGCTGAGGACGGATGCACAAAAGCGACAAGGCAGCCCTCGGCTCCTATCCGCGGCGTTTCATCGATAAGCCGCATCCCCTGCTGCTTTAACTTTGCCAGTGAGTCTTCGATGTTCTCTACCTCGACCGCTATATGATGGATACCACCACCGCGCTTTTCCAGGAATTTGCTGATGGGTGAATCGTCCGAGGTAGCCTCGAGCAGCTCAATACGGCTCTCGCCAAGCGGCAGCATCGCGACCCGCACCTTCTGGTCCTCAACTACTTCGGTATGGACGTTTTCGATGCCCAAAGCGTCCTGCCAGAATCTCAGTGCTTCGTCGATGCCCTTTGTTGCGATTCCAATGTGATTTATCTTCATTTCAGGTTTTAAACTTCAGCATCTCTTCCACCGCTGTATAGGGATCGGTCGTTTTCTCGGCTACTTGAGCTGCAAGTTGGTCAAGCTTTGCGCCGGTGCCGTTTGTATTCAAAAGGTCGGTAAGCAGTCGTTCACGCAGCAATTCTAACAACCGCCATCGAGCAATGGCCGTCCGCCGGACGCTGCCTCCTTCCCCTTTGCGCTGAAAGGCATAATAAGATTCGATGGCCACGGAAAGATCCTCGATGCCTTTGTTTTCCGTCGCGACCGTCGGGATGATCGGAGGATTCCACATATCGGGACGATGGGCGAGGGAAAGCAAGGATTCGAGTTCTTTTTGGGTGCGAAGAACACCTTCGCGATCTGCTTTGTTTATCACGAATACATCGCCGATCTCCATTATACCGGCCTTGATCGCCTGAATGTCATCGCCCATGCCGGGCACCAGGACCACGACCGAAACGTCGGCGGTCTTAACGATCTCGACCTCGTCCTGGCCAACACCGACCGTCTCCACAATGACCTTGTTATAGCCCGCGGCATCGAGGATCGCTACGGCATCTACGGTGGCCCGCGACAGGCCCCCGAGGTTTCCCCGGGTCGCCATCGAACGAATAAAAACGTTCTTGTCGAGGCCGATGGTGGCCATTCGTATGCGGTCGCCCAGGATCGCCCCGCCCGAGAAAGGGCTCGACGGGTCGACGCAAATTATTCCGACTTTGTCCCCCCCGTCCTTGTAATAGAGGGCAAGCTTGTCCACCAATGACGACTTCCCCGCACCAGGAGATCCCGTGATTCCGATCACCATAGCCCGGCCGGTCTTAGGGAAAACCGCGCGCATAAGATCCGCGGCGCCTGAAGATCCGCTTTCTACTCTGGTTATCGCTCGGGCGATAGTTCGTGGATCGCCGTCGAATAGTTTGTTAAAATCCGCGTTTTCAGACATCAAGAGAGCTTTTTTCCTTGCCGAATTCTCGCATTTTTTCGAACAAAACGAAAAAGGCGAGCTATTCGCCCGCCCTTCTTACGATTCCTACTCACCATAAGCTACATCTGCCCTTCATCCGCCGAAGGCCCGTAAATCGACGGCACCGGGATATCATTGAGGCGGAGATAGACCGAGAGTTGTCCACGATGATGGATGATATGGTTCATAACGAATGAACGCATCACGGCGATCTTAGGCATTGTGAAATAAACCTGCTCGCCGTTTCGCATGGTCCACGTTTCCATAAACCTTTCGTCGGGGGTGTTTTTCAACGTCGTCACTGCCTCGGAAACATTCTTGTCAAGATATTCAACAAGATCGTCGGTCGTGGCGGGGGCGTACGGGGTGTAATCCATCTTGGCAAAATCCAACTCCGGATGCTCGAGGGTTGACGGCGTCCACCCGAACATCTCGGCGACGTGGACCGCCAGGTGTCCAAATGTCATGGACTTTTCATGCGGCTTCCAATCGAACTTATCTGCGGGGATGCGTTCAAGGCATTTACGGGCAGTCGCCGCCTCGTGTTCAAGTTCGGCAATAAAAGCCGACGCAATGTTGTTAGAACCTGTTGCAGTACTCATAATTTCTCTCCTTTAATGTGTATTGGGAAAGAAATTATATCAGATTGTTTCACAAATGCAACAATGAAACGCAAATTATTCCGGGATCCAGTATCCCTCTGCGAGGCGACCACTGAACCACTGCTTCTCGGCGAGGCGACATTGCAGGCAAAAATCCACCTCTTCTCGATCGTCCCAGGAATCTACATCTATGACGCAGCCGACTAAGACCCATGAATTTGCATGAGGAAAACGGCCGGCCTTAGCTTCGAAATAGCCTTCAGGAGGTGCGGGAGGAAAGCCGCCGCGGACCTCTACCCGATCATTCTGAAGATCTACACCGTGGACTTCACAAGTCTTCATCAAAGTGCTTTGAGCAAATTCTTGGCGATCACCAGCCGCTGTATCTCTGACGTGCCTTCGCCGATGGTGCAGAGTTTCGAGTCTCGCCAGTATTTCTCAGCAGGGTAGTCTTTTGTATATCCGTAGCCGCCATGGATCTGGACGGATTCTTCAGAAACACGGACCGCGGCTTCTGAAGCGTAGAGCTTTGCCATCGCGGACTTTTGAGTGACCGTGTTCCCGGCATCTTTTGTGGCGGCCGCCTGCAGGGTCAGGAGCCGGGCACACTCTATCTGAACGGCCATGTCGGCGAGTTTGAACTGTATCGCCTGAAAATCAGATATTGGCCGGCCAAACTGGTGTCTCTCCTTAGCGTACTTAACAGCCGCCTCGTAAGCTCCCTGCGCGATACCGACCGAAAGGGCCGCGATCGAAATGCGACCGCCGTCCAGGACCTGCATCGCTTGCAAGAAACCTTCGCCCTCGGCCCCAAGCCGGTTCTCGTCCGGTACGAAGCAATCCTCAAAAACGACCGAAGACGTTTCGGACGCTCGCATCCCGAGCTTATTCTCCTTTTTGTCGCTTCGAAATCCCTCCATCGACTTGTCAAAGATAAAGGCAGTGATCCCGCGATTTCCCTTTTCTTTATCGGTGACGGCAACCGCAACCAGCGTATTGCACGCGATCGCGTGAGTGATGAAATTCTTGGAACCGTTGACTTTCCACCCTCCATTAGAACGTACGGCATAAGTGCGGGTCCCCGAGGCGTCCGACCCGGCCTGGGACTCGGTCAACCCCCAGGCCCCAAAGCTCTCACCCGACGCGAGCGGTGTCAGGTATTTTTGTTTCTGCTCTTCGCTGCCGTAGCTGAAGATATGGTTTGAACAAAGTGAGTTATGCGCGGCCACCGAGAGCCCGACGGACCCACATACTCGACCGAGTTCCTCAATGATGGTGGCGTATTCTATATACCCCATTCCGGAACCGCCGTATTCCTCGGGAAACAGTACGCCCATCAGGCCCAATTCGGCGAGCTTTGGCCGCAGTTCCTCGGGAAAGTGCTGCGACTCGTCCCATTCCATGACGTGGGGCTTTATCTCGCTCTCGGCAAACTCGCGAACACTGTATTTGATCTGCTGCTGCTCTTCGGAAAGTTCGAAATTCATAATTATTACTGATTATGTTCACACAACTGCCTGACGGACGGCAAATAACGAAACGGCCTGCCAATGGCTTGCCGGAACGTCTTACGACTTCATAAACTAAATGTATGGGCTATCATAAAAATATTCTCACCACAGATCCCGAGATCGCTGAATTGCTAAAGTATACAAAAACCATTGCCGTGCTCGGCATCAAGCCCGAATCCCACGCATACGCGCCTGCATTTTACGTACCAAAATACATGGCCGACGCGGGGTACGAGATCATTCCGGTTCCGGTTTACTATCCTGATATTACAACCATCCTCGGAAAGCCGGTCTATCGTGATCTAAGTGAAATATCAGGAGAAATAGACCTTTTGAACGTCTTTCGGCGATCCGAGGACATCCATAAACATACAGAAGAGATACTAGAAAACATGCCGAAGGCCGTTTGGTTTCAGCTCGGGATCAGGAATGACGAAGTCGCGGAAAAGCTCGCCGAGGCGGGGATCAAGGTCGTCCAGAACCTTTGCCTGATGGTCGAGCACCGCGCTCTGGTTTAGATCTTTGGCTTGCGGGTTTGACTGTGCGGGACACCTGATTACGCGATGTCGAGTCGGAGCCTCTAGGCGGTCGGACAAGTGATGCTCTGCGTTTTATCGGTGCTGCGCTTCCGATCTCGGCAACCTCTTGAGGTGTCATATGTCGGCTTTCACCGACTTTCAGATACGGATCTGAGATCGAGCCGATGGCGATCCGTTTGAGCTTCACGACCGAGTGGCCGATCGCGTCAAACATCTTCCGGATCTGCTGGTTGTGGCCCTCGTGAAGCGTGACCTCGTACCAGCCGTTCTTGTCGGTATGGTTCAACTCCCGTATGTCGGCCGGAGCGGTCTTGAAACCGTCCTCAAGCGTCACACCTCGCCGCAGTTTGTTAATGGCAACAGGCGTAGGCATTCCTTTCACCTTTACTTCATAAACCTTCGGGATCGCCTTTGACGAGGCTACATAATTTGTAAAATCGCCGTCGTTGGTCAGTATGATCAGCCCCTCGGTGTTGTAATCGAGGCGGCCGACTGGATGAAGGCGGCCGCGGCCCTTGACGAGGTCAGTCACGAGCTTTCGTCCTTCAGGGTCGGCCGCGCTGGAAAGATATCCCTTTGGTTTGTTGAGCAGAACATAAACATTCGAGCGGTTGGCGAGCGCCGGATTGATCAGCTTGCCCTTAACCTTGATGTGGTCTTTCTCGGGGTCCGCTTTTGTGCCGAGTTCGGTAACGATCTCACCGTTGACGGTAACGTCCCCGGCTTTTATCAATTCTTCCGCGGCTCGCCGAGAGGCGATGCCGGCTTGAGCGATCAATTTCTGGAGTCGTTCGTTCACGGTATTATTTTACCGCAGAGTCGTAGAGACGCGGAGGAAAAGCCAAGAAAATTTTTGGCAGTGGAAAAAACCTGGGTTCAAAAACTTTGCGTCTCAGCGTCTCTGCGGCTCAAGTGACCAGATCCTCGAAGTCTTCTATCGAAGGCAATTCGGATAGATCTTTAAGCCCGAATTGAATAAGAAAATCCTTCGAAGTGCCGTATTGCATCGGACGCCCAACGGTCTCTTTACGGCCCTTGGCAACGATGAGGCGTTTGTCTAGAAGCGTTTTGATCGCAGAGGCTGACTGAACACCTCGGATCTCTAGGATCTCGGGGACCGTTACGGGCTGTTTGTAAGCGATGACGGCCAGGGTTTCGAGTGAGGCAAGTGAGAGCTTCGCCGATGGGCGTGTTTTTAGGAATTTTCGTACCTCTTCGTGCAGTTCGGTCCGCGTGGCAAGCTGCCATCCGCCGGCGATCTCGCGAATTTGTAGACCGCTTTCGCGCGAATCGTACTCTCGGACGAGTTCCTCGATCGCAGCTTGCACGCTCTCTTTTTCCTCGTCGAGGACTTCGGCGAGGATCTTTGTGCCGATTGGCTCATCGGCCACGAAAATAAGAGCCTCTACTAGCGCAACTAACTCGTTCAGCGGCCGCGAACGTTTTTCTTCAACTTCCAGATCCATTCGTTGATTTTACCGCAGAGTCGCAGAGATGCGGAGACGAATAGATCTCAGATGATCGCGTTTCTCGGCGTCTCAGCGGCTCTGCGGTTTATACCTTCTTCAAAATGATGTCCCCAAAGGTTACACTCTGCACCATTCGTATGCTCTCGGTGCGGACGATTTCGAGAACGGCGATGAATGCGGTCACAAGCTCTCGCTTAGAGTGCATCTCTTCGAAGAATGATGTCAGGCTGAGCTCTGATTGATCGAATATTCTTCGTTTGAGGCTCTTGATCATATCGGCGAGCGAGATCTCTTCGCGATGAATCTCTATCTTTATCTCTTCGATATGCCGAGCGGCGATCTTATGAAAAACCGTAAGCAGGTCGAAAACTGACGCATCGATCTCGGCGTTGTTATCATCCGATTCGATCGGGCCGCGGGTGAAAACGGCCTGTTCGATGGTCGAGCGTTCATAAAGCATCCCCGCTGCGGTTTTGAATTTTTCGTACTCGAGCAGCCGGTCGACAAGTTCCTGACGCGGGTCGTCGAACTCTTCCTCCTGGCCCGCGTCCGGGTCGCGAGGAAGCAGCATCTTAGACTTGATCTCGATCAACGTTGCGGCCATCACCAGAAAATCCGCGGCGACCGAGATGTCGAGGCGTTTCATCAGCCGTATGTATTCAAGGTATTTCTCGGTGATGCGGGCAATGGGTATGTCAAAAATATCGGCGCGTTCCTGCCTGATGAGAAACAGCAGCAGGTCGAGCGGCCCGGCAAAATCGCCGATCTTGACCTTCAGGTCATCCGACGCGCCGCCGAGTATCTGGGCAGTTTCCTTATGAAAATCAAAGGTATATTGTTCGGGTTCCTGTTCCACCGTTACGCTCAATCCTCGACCGAGGCATATTGCTGAAGGTCCTTTAAGCGAACGACTTGGAGAGCGGATTCGTGAGTTGCTTCGAGATCGACCAGAGGGGCCATTCCATCCTCCAACGCCTGCTGCCAGCGTGTTACGCAAAGACACCAGCGATCGCCGTCCTTCACGCCCGGGAATGCATACTGCGGCATTGGGGTCGAAAGGTCATTTCCGACAGACTTCGAATACGACAGGAACTCATCCGTCGCAAGGATGCAGACCGTGTGGCGACCCGTATCGTCCGCACCCGTCCGGCAATAACCATCACGATAAAATCCGGTCATCGGATCGGTACAGCAGCTTTTCAACTCGCCGCCAAGTACATTTTTTGGTTTGGGATAATGGCCGTTGCCGTTGGTAATGCTCATAAACTATCTTTCAAAAAAATTATCACGCTCGACGAGCGCGACGCGAGTAGCAAAGGCTTTATACCACTGATTATAACCTTTCTCTTGCGCCAATCGATGTTCAGCGTGGGCTTTCCACGCGGCTATGTCCTCGAGCGATCGCCAATAGGTCACAGAAACTCCAACTTCGCCGCGGCCCGATTCGATCCCGAGAAACCCTTTTTGCTGCTGAGCAAGCTCGAACATCCTGGCGTTCATCTCGTCGTAGCCACCCAGATCATCAGACTTGATAGTCGTAAATATGACTGCGTAATACGGCGGTTCGGGCGTTGTGGCTATCATTTTATCAATTCAAGCGCCTTCTCGATCGGCCTCGCGATCACAGCCCTGTCTCCGACTTCTACAATGGGCCGCTGGATCAGATTTGGGTCGGCAATCATCGCTGCGATCACTTTATCATCCGGCGTATCATCGGTCAGTCCAGCAGCTGCGGCACCTCGCGTCAATTTGAGCGGCCTGACGCCGGCCTTTCTTGCCAGGTCGCGAAGCTTAACGGCAGTAAAAGGCTCGTTGAAGTAGTTGACCTTGTCGAAATCGATGCTGTTTTCACGAAACAGCGTAGCCAAATTGCGGCACGTCGTTCAGGTCGGTTTTTCGTAAACTGTGATCTTTTCGTCAGACATACGTTGGGATTGAAATCTAGTCTATCCCCATTTTCTCATAAACATTCTTCAGAGTGCCCGCCGCCCGTTCACGTGCCTTCTCCGCTCCGATTTTTAGTATCGCGCCAAGTTCCTGATCGTCGTAACGCTTCACGCGCTCCTGGAACGGTCGGAGAAATTCAATGACCGTCTCGGCAAGTTCGCCCTTGAACTGCCCATAGCCCTTCCCCTCGAAATGGGTGACGCACTCATCAGCGGTCGTGCCGGTAAGGAGTTGATATATCGTCAGGAGATTGGTGATCGCGGGCCGTTCGGGGTCAAAGTTTATATAGGTGCCCGAATCCGTAACCGCACGCTTAATCTTTTTAGTGATGATGTCGGCGTCGTCCAGAAGAAAGATCGAACCGTTGGCATTCTCGTCCGATTTTGACATCTTCTTCGCAGGGTCCTGGAGCGACATTATCTTTGCACCGATTGGTGGAATATAAGCCTCCGGGATTACAAACGTCTCGCCGTAATCGCGGTTAAAGCGTTCAGCGAGGTCACGAGTTAATTCAAGATGCTGTTTCTGGTCCTGTCCGATGGGTACGAGATCGGTCTGGTAAAGCAGGATGTCGGCCGCCATCAGCACGGGATAAGTAAAAAGCCCGACGCCCGCCCGCTCAGTATTTCCCTTCCCTTTGTCTTTGAACTGTGTCATCCGCTCCAACTCACCCATCCTCGAGACACAGGAAAGTACCCAAGTGAGTTCAGCATGGGCAGGGACGTCGGATTGGATGAAGACGGTCGACCGCTCAGGATCGACTCCAGCCGCAAGGTAGATGCGGGCGAGGTCAAGCGTTTTTTGCTTTAGAACGGCCGGGTCCTGCGGCAGCGTTATCGCGTGGAGGTTTACGATGCAGTAAAGAGCGTCGTAATCGTTCTGGAGCTCGACCCAGTTTTTAAGCGCACCGAGATAGTTACCAATATGAAGATCTCCGGTCGGCTGGGCGCCGCTGAATATTCGTTTTTTCATCAGATCAATAGATCGCGACGAGAATATAAGCTAATGCGACCCTGAAAGGGTAAATTATCATGCTGAAGACGCCTATATATATCAGAAACATCAGTATCAGAAATCCGTATTGCTCGAACATATTCAGTACTGGCTGAGCACTGTCGGGCAGGAACGTACCCAATATCTTACTGCCATCGAGCGGCGGGAACGGCAGCAGATTAAAGACAAATAGCGAGATATTCAAAAACATTAGATTTCCGACAAATATGGCCAGCGGGCTGGTCGATCTGCCGAGAAAATCCGCGGGCATAAACCCTTGGGTCATCAGGATCTTAGCGAGAATTATACCGATAACGACCAGGATCAGGTTGGCCAGGACCCCGGCGATCGAGACCATAACATTGCCCCATTTATAATTGGTCCATTTTCTTGGATTGACCGGCGTGGGCTTACCCCATCCGATCAACGGGATGCTGCCAAGAGCCCCGCCCATCGTGCCGAGCATAAAAGCAACAATGGGTATAAGCAGCGTTCCGATCGGGTCGGTGTGCGAAACGGGATTGAGCGTCACACGGCCCAGCAAATAGGCCGTATCATCACCAAATTTCAACGACATCCATGCGTGGCCCGCCTCGTGTGCGGAAATGGCCAGCAACAGCACCACCATAAAGATGACCAGGTGGCTGACTAAATTGATCAGATCGATGTCGCCCATAATATTTCCCGAAACCGACGCGCATCTAACAACAGCGGTTTTATTGTCTTAGCGGTTAAATTGTGCCATTCTTTTACTCCAAAATAAAATCCGACCTGTCGGACGCGAAAACGCCCCGATACCCTGGGATGGGAAGCAGGGTTTCACTGTACCTGCAAGCCAAATGCGGCCGACAGCATTGTTTATGAATAAACATATTGTATGCATCGCAAGCGAATTCAAGGGCAACGAGTTTCTCGAAGAAGCCAGTAATGCCGGTTGGAACGTGACGCTTGTAACCAGAAAAAAGCTGCTCGACGAGCCGTGGGCATGGACGGCAATAAACGATGCCAAAACAGTGGACAATGATGCAGGCGTGCTCGATTATGTGCGGGTTGTGACCAATCTTTCGGGGTCACGTCCGATCGACAAGGTGGTCGGGCTCGACGAATTTGACGTCCTGACCGCTGCAATGACCCGCGAACACCTCGCAATTCCGGGCATGAGCCGGTCTCACGCACTCCGGTTTCGCGATAAGCTGATGATGCGAAACATCGCCTCCGAGGCCGGCATCCGCTGCCCTGAATATGTCGGGGCTTTTAATGCGGAACGGATCGGACAGTTCTTAGCCGAAGTACCGGCCCCCTGGATTGTAAAACCGCGGCACGAAGTGTCGGCGTTTGGCATTCGAAAATGTGACACGGCAGGTCAGGTCTGGGATGTCCTTACAGACCTCGACGGCCGCAACAATTGGCGCGACCACCCCTCTCAGTTTTTGATCGAACGCTTTATCGAGGGCCGAGTTTTTCACGTCGATTCGGTGGTGCATGAGGGCAAGGTCGCAGCCGCCGGCGTTAGTGTCTATGGCACCACTCCTTTTAATGTGTCCCACTACGGAGGAGTATTTACTTCGTCGACAATGGCCTACGGTTCCCGTGAAAGGAAGCAGCTCGAGACGCTCAACCGGGTGCTGCTGATGGCTTTCAATTACGAATGCGGTGTTTCACACGCGGAATTTCTTCAGAGCGACGATGACGGCGAGTTTTACCTGCTCGAGGTAGCCTGCCGTGTGGGCGGAGCATACATTGCAAACATGCTCGAGTATGCCTGCAATTTTAATCTCTGGCGCGAATGGGCAAAGCTTGAGACCGCGACACCCGAGCGGCCATATGAACTGCCTGCTCTCCGTCGCGACTTTGCCGGAATCGCTCTCGCCCTCGCTAAGGTCGATAACCCCGACACCTCCCATTACAACGATGATGCTATCGTCTACAAAGTAAATAAACCGAAGCACGTTGGCCTAATCTTTCACGCAAAGCGGCAAAAGCGCATCACGGAGCTGCTTGATGACTTCAGCGGACGGATCACAAATGATTTCCTGGCGGTTGCCCCCGTCAAGGAACGTTACGATGATTGATCCGGTCCTTTGTTATCGCCTACACGGTCGCGTATTCTAGGTCTTTTATGAGCCTACCGCGCACCCATACGGGGCCTCCTGATATCCTCGAACATAACCTGAACCAGCACTTTTCTGAGTTGCTGAAATTCGATTCGACTCCTGAAATGGAGCAGTCGGAATTATTCGCGAGGATCCGGCCCGAAGTGGAACGGATAATGAATGCGGTCGTAGTCGAGGATCTGTCGAATGGTACATCGAAGCCATCGGAATCTGCAGATGTGATCCGTGCCCTTGCCTGGAACATCGAGCGCGGCATGCGCTTCGACGGTATCCTCGATGCCTTATCGAATCACCCTCAACTGGCCGGAAAGGACATTCTGCTGCTTACCGAGCTCGATCACGGGATGGCTCGCAGCGATAATCGGTTCGTGGCTCAGGAGATCGCCCGCAAATTAAAACTGAATTACGCATTTGCCCCTGTTTACATCCCCCTGCAAAAAGGGAGCGGTGTTGAATCTGAGATGGTAGGGGAGAACACGGTCTCGATCCACGGTCTGGCCTTATTTTCGCCCCATCCGCTTACGAACGTCCACGCGGTTCCGCTGCCGAACGGTAAAGACAAGATGTGGGGAAAGGAAAAACGGCTCGGCTGGCTAAGGGCGCTCGTCGCAGACATCGAGCACCCGACCGGCCACTTGAGGGCTGTCACAGTCCACCTCGACGCGCATTGCTCGCGGGCCCACCGGCATCTGCAGATGAAGCTCATTCTCGATCATCTTGACACGCTGCCCCCACTGCCTACGATCATCGGCGGCGATTGGAACACGACGACCTACAATGCGCAAAATGCGACCCGCGCGATAATGGGCTATTGGCGCCGTGTGATGATGGGCGTCAAAAATGTCGTGGCCAACCACCTGCCCCACCCTGACCGGCATTTTGAACGACGATTATTCCGAGAACTTGAACTAAGGGGATACGAATATAAGAGCCTTAACGAACTTGGCGTCGGCACGCTGCATTACGATGTCGAGAGTATCGAGAAAAACACTAATCTGCGCGATTGGGTCCCGGAGTGGTGCTTTCCCTTCATATTCTGGGCCGCCCGCCGCGTGGGCGGTCGCGTTTCAGCACGCCTGGATTGGTTTGCGGGCCACGGACTCCGACTTGCCCCCGATACCACGCCGCTGACGATCGCCGGCCTCGTCGACGACGAAGGCCAACCCCTATCAGACCACGATGCCATCACCGTCGACCTCAGTTTCATTGCCCCCCCTTCGGATTAAGTGATAACTGATAGGTGCAAACTGATAAGGAAAAATATGACTTATCACCTTTCACTTATCGGTTATCACTTATTCCGGGTACTTTGCTCCTTTCGTCAATAATTGTCTTCTCATTTCCAGTGTGTTCTAATTTTTTCAGGAGAAATAATGGAAGTATCATTTTGTCAGACACTCAGCTTTAGTGCTGATACATTCGAATATGAAGCGGTGGCCTCGGATAACGGCAACGCCACGATCATAAAATTCCCTATCGATGAAAAGCTGAACAGCCCGGGCGACGTGGTTGTCGTGGTTGCAGCCGAAGGCGAGATAACATTTCACGGGCTTATCGGAAAGATCGAGGACGGCTATGCGTTTGCCTCCGACCCGAAAGGCTCTCTTTTGCCGGCGGGCGTTCAATAAGTCAATTCGCCGAAAACTTGAAACTTTGAAAGTTGAACCTTAAACTTTCTTCGTCTGGGGATGTAGCTCAGCTGGGAGAGCGCGGCGTTCGCAATGCCGAGGCCAGGAGTTCGATCCTCCTCATCTCCACCATATCTTGGCGGGCCCGACGGGCCCGTTTTCATTTTTGCTAGCGTCTGCGAGTGGGTCTGGGCGTAACCGGATCCTTCTCCGGCAAAGGACTTAGAATCCTCCCGACGGGATACATTCCAACTCGCTGGTTGAGATAATAGGGCGACCTCTCGTAGAAGAACCGCAACCTTGCCTGCGGGCTGCGATTGAAGGTAGGCTCCAGCAGACGGCGGTCAAATTCTTCCTGCAGTTTCGGGTCTTTCTCGAG
This sequence comes from Pyrinomonadaceae bacterium, assembly GCA_041745615.1. Classification (GTDB taxonomy): domain Bacteria; phylum Acidobacteriota; class Blastocatellia; order Pyrinomonadales; family Pyrinomonadaceae; genus OLB17. The sequence goes on along the minus strand of JBGTIP010000063.1, from coordinate 112,515 downwards.
CATTTCCTTTGCGAGTTTTTCGACGATATACGCTTCGCCGTACTCCTTTTGCTCGAATATCGAGTTAAAAAATCCCCAGTAAACAAATGAATCAGGGCCGTGGGGTTCCAACAGATGTATCGCCACATTCGCGGCTTCCTGGTCCATCGGTATTACTATCGAACCTGCGGCGTATTCCCTCGTCTCTCTGATCCGAGTCTGGGTCGCATTCAATGTGACGCGGTTCTCAAAGGACGTCGCTGACCATCGCGGTTCCGTAAGCCGATAGCTTTCGACCTCTATTGCAAGGGGAGCCTTGAGAATATCGAACCTGATACCGTGGGCTTTTATAACGTCGATCACGTCCTTCCACTGAGGCGGAATTATGTAATAAAGCGGCGGTGCCGCCAAACGCTCGACACGGGCGTCATCAAACCGGGGTATCGTGATATTCAGCGGCTCGGTCCCGTAAACGATTCGTTTGCCGCCTGATATCGGGCTGTCCTCCATCTTATATTCGATCCCCTTGAAAGCAAACGGGGTCGACCTGTCCGTGATCGCGAGAGTCAATGGAAACTGCCGGTCCGGGTCATAGATCTTGCCGCGCTCGACCGTAAAGGTATCCGCCGTCAGGTTTGCTACAAACAAGCTTGCCTTTGAGCGGCCGACCTCCTCGACGGTGTACCGCAGCATGTCGTAGGTTCCGCGAACGCGTGACTTGTAGGGTTTATAAACGTGCGTTTCGATCAGCAGGCCCGTCCTGTTGCGCACGGGCGTATAGCCTGTCGCAAATCGGGGAGTGGCAATAAATGTTGTTACGCCTGCGGTGACTTCACGGCCTCCCGAGAACTGAAGATAACGCGACACGATATTTCCTTCCTTTTCGACTTTCGGCACGACAATGCCATCAAAGTGCTCGTCCATCCAGTTTTTAATCGCCGGCGAAACTTCCTGGAAATGAGCGTATTCGTAGGTAACGTTATATTGATAATCGGCCCCGTTCGTCACATGGCAGTCAATGAAAAGATCGGGCTTCCACTTGTTCCATAGGGTCAGCCAGGCTCGCGTCTCGGGTGCGTCGGCCTTCATATAATCGCGGTTAAGATTAAGATTTGTTGCATTCGCCCGAAATCCCATCTCGTCCGGCCCGTTCTGGTTGATACGCATGAAAGCGTTCGAGTTCTCGTGCCCGTCAACGTTGTAGATCGGCTGGAAGACTATAACTACGTCTTTCAGCATGTCCAGTCGCGTTCTTGTGATCGCAATATCCCGCAGTAATGCGAACCCGGCGTCTTTACCATCGATCTCACCGGCGTGAATGCCTGCCTGTATCAGCACAACCGCCTTCCCCTGGCGACGGGCAAGCTCCGGAGTAAATGCCCGGCCAGTCGCGGCGATCAGCAACGGCATGTCACGACCCTCTCCGCTCTTGCCGTATGTCTGATAGACGATCAGCGGGGACGCCTGTGCGAGCATTTTGCTGTAAGCGATAGCCTCGTCATAGGTGGAGGTTTTCTTATAATCGGTCGATTCGGCAGTGGTCTGCCACTTGGCCGGAACATCCTGAGATTCGCTCTGCGAGAATGCCGACTGAGTAAGAAGAATAGTCCCAATTATAAAAAGCAGCAGCTTTCGAAGCGGCCGAGATCGTTGAACATGCATATTTCCTATTATAACCACGAGAGAAAGACAGCGCGTGCGACGGAAAGTATAAACACCGACCGTAATGTGTAGATGCGGCCAATTCCCCGGCAAATTTTCTGCAATCGAAACAAGAGCAGAAGCTGAGTCTGCCGTATAGTTACCGATCGCCCCGTTTGTAGGCTTTTAGATACTCAGGAAAATGAATTCCGGACGATAGTCTAGCGTCCGCGGTCGGTTCGCCCGGTTTTATATCGAGGGGTAAAACACCGGCCCAAACCTCCATAGCATAATCTTCCTCATCGTCGACCGGGTCGCCGGTGCGAACTTTTGCGGAGGCCTCGTCTATCGCGAGGCGCAGCACACTCGTTGCCTTCAACTCAAGCTCATTGGGCCAACGCACTTCGGCCCAACGGCCGGGGACGATATGTTCGGTCAACGCCTCAAGCACAGCATTTTTCTCGTCTTTGTCAGTGATCAAAACGGCTTTGCCCAACATGACCACTGATCGGTAATTTATCGAATGGTGAAAGGCAGACCTAGCCAGCACAAGCCCGTCTAAAAGCGTGACTGTGACGCACACATCTACGCCCTCCGCGAGAGTTCGCAGCATCCGGCTGGCCGAGGATCCGTGAATATAAAGGTCATCACCCACACGCGCATACCCGGTGGGTATCACATATGGCTGCCCATCGACAACGAACCCGACATGACAGATAAAGCCCTCGTCGAGGATCGGGTAGATCGTTTCACGATCGAAATGCCCCCGCTTAGGCAAACGTTCCAGTCGAGTTCGGTTTGTAAGTAATCCAGACATAGATGAGATCAGCCGCGAATGAACATTGCGAGCCTATGATAGTATTTCGTTTTCAATTTGTGTTATTTGTGCCATTCGTGGCAAACATACCTATTTAGCGTCCTTCCAGTTATCGCCTACTCCTATCTCCACCACGAGCGGCACGTCGAGCGTGGCGGCGGCTTCCATTTCGCGTTTGATCAGGGCTGTTGCCGCGTCGACTTCGGCCTCGGGACCCTCGAAGAGCAGTTCGTCATGCACCTGCATGATCATTCGCGTTTCGAGCTTTTCGGCTTTCAACGCATTCGCAACTCGTATCATCGCGATCTTAACGATGTCGCTTGCAGAACCCTGGATCGGCATATTGATGGCTTCGCGTTCGGCACGCGAACGGACCGCGAAATTGCGATCGTTTATCCCCGGAAAATATCGCCGCCTCCCGAATAGCGAGGAGATATAACCCTGTTCGCGGGCCTGCTGCGGCGTGCGGTCCATGTACGCGCGGATGCCCTTATAGGTGGCAAAATAATCGTCTATCACTTTGCGGGCCTCCTGCTTGCTGATGCCGACACGCTGCGACAATCCGAAGGCTTCGACCGCGTAGGCAATTCCGAAATTCACGATCTTTGCCAATCGCCGCTTTTCCTTAAGGTCCTTTTCGTCCTTAGCTCCAAAAACCAGCCTGGCGGTCTGGGCATGAATGTCCTCGTTGTTCTTATACGCCTCGAGCATGACAGGGTCCTGCGTGATATGAGCCAGGATACGCAGTTCGAGTTGCGAATAGTCTGCTGAGATCAGCTTATTGCCTTTTTTGGGGATGAACGCTTTCCTGATCTCTCGTCCAAGTTCCGTGCGAATGGGAATGTTCTGCAGGTTTGGCTCGGTCGAGCTAAGCCGGCCGGTGGCGGCGACCGTTTGATTTAGGCAGCCGTGAATACGGCCGTCCGCGCGGATCATCTTTGGCAATGCATCGGCGTAGGTAGCCCTGAGCTTGTCCATTTCCCGGTAGTCGATGATCAACTGTGCGATCTCATACGTCTCGGCGAGGTCGACGAGCACATCGTGGCTGGTCGAGATCTGGCCGGTTGCGGTCTTTCGGCCAGTCGCGATGTTTAGCTCGCTAAATACCTCGCCGACCTGCTTCGGTGATCCGATATTAAACTCGCGCCCTGCGATCTCATAAAGTCTCGTCTGCAGTTTTGCAAGCTCTCTGCTGATATGGGCGGAGAACACGCCGAGGCTCTCGCCGTCAACTTTCATGCCCGCGAGCTCCAGATCGATGAGCACGTCGACTATCGGCAGTTCGATGTCATCGTAGATCCTGAACTGGTCATTGCTAGCCAGCTTTTGTCGTAACACTGGAGCAAGCCTGGCTACAATATCGGCGGTCTCGGCAGCGTGATAGGCCCTTTCGTCCCAGCCGTGCGGTACCGAGCGGGCCAGATCGACGTCGAGATATACCTGTGCAAGATGATCGATGGGATAGTTCGCCCGTGTAGGGTCGAGCAAATATGCGGCGATCATCACGTCGTCTTTGACCGGATCGGGCTTAATCCCAAGTTTGAGCAGGACGCCCGTGTTCCGTTTTGCGTCGTGAGCCACTTTATAAAGAAACGGATTCGTCAGAATGTCGGATACGTGACGTAAAGCCAGGTCCTTGCCATCGCCAAAGTTATCGAGGTCGATATAGAACGCCTCCCCGTTCCCAAGCCCGATCGCCAGTCCATGGGGAGGAAGTTTTTCGAAGCAGCTCGATTTCTCGTTAGAGTTCGCGTCGTTTACGTGAAATGTGAATGTCTGCACTTCAAAAAGGCGGCGAATGAGTTTGTCCAATTCCTCGCCATTCGTGATCGTCTCGTATTTCGCCTCGACGGCCGGCGGAAGGTCACCACCGCTGTGCGAAGGCAGGTCATCAAATAGTCCTCCGCTTGTACCCGAACGCGGAGCCGTAAAACTGCCGCCCGCGTCCGCGAACTCGTTCGTCAGCGACTTAAATTCCAACTCGCGAAATAGCTCGTACGCCCTCGTCCGATCGGGTTCACAATGTTTGAGGTCATCCAGGTCAAGCGTTACCGGGACCTCGCAATGGATAGTCGCTAGTTCGAGAGACTGTTTGATTATGTCCTGATTGTTCTGCAGGCTCTCACGCTGCGTCTTGTGCTTGACCTCGTCCGCATGCTCCATCGCATTGAGAGCCGAGCCCCATTCCAGCACAAGTTTTAACGCACCGACAGCTCCGATCCCCGGAGCACCGGGAATGTTGTCGACCGAGTCGCCCATGAGGCCGAGAAGGTCGATGATCTTGTTCGGAGGCACACCGAACTTTTTCAACACCCAGGCCTCATCGCACCACTCCACGGCAGGCACCGGTACCTTACGCTTTACATTCGTTGAGTTGTTTCGCATCGCGATGACGTAGGGGTCCTCGACGAGCTGACAGAGGTCCTTGTCGTTTGAAACGATCACGCACTGCATTTCCTTCGCCTTGATCTGCTGCGCGAGCGTGCCAATAATATCGTCGGCCTCGAAGGAGTCGTACTTAATGATCGGAATGCAAAACGCCTCGCACACCTTTTCGATGTAAGGAATCTGCGATGAGAGATCGTCCGGCATCGCCTCGCGATTGGCTTTGTAATCCACAAAAGAATCGTGTCGAAATGTCGGCACGTCCGTATCCCAGACCGCGGCAATATATTCCGGCTTCTCGTCGTTGAGCAGCTTGCGGAGCATGCTCGTAAATATAAAGACTGCCTGCGTGACCTGCCCTTTCGAATTGCGCAACGGGTCCTGCTTCATGCCCATCGGGGCGAAGAAGGCCCTGTAAATATGCGACATCGCATCGATCAGGAAAACTCTTTTCATTCTTTATGACCTTGAAATGAATGATAGTTAAAGGCCGTTCGCGACACAAGCGGTGGGCCTTCGCGGAACGAATATCCTCCGTGCTAAAATCAGCGTGCGCACCCGTAGCTCAGTGGATAGAGCTCTTGCTTCGCAAGCAGAAGGTCGTGGGTTCGAGTCCCACCGGGTGCGTTTTCTTGACAACGATATCGAATTAGGAGCATTATAAAGATGCGAAGCAAGAGCGCGTCTCCTGAGCGATCGGGACCAGATGCGACCTTCTACTATTTAGGCCCGGCATTTTTGCCGGGCCTTTAATTGTCCTCCCAGAAGCAATTTGACAGCCAAAGGAGCGTAATATATTCTAATCGTTCGCCTTTTGAAGGCGATTTTTGTGTCCGGTTCGTCTAGGGGTTAGGACACCGCCCTTTCACGGCGGCAACACGGGTTCAAATCCCGTACCGGATACCATCACATCAAGTCATAAGAGGCAGCAGGATCGTGCGGTTCACGAGTGCTGCCTTTTTCTATTGCTTGGGGTAAGTTAGTTCTGCCGTCGTTTCGGTCGGCAACCACGACGTTCCGTCTGAGAACGCGACGCCTTTTATTAAAATGAGCTCGAAAAAGAGTCCATTGGTTCGTTTTCCTGCTGTTTCGGCATCGATTGAACCAGTTGGTGGAGATACGAGTCTACGGACAAGTCTCTTCTCTTTCCCCGGCTTGAGATTGATGGAGTTCAAGAACCGGTGGCGCCCCACCTCTCCTCTCGTGGCCACGTCATAGAAGACATAGTCCCACACCACGATCTTGATAGTGCGGTAACCGTCATTCCTGACTCGAATCTCGTAAGTGTACGTCGTTAAAGCCCCGAGTTGCTTGCCTGAAGGCGGTGATTCAACGCGTGCTGGCGTGAAACCCGGCGGCAGTCCGTTTTGCGTTCGGGTCCTATTTCCCCGCTCGGTTGTCTTGGGGACGTGCAATGCGGTATTGGATTGTTCGACCGCGTAAAACGGGTCTTTATCCATAACGGAATTTGATGGTGTGACCCGCGTCATCCTCCATTCTTTTTTTAATATCGCCAAGCCGGATAGATCCGGTGCCGGCTGTGCGAGCACGGTTGTTGGAAAAACGGCCGCTAATGCAAGGAAATATAAATATTTCACACTCGCCCTCCGTCTAAAATTGTTTATGGGTAAATCACGAGGATAATAATCTCAATTACGCTAATAAGCAAGCAATTTACGTATGAAAACAGAAAATTCCGATCGCGCCGAGATACTTTAGTCACCGAACCATCTGCCATCTCAGTTTGACGTGTGTGCATCAAAGGTATTTAAATCGAATTCGCTCACAAGGGGCGAATTTCTTTTTTAATACCCGACCTATGCGAAAAACCGCCTTATTTATTTGTCTATTAACGCTGCTTGTAATTTCGAATGTCGCCGCCAGAACGCAGCCGCGGGCAACGGACGTGATCATGATACTGCCGTTCGAAAACACGTCCGGCAAGGCCGAATTTAACTGGGTTGGCGAGAGTTTTGCTGATTCCCTGTCGGACCTCCTGAAGGTGCCGACGCTGAATGTAATTGCAAATGACGAAAGAAAAATAATCCAGCAGCGGCTTCGGATCCCGCTGACGACTCTGCCGAGCCTCGCGACTTCGCTCAAGCTCGCCCGCGAGAGCGGCGCAACGCTCCTGATATCCGGACGCTATAATATCGTTCCGGCGAGCGAAGACACGGCTGCCACGATCTCAGTTACGGCAAAGATCATTCGTGTGAACGAGGGCCGTTTCATGAGCGAGGTCCTCGACGGTCGCCAGATCACGCGCGACATCAGCCTCAATGACGCCTTGGGAAATCTGCAGACCATTCAGGGCCAGGTCGCGTACCATATTCTTTATCAGCGCGACAAGGCATTGCCGTATTCGCAAAACCAACTAATTGAGGCCGCAAATAAGGTCCCGGCCCGTGCGTTTGAGGCTTATATTAAAGGGCTGCTTACACCCGTTTCCGAAGCCCGGGAGAATTACTTCAAAAACGCCTCGCGCCTATATTCTGAAGCCGCGCCGGATGCGATATATATTGAGTCGGAACTCGAGCTGGGCCATCATTATATGGGGCAGCGAAAATTCACCGAGGCTATCAGTTCTCTGGAGCGTGTGATCAGCGCCAGCCAGAAATGCCGCGAGAAAGCACGTGCGGAAAACAAACCCGTGCAATGCAATGACGTGGCATTTGCCGAAGCTTCGTTCTATATCGGAGTGATATTTTGGCAGCAGAACAATCACGAGGCTGCTCTTGCCACTCTGAGGCCCCTCACCGAGGACCTCAAGCTAACGACCGTCTACAATGCCCTGGGCGCGATCGCAGTGCAGGCTTCGCGGGCAGAAAAGAAGAATGAAGGTCGGGCGGCGGCTTTGCTCAACGAAGGGATCGACCTTCTTAAGAAAGCGTCCGAATCGGCACCAGAGAACCCGAATATCCGTTTTAACTACGCGATGGCCCTGTTTCAGATGAACAATCTGACGGAGGCCGCGGAACAGCTCAGGCAGGCGATAGCGGCCAACCCCCGTGACGGCGAGGCCTATTATATCCTCGCGAAATCGCTGGATTCGCTCAAGGACGCGACCGCCGCGGATATGGACAACCAGGCACGTCGATTCCTGACGACAAATAATCGGTATGCCAATCTCGAAAAGGAATGGCTGCAATCGAAAACGATCGGTGACATCCCGCTAAGGGTCGAGCAGCCGGCGCGGCGGGATTTCGTTGCGGTGGTATTCAGCCGGCGACCGTCGACGACGACTGTTGCTCCCGTTAGCGAGGCGGATACATTACTTTCCCAGGCCCGGACGCTTATCAAGAACGGAAACGACGACGAGGCGATGACAACGCTTCGCCGCGTACTCGCCAGTGAACCGATGAGCGCCGAGAGCTACCTGCTGCTTGGCAAGATACACCTCAGACGCGGGGATATCGACCAGGCGATCAGCTCGTTTAAGACATCGGTCTTCTGGGACAACCGTATGGTCGAAGCACATGTTTCCCTCGGCAAGATCTACGTCGAAAAGGGCGATTGCATGCAGGCCAAGAACTACGCCGCGTCGGCACTGGAGATCGATGGCGAGAACCAGGAATCCCAGGCATTACAAAGACTGTCAGAACGATGCTCGAAATGAGATAGTTTCACGTCCCAAGTTCCGAGTTCCAAGTTGCGGATCAAAACCTTTACAATTCTTTACGCCCTCAAAAAGCCCTAACCAACGGGGCTTTTATCTTTAGCAGACTTCGAACTTGGAACTTGGAACTCGCAACTCAGAAGTGTGGCACGCAACGTGCATTAGTTAAAAGCGGCCAGCTTGATTACATAATCAAGACCCCGCCGCCATCACTACTCCGAGCGCGGTTTGCCACTGTGCTTTAACACCTTCCGAGCGTTCCTACAGTTGTCCCTCCTCTTAAGCCCGGCCTAAACAGCCGGGCTTACCTACGTTTTGGGCCTGTAATTACCGCTTTCTCACCTAACCACCGTATTCATTCAATTTGAAGCATTCGATCTCCCTTTGTGACGGCTTTCGTGCAATGTGACTTACGAGCGGTCAAAAGCCGGTCGATATGACAGATTTTGTCACAGCCGCGATGACGTATTTTGTAGTTTTGTCAGTTTCTACGATCAAAGTGGCCGAACTTCGATCTGAGAGGGATTCTGCTAAACTACGGCAATGACACCTCCGCGATTCAGGAATATTATCCCGTCCTGGAAAAACGCCCTGCTCGCCCTGCTCGCGGCGGTCCTGCTGATACTCTCGTTTCCCAATTTCGAATTCTGGTTCCTCGCGTGGTTCGCCCTCGTCCCACTAATGTGGGCCGTCGAGCGTGAGAAAGCGTCGACGGTCAGATCTTTCGTCCTAGGGTGGATATTCGGGACGCTCTTCTTTTTTGGCAGCTGCTGGTGGCTGACATTCGCCCCGATCAATTACGCCGCCTTTCCGCCCCTCCTCGCTTACTTTTTATTGTTCTGCGTAACTCTCGTCGCCGGTCTGTTCCCTGCCCTTTTCGCCGCAATGCTGTCCCTTATGCTCAGGCGATCCGGCTCGTGGGGTTTCCTCGCCGCGCCTTTTCTGTGGACGGCCACTGAATTTGCTCGGTACTGGATCACTGGGAATAACTGGAATGCTATTGGTTATTCCCAAGCTTTGCTTTCAACATATGATCCTTCTTATATATCGATTTACGCTAGTTTGGCAGTGAATTTTGCACGGCTCGGCGGCGTTAGCCTTGTCGGTTTCATATGTTTGATTTCAAATGTTCTTCTGGCAGCGATATTGATACGCAGAAGTAAGAAGACATTACTTCTGGGAGCGGTTATCTTCACCTTATCGATTTCAATCTTCGCTATATCATTTTTCAGTAGCACTCCCCCCGACAGCGGAATGGTATACGCGTATGATGCTACGGCCGTGGCTATACAACCCAACGTCCCGATGTCCGGCCTCGATAACCAAAAGCGGGAGCAGCTCCGCACACGCCAGATCGAAATGGCCGAGGCCGAGCTTCAAAAGCTACGAACCACGAACAACGATCTGCCGACCACGGTCATTCTTCCGGAATCCCCAATGAATTTCATGTACAACGACGATCTCGAGTTTCAGCGGTACATCGGTGACTTCGCTCGTCGAAACAACGTCAGTGTCCTTTTTAATTCCGCCGAGCCAGATCCTTCGAGCGACAAGTATTTCAACTCAGCCGTCCTTGTCGGCCCCGACGGCAAAAAGGCAGAGCAGTACGACAAGATCTACCTGTTGCCATTCGGCGAGGCCGTCCCGCTGCCGCTGCAGAACATCGTTCCCGCCTTCGTCGGAACCTTTGCCTACGGCAGCGAGTACAACCTTGTACCACTGGGCGACGCAAAAGCCGGGATAATGATCTGTTTCGAATCGCACTTCGGCGAACTTTCAAGAGAATACGTTCGCAACGGCGCAGACGCGATAATTGAGTTGACCAATGACGGCTACTTGGGCCCGACTCCGGTGCTCCGCCAGCATCTTGCAAACGCCGTCTTCCGGGCAGTCGAAACAAACCGTCCAGTGCTAAGAGTGACCAATGTCGGAATAACCGCCTATATCGACGAACGGGGGCAAGTCCACGATCCGCTGCCATCCTATCAGGAGGGCACGCGCGTCTGGACCGTCTCAAAGAGTGACGGTTCGCAAACATTTTATGTAAAATATGGGGATTGGTTCGCGTGGGTTTGTGTGGTCTTTACCCTCGGTTTGCTTATTATTGCGGCTAAGCGTCGACGTGTGCCGGGCTCGCTATCTAACGTTGAATAATGGAAACGCGCTCACACATTCACGAAGAATCATTCAATGCCACACCCGAGCGCGTGTTCGGCATCTTGATCACACCCTCTGCTATCCGCGGCTGGTGGGGCGCGTCGAGGGCGATCGTGGTGCCGAAGCTGGGCGGCGCATGGGCCGCCGCCTGGGGCGATGAGGACGACCCGGATTACGTCTCTACTGCGACGCTGGTCGAGTACGATCCGCCGCGACGGCTCGCGATAAAGTTCGGCGACTATTATGCAAAGACCGGTTCGCTGCCCTTCGAATTCGCCAATGATGCGGTAACGATTTTCACGATCGAGCCGATCGGCAATGCAAGCTTATTTCGTGTTGAACAGACGGGATTCCCAGCCGACCCCATAGCGGATGATTTCTACGCAGCCTGCGAAACCGGTTGGAAGAATACTTTTGCTGGAATTCGTGGGTTTTTGGAAAGCAGCGCTCCGGAATAAGTGATAAGTGATAAGTGAGAGGTAGATATGTGATTACGGCCGGAATAGCTGATTAGTCAACGCGACCGTGATAATCTTACTTATCAGTTATCACTTATCATTTATCACTTATTCCGGAAATACACATGGAACTCACAGACCTGCAAACCAAATTCGAAGAGATCAAAGAGAAAGTTACCCAACTTGGGAGGTTTCTTTGACGCCCCTGCCAAACAGAAAGAGCTAGAGGAATCCGAAAAGCTGATATCCCAGCCCGGCTTTTGGGATGACCAGGCCGAGGCTCAGAAGGTCGTCCAGCAGCGGAGCCGCATCGAGCGGGCACTCAAAAAACAGGAAGGCTTCGAATCGGGCATCTCCGACGCCGAGGTTTTGTTCGAGTTTGCCGCCGAGGACCCTGATTCCGCGAAAGAGGTGGAAACGCTCATAAACCGCCTTGAGCGAGAGGTCAACGCCGCTGAGATCGAGAGCCTGCTTTCGGGCGAGACCGACATGAATAACGCCATTTGCTCCATCCAAGCCGGGGCGGGCGGCACCGACGCTCAAGATTTTGCTCAGATGCTGCTTAGGATGTATCTTCGCTGGGCCGAGAAGCACGCTTTTAAGGTCGAGATCCTCGACGAACAATCGGGCTCGGAAGCGGGAATCAAATCAGCGACGTTTCGTGTTGAGGGCGAATACGCCTACGGGCTATTATCGGCGGAGGCCGGGGTTCACCGGCTAGTAAGGATCTCGCCATTCAACTCCGGCGGCAGCCGCGAAACGTCATTTGCATCGCTGTTTGTCTCGCCCGAGATCGACGAAAACATCGAGGTAAATATCGAGGACAAAGACCTTCGCATCGACACTTATCGTTCCTCCGGGGCAGGCGGCCAGCACGTTAATGTGACCGACAGCGCTGTAAGAATAACGCATCTTCCAACCAATATTGTTGTAACATGTCAGAATCAGCGTTCGCAGATCCAGAATCGCGCCGTTGCGATGCAGGTACTGCGTTCAAAACTGTACGAGGTCGAACTCGAAAAACGCCGCGAAGGTGCCGCCGAACTCGAGGCCACCAAACAGGACATCGCCTTCGGCTCGCAGATCCGCAATTACGTCCTCCACCCGTATCGCCTGGTAAAGGACACGCGGACAAAATACGAAAGAACAGACATCGAAACAGTGCTCGACGGCGATATTGATGACTTCATAAATGAGTTTTTGCTGTTTAAGAAAAGTGCCGGTTTTGAGTTCCGCCTTTAGGCGGCCCCCGCTGGCAAAATAAACCGCCTAACGGCGGAACTCTAAACGGAAATGAAAACCTGCCCCACATGCAGCGAAACCTACAAGGACGACATTAATTTTTGTCTGGCCGACGGCACTACGCTGCTTTCTAAGAAGAAAAGCGGCAAAGAGATCGCCCGTTCGCGATGGAATGAGGTCATACCTGTCATTCTCGGGGCCCTCGCTCTGCTGGTTTTTCTTAGCCTGATCACCAGCAATCCGGATGACCGTTCGCTGATCTCGACCGGTAACGGATCGCCGAGCAACGATAATTGGGTCGGCGTTGTCGGGGCAAATATCGCGGCTGTTCTATTCAGCACCTTCGGTTGGACGGCATATCTCATGCCGCTGCTGATCGGCATTATCGGCTGGCGCGTTTTCCAATCTGACACTCTGGTCCCGCGGGCCTCCCGCGTGGCAGGATATATTTTTTTCGCAATCTCGCTGTCTGCTCTCATTACGTTGTTTGGTGGATATGGTGCGATAGTCGGTGAAGCAGCTGCACAATCTGCCCAATACTTCATCGGCACCGTCGGTGCGTCGATCCTTTACATTGCCATATTTGTCAGCTCGCTTTTGCTGATCACCAATTTCACGCTCGCCGGCGTTCTCTCCCATCTCGAAGTCGCCTGGCAGGGCCTTCGTGTCAGGATCGATGAGAAACTCGAAAAACGGCGCGAGGCCCGCTCCGGCGAGATCTCCGCCGCTCTCGAACGGGCTGAAAAACGACGCGGGAAGCGAGATCATTCCCCCGAAACGCTGCCTCCGACCATATCGGTCGGCGAGGTCGAAAAAATGGCTGCAGCCGCCGCCGCAGCCGGACGAGTTTCACTGCCATTTGCCGAGGACGGGCCAGATTCGGTTCCTACTATAGATGCCGGTGAAAACCCGTACGAGACGGTTAAGGTTTCCGAACCGTTTCCAGACGCGGTCGCGCCGGTTTCGAAATCGAGATCGAAAACAAAGTCTGAGCCGGAGACCACCATCGATGAAGACACGTCTGAAGATGAAGGAGCGCAGCCTTCCGGGACCTCGCCCCAGACCTACGACAACTACCGGCTGCCGACCCCTGAATTCCTGACGCCGCCGTCAGCACGGATCGAGCAGGATGAAAAAGAGCTGCTCGCGATCGCCAAGGAACTCGCCGTCAAGACCGGTGAATTCAACGTCGGCGGTCGCGTGGTCAATATTTCGAAGGGTCCCGTCGTCACGACCTATGAATTCAAGCCCGATGCCGGCGTCAAGTATTCCCGTATTACGGGCCTAGTCGACGATCTTTGCCTCGCGCTGAAGGCCCCGTCGATCCGCATTGACCGCATACCCGGCAAGGCATTTGTCGGTATCGAGGTACCAAACCGCAAACGCGAGACCATCTTTCTCCGCGACGTGATCGAATCACCCAAATTCCGTGATTCGTCTTCGCTGCTGACGCTTGCCCTGGGCAAAACCATCGACGGTGTAAATTATGTCGCCGACCTCGCCAAGATGCCCCATCTGCTGATCGCGGGTGCGACCGGTGCTGGTAAATCGGTCGGCGTGAATACGCTCGTAATGTCGATCCTTTATAAGGCAAAGCCCGATGAGGTCAAGTTCATCATGGTCGACCCCAAGCGTCTCGAGCTCGGGCTCTACGCAGATATCCCGCATCTCGCTACGCCTATAATTACCGACCCCAAACGTGCTGCGATCTCATTAAAATGGGCGGTTGTCGAAATGGAACGCCGTTATAAGGACCTTGCCGGCTACGGCGTCCGCAATATCGACGGCTACAACGTCGAGGCAAAACGCCGCAATGATATCGAAATGTGGGATGACAGCGGCGAACCGCACCGCATCCTGCCATACATCGTCATCATCATCGACGAGCTTGCCGATCTGATGATGGTTTCGGGTAAGGAGGTCGAGGAATCGATCACGCGGCTCGCACAGATGGCTCGTGCGGTTGGCATTCATCTCGTGCTCGCGACCCAGCGGCCAAGCGTCGACGTCATTACAGGGCTTATCAAAGCAAATTTCCCGTCGAGGATATCGTTTCGGGTGTCCAGTAAGGTCGATTCGCGAACGATCATCGACGGCAACGGTGCCGAGAGCCTGCTCGGGAGCGGCGATATGCTGTTCCTGCCGCCTGGAAATTCGCAGGTCACACGCGTCCACGGTGCTTTCGTAAACGAAGCCGAGATCAAAAAGGTCGTAGATTTCATCAAGGAACAGGGTCGTCCGGAATACGATACGACCATCACCAAGAGCGAAGACGAACTCGACGACAGCGGAGACCTTCCCGGTCGCCGCGATCCGCTCTTTAACGACGCTCTCAAATGCGTCGTCCAGGCCAAACGAGGTTCGACTTCGCTGCTCCAACGCCACCTCCGCATCGGCTACGGTCGTGCAGCCGCCATCCTCGACGCAATGGTCCGCGAAGGCTACATCGGTGAAATGGACGGCTCCACCCGCGCCCGCCCCGTCCTGCAAAAGGCCTACGAGGATATGCAGGACATCTCGGAGATGGAGAACGAGCAGTGAACCGGGAAAAATCCATTTTGCAGACTCGTGAATTCACAATAGAATGGGAGGTGGGTTAACGCAGCCCGGGGTAGCATATGTCAACAGTTGCTGAACTTACTGAAACAACGACTACGAGCCTGACTGATTTTCATCGCCGGAAATTCAATATTGATGAATACCATTCACTTATCGAGTCCGGCGTTTTAAGGCCCGAGGAACGCATCGAGTTGTGGAAAGGAGAATTGATCGATATGTCGCCAATCGGAAAACGGCACATTGCGTGTGTCAATTTCCTGCTTGACCGGCTTAAAGACCTGTTAGGCAAAAAAGTTATTGTCAGTGTTCAAAATCCGATAGTTCTGAGTGACCAAAGCGAACCGCAGCCGGATATCTCCCTGCTAAAGCGTCGCGATGATTTCTACCGTTCAGCCACCGCGACCGGTGACGACACGCTTCTGGTGATCGAGGTCGCCGATACGAGCAGCCGCTATGACCGAGAGCTAAAGCTGCCGGGATATGCCGCGGCCGGAATAAAAGAAGCGTGGTTGGTCGATCTCGAGAATGATCGCGTCGAGATATTTTCCGATCCGAGTCCTAAGGGTTACCGTCTCGTCAAGATCCTTAGCCATGGCGATATCGCGGCCTCGTCTATTCTTCCGGAGATAAAGATCGATGTCGCCGACCTACTTGGCTAGATAGCAGACTTAATGCCGAGTGCGTCGGCAGTCGGTTAACGAGCAATTAATCAGTGCTTTTCTCTGCGTACTTCGCGTCTCTGCGTGCAAATTCCACGCCCCGCAAAAGACCGTATCAGAGGATCGAGAACAAATACTATCAATGCGCCGGATCGTATTCTTACTTTTCGTCTTCACTGTATGTGCCTGTTCATCCCGGGTCGAATTCCCTGAGCCACACGATCTGCACGCAATCTCCGCCTATACTGTCAACATCAATACCGCCTCCATCGAGGAACTAGACCGCTTACCCAATATCGGCCGCAAGACTGCGGAGTCGATCATTGCATATCGCGAAATCAACGGCCCCTTCCGGAGGCCTGAGCATTTAATGCTGATCCGCGGCGTCAGCGAATCGCGTTTTCTTGAGATCCGGCATCTTATAACGACGAGGTAAACCCTGCCCGATGCCTCAGTCCTCTCCTTCACCCAGTTTAAGCATGGTCCCCGTTTTATGGCTTGCGGCATTCTTTGGCTGCGGGATAGCAATTGCCCATCTGTTCGAGATCGACCTTCGGATGGCGACTATAGCGAGTTTTACAGCGGCCGTCCTGGCATATTTTTTCCGACGATCGGGGGCGGCCACAATCCTGATCGTGCTTGCCTTCGTCGCCGCCGGGGCCGTCGCGCACACGGCCGAAAAACAGGGCGTCAGGCCCGACCGCATTAAGCTGCTCTATGACAGCGGCGTGTTGATCTCAGGGGAGCCGGTTGAGATCGAAGGGGTCCTGGCCGGCCGGCCCGAGCCTTCGGCTGAAGGTGAGTTCCTCCTCGTCCGGACAGAGCGACTGAGATACCGCGGAGCTGATCGACAAGTTTCTGGAAACGTCCGGCTCTTCCTTCCCGTAAGCAAGAATGTCGAGAATCCCAAACTCAAACACGGCTCGCATGTCATCGTAAATTGCATTCTCGAACGCGAGGATGAATACCTGAATCCCGGCGTGCTTCGCGTTCCCGAACTGCTTGACCAGATGGGAATCGACGCCGGCGGATCGGTTAAAAGCCCGCTACTTATCGAGCACGTTGCCGATGAAAGCGTCTTCATACCGCTCGGCTGGATTTTCGATCGGAGAGCCGGACTTATAAACGATCTCACCTCCGAGCTCAGCCCGACCGCCGCCGGGATCATGACAGCTTCCCTGCTGGGCGACAAGCACTTTCTCGACCGCAACACTGCCGAAATATTTCGCGAGGGCGGGACGTTTCACGTCCTCGTGATCTCGGGCCTGCATATTACATTCATTGGCGGTATCCTGCTGCTGATCGTCCGTGCATTCTCTCGAAACCGTTGGGTGCAATTTTTGACCACAACGGTTATTTTATGGGCCTACACCTTAGCGGTCGGGGCCGATGTCCCGGTGGTACGGGCGGCGATTATGTTTACGATCGTCTTGTTCTCGTACGTACTTTACAGGCCGGCGAGTATGCTGAATTCGCTCGGGCTATGCGCCATTGTGCTCCTTGCATGGCGTCCGTCCGATCTATTCAATCCATCGTTTCATCTCACGTTTGTCAGTGTCGCGGCTATTATCGCTTTCGCGTACCCCCTCATAGAGGGAATGCGGAAGATCGGCGCATGGTCGCCCACCACAGAAACCCCGTTCCCGCCTGCCGTTCCTGACTGGCTAAGGCGGTCCTGCGAAACTCTGTACTGGAACGAAGAAGCGTGGAAATTCGACAGCAACCGCCAAATGTGGTCGGCATCGCTTTTCAAATCGCCTTTTCTGGCCGGCCGCATAAATGGCTCTACGCAAAAAGTACTGCGATATCTTACCGAAGGCATCATCGTTTCGCTTGTCGTCCAGATCTGCATGCTGCCGCTGCTTGTCATTTATTTTCATCGCGTTTCACTGGTTTCGATCGTGCTAAATCTCTGGGTAGGTTTCTTCATTGCCATCGAGAGCTTTGCCGTCGTGATCGCCGCCATGGTCAAGAATATCAGCCCGCTGCTGGCCGCCCCGGTTTTCGTTCTCGCCGAGCTGGTCAATTGGGTAATGCTCTTGATGCCGCGGCTGTTGACCGGGCATTCGTGGTCCGGTTTCAGGCTGCCAGCCTATTCCAGCCACGGACGAGCGGTTTACGTGCTTTACCTCGCCGCGTTGATCGTCCTGGCATTCGTAATCTATCGATGGGAACCAATGCGTGGATTAAAACGCTATAAGCCCGCCCTGTACGCCGCCGGGGCTGTAACAGTGATCCTTTTTCTAACGATTATCTTTCATCCGTTCAGCTCCCCAGCACCTGACGGCCGTTTGAAGATCGATTTTCTTGATGTCGGCCAGGGCGACGCCGCTCTTGTGACATTTCCCAATGGGAGCACGATGCTCGTCGATGGCGGCGGAAGGATGCGTTTTCCGAGCTCGAACGATGACGAAACGGAACCATTCGAACCGGACATCCGACGCCTCGGGGAGTCGGTCGTATCAGAGTTTCTATGGGAGCGCGGATATTCGAAGATCGATTACATCCTGGCTACGCACGCCGACACCGACCACATGCAGGGTCTCGTAGACGTAGCAAAAAACTTCAGGGTAAACAAAGCGATCGTTGGCAGGGCGAATGATGGCGACCCCGACTACGAAGAATTGCGGAATACTCTGAACCGCCGCGGGATCGAGACCGCGTTTGCATCGGCAGGAGATCATTGGAATGTGGGCGATGTGACGATCGAGGTCCTTTTCCCGCCTGAAGATGACGGCCCCGCCGGCCTTTCGAATAATGACAGCTCGATCGTTCTGCGAATAACGTATGGGCAGCGGTCGTTTCTGCTAACAGGCGATATCGAGGCGCTCGCCGAGGCAGCCCTTGTATCCTCAGGCATCGACCTTGCCGCCGACGTGGTCAAGGTGCCCCATCACGGCAGCCGCACATCGTCTTCGCCCGCATTGGTCGGATCCGTACAGCCCAGTATCGCCATCATCCCCGTCGGCCGCCGCTCGCCCTTCGGTCACCCCCACCCCGAGGTAGTAGAACGCTGGCGAGCTTCCGGAGCGGACGTCCGAACCACCGGCGAAAAGGGCATGGTCACGATCTCGACCAACGGTTCGGACCTGCAAATTTCCACATTCATTCCTTAATGAAGGCCAACCGTGACTATCACGCCAAATGAGACAAATACGCCAAATCGGACAAATGGGACATTTACGCCATTTGGTCTTCTCACGAACCTGAAAATGCGTTAGCCTGTTGCGGTGCCCGGTCTTTTTTTACAGAGCCCGGCGGATGATTGATAATTTAATTTTTCGAAGCCAGATCTCGGGCCGTTCGGTGTTCTGAGCCTCCGTCAGGAGCAGCATGTTGATAGCTCCATTGGGCATCATTTCCCACCACGACATACATCGTAATACAGAATATAGAAAAATGACTGGTACACGCCCTAATCTTGTAAAGCTAAGACGGGTTTAGGGTTACGGCGATTTTCTTGTCCCGACGCGGGACAAAAACAGGGGTTTTGATCTATCCAAGGGGGCTCAGAGTAAGATATTACCCGTTGAAAAGTGGCCTTTCGACTACAACTTTGAACCTGAAACTGGAACTTGGAACCTGGAACCTGGAACTTGGAACCTGGAACCTGGAACTTGGAACTTGGAACTTGGAACCTGGAACTTGGAGCGTCACGAGACTTTGTAAACCTTTGCGGCCGAAGTATCATCTTTATCTCTTATGAAGCATAAATTTTTGGCTTTTATTTTCACGGCAGTGGCGATATTCCTTATCGGTTCGACGGCGTCTGCCCAGCGGAATGTTTCGATGGCTATTGAGCGTGACCCTTTAATGGAAGCCGACGCAAAACATAATCTCGATGTTGCGTGGAATGCTTACAAATTGAAAAAGGCCTATAAGGGTGTGCTGATGCGGTTCGAGGAAACCTATGCGGCATATCCTGAATTTTCCAAGATAGACGAATTTCTCTATCTCGCGGGCATGGCCAGCTATTACCTTTCAGAGGGCAAGGGCAATCAAAAGATCGACCCGAAAACCGAGAAGAATATGGAAAAGTACGAACCGGCAAAGCTCAAGGAAGATGCAGTCGCGTATCTGTCGACCATCGTCGATAAATACCCCGAAAGTAAGTATCGCGAAGACGCCGCAAAAACACTCAAGGTTCTGCAGCCTTAAATGAATCTCAACCAGGTCACGATCCATTCCGAACGCCCGGTCGAGACGGTCGAATTCTTCGAAAAGCTGGGCCTCAGGCGTATTGTCGATTCCCTGCCGCGATATGCTCGACTCGAGTGCCCCGACGGTGAATCAACACTCTCGGTCAACATCGCCGACCGTATCAGGCCGAACGAAAGCATAACGCTTTATTTCGAATGCGAGGACCTCGATGCTGAGGTCGAACGCCTCAAGTCGATCGGCCTGAAATTCGACGAAGACCCCGCCGACCACCCATGGCTTTGGCGCCAGGCATACCTCAGAGATCCGAACGGCAATAAGATCTGCCTATTTCACGCCGGCGAAAATCGCAAAAACCCGCCGTGGCGAATAGGTTAAATCAAGACCATTATGTTACAAATTGCCACTTGGTGTACCGCGATTCTTTCTGGTGCGATGCTGCTGACAGCGGTGGCAGCTTGGCTGGGTAGGCATCTGGCTTGTGAAACTTATGCCCGCAGCGCCGCCCGTTTGCCAATAGACGACTGCAACACCGGCCTAGACTTCCTTTTATACGTGGCTTACATTTTTTGTGTCCTAGGTGGCTTTGCTCTCGGATGTCTTTCGATCGGATTGTGGCTTGTTAGAAGGGTGTTACGACCAACCGAGGGAACGAGTATCGACTTGTAGTGCCCATTGATCACCAATCGATTGCTTACGGTTCGAATCGCAAAATCCCGCCCTGGCGTGTAAAATCTTAAGAAGTCAGTAGTCCGAAGTCAGAATTCAGCTGCCGTGGGTCGTTCGCTGTTTCGCGGCTTCTTAATTCTAACTTCTGACTTCTCGATTCTGATTCATATGTCATTAACAGTTGTAGGTTCCGTAGCGTTTGACGCGTTGGAAACGCCCTTTGGAAAGAGGGATAAGGTTCTTGGCGGTGCGGCTACGCACTTTGGGTTGTCGGCGAGCTTTTTTACCGAGGTAAATGCAGTAGGCATTGTCGGCGGCGATTTTGGAGATGAGGAATGGTCTGTCTTCAAACGCCATTTCATCAATACCGACGATATCGAGATCGTGCCTGAAGGCAAAACGTTCTATTGGTCCGGCCGTTACGATTACGACATGAATACCGCCCACACGCTGGATACGCAGCTAAATGTTTTCGAAACCTTTGATCCAAAGCTTTCTGAAAACTCGAAAAAGGCTGATTTTCTGTTCCTTGCGAATATCCTGCCGATGCTCCAGAAACAGGTCCGCGAGCAATGTGACAATGCAAAATTCGTCGCAATGGACACCATGAACTTCTGGATCTCATCGATGAAGGATGCGGTGATCGACACGATCAAGGTCGTCGACTGTATCATCATCAATGATGCTGAGGCACGTCAGCTTACCGACGAGCCGAGCATCTACAAGGCCGCCAGGACGATAATGGATCTCGGCCTCAAGGCGGTCGTGATCAAGCGGGGTGAGTATGGGGCAACGCTCTTTACCCGTGACGGATATTTTGTCGCACCGGCATATCCGCTCGAATCGGTTTTCGACCCGACCGGTGCAGGTGATACGTTCGCCGGCGGATTTATGGGTTATCTCGCCGCTCAGAAAGAGATCTCTGATGAAACCCTGAGGCGGGCGATGATCTACGGTTCGGTCATGGCATCGTTCAATGTCGAGAAATTCGGCACCGAGCGCGTCGACGCCCTCGATTATCCCGAGATCAACGACCGGTTCCGTTCCTTCAAGACGATGACACACTTTGATGACATTCCATTTGAACGGGCCTCGATCGCGGCTTGAACTTCGGTAAATGAGCAAAAAGAACGACAACCCTCTCGCCCGGCTCGACCGGCGAAAGCTAAATTATCCGCTGGTTTCAGCGGCGATCGTGTTGTTCGTTCTCTTGATCGCAGGACTGGGATTGTCGTTTCAGGTGGCGAACTGGGCGATGACGGGTATTTTGGTCGGGTCAATAGCGGTTTTTGCGCTGATCGTTCTTCTGGAAAAAGCTAATACACGCCGTTTGGCAGCACTTGATGATCGGAAGTTTATCCAGTGGGATGACGCCTTGCCCGAGGTACAGCGGCAGAATGTCGATCTCGAGGTACGCGAACTTGCCCGGCTGCTGCGTGTCGGTGACGATCAGCTCGCCGACCTGCTCTCGGCATATATCGTGGCTGAGGACCTGGCTCTGCGGCAGATCCAGCACGAGGAAAACCTGCCCCTCTTGCGGCACGTAAGCATTGGCAAAACCCCGTTCGACGCCCTTCTGGTCGATCAGGACTTGATCACGTGCATCGAGGTATCTTTCCTTGTAGTGCCCGATGTCAGACAGGAAAAGGTCGAGTCGATGCTAAAAAAGATCAGCACCGCGAAGAGGAACCTCGAAGAAATGAAAAGCCGGCTTCGATTGCGGCTGATGCTGGTACTCGTCACACAGCTGAACGCGGAAGACGAAGAGCAGCTTCGTGCGGTTCTCAGCACGCGGCGTTTTTCGGATACACCAGTGGATATCGACATCCGACTGCTCGATTTTGAAATGCTGCAGCGGGTCTATGTCAGCGAATAAAGATATGCTTGAAAACAAAGTAGGAATGATCTTTGGCGTAGCGAATAAACGTTCGATCGCCTGGGCGTGTGCGTTGGCCTGTTCGCGAAATGGTGCAAGAATGGCCTTTTCATATCAAGGCGACCGGCTGAAAGAAAACGTTGAGGCCCTGGCGGGCACACTGGACGATTCGCTTGTAGTGCCCTGCGATGTGACCGATCAGGCGACGGTTGACGCGGCCTTTGAGGCGATCGGCAGGAAATATGGGCGGCTTGATTTTCTTGTCCATTCGATAGCGTTTGCGCCAAAAGAGGCTTTGGAGGGTGAGTTCGTAACAACCACTCGCGAAGCGTTTCGCACGGCCCTCGAGATAAGCGCGTTTTCGCTTACTCAGGTAGCCCTCGCCGCATCGCCCCTTATGACGGACGGGGGCAGCATTGTGACCATGACCTACTACGGTGCCGAGAAGGTCGTGCCGAATTACAACATTATGGGGGTTGCCAAGGCGGCACTCGAAGCGTCGACTCGCTATCTCGCGGCCGACCTCGGTAAAAACAACATCCGCGTGAATGCGATCAGCGCCGGGCCCATAAATACGCTTTCAGCCCGCGGCGTCAAGAACATGGGCTCCTTGCTAACGTACGTAGGCGAAAAATCACCCCTGAAGCGAAACGTTACGGTTTCAGAGGTCGGCAACACGGCTCTTTTCCTCGTTAGCGATCTTTCGACCGGCATCACGGGCGAAACGATCTACGTCGATTGCGGATATAACATTATGGGAATTTAAGAATTAGTCTTGGAGTCTGGGAAGTCATGGAAGTCTGGGAAGTCAGGTATGTGTGAAAAGGAAATGCTGATTTTCAAGATAATAGCCCCCACGGTCCCTTACGTGACTTCCGAGACTTCCGACTTCCCAGACTTCCCAGACTTCCTAAGAAATTATGGCTGACACAAAAGCGAACAAACCGAAAATCGAGATCGCGAAAAAGAAAACCGCCGAGCCGGTGACCGTGGCCGACGCCAAGAAACGTCAGGAAGAGCCGGGATACTGGCATCTGACCGATGATGAGATATTGCTTCGATCGCCGGAACCGGGAGATGATTATAAGACTTCCGATTCGTGGCGGGTTTTTCGAATTATGGGCGAATTCGTCAACGGTTTTGACCACTTGGCGACGATCACTCGCGGGGTATCGATCTTCGGTTCTGCCCGCACTCACGAAAAAGATCCGTACTACATCGCCGCACGCGAAACGGCACGGCTGTTGGGCGAAGAGGGATTCGAGATCATAACTGGCGGCGGGCCCGGCATTATGGAGGCGTCGAACCGCGGAGCGCACGACGCCGGTGCAACCTCTGTCGGCTGCAACATCGAGCTTCCCTTCGAACAGGCACCGAATCCGTATCTCACGAAATCGCTTTCATTCAAATACTTCTTTGTTCGGAAAACGATGTTCATCAAATACAGCAATGCCTACGTCATATTCCCTGGTGGATTTGGCACGATGGACGAGCTTTTTGAGGCCCTCACGTTGATCCAAACACGTAAGATCCGCAATTTTCCTGTGGTCTTGTTCGATTCGCAATATTGGCGCGGACTGCTCCAATGGCTGACTTCGACGATGCTTAATGAGAAAATGATCGGCTCTGAGGATCTGAGCCTGATTCACCTGACCGATTCACCCAAGGACGCGGTCGATTTCATCATAAAGATCTGTAGTTCGGGAATAATAAATGAGCCGATGGGTGAGGTGATCTAGTTACGCATTGATTCCGGTAGCAGTAGAGAAGATCCGCTCTAAAGCTG
Source organism: Pyrinomonadaceae bacterium (assembly GCA_041745615.1). GTDB lineage: Bacteria > Acidobacteriota > Blastocatellia > Pyrinomonadales > Pyrinomonadaceae > OLB17. Next base: position 88,513 of record JBGTIP010000063.1, on the reverse strand, counting down.
TAGCGTTTCCCGCAGCCACGAAAGATAGGACGCCGAAACATGGGCGGCATCAACGGCCACGATCTCCGGAACCGAATAGCTATGATCTTTGATAATTAAACTTTGAAGTTCATCCCATTTTTCTTGCATGGTCTTGATAAGTAGGAGATGCTCCGTCTCTTTTTGCACCTTGCCTTCCCAGATATAAATGGAGGTAATTTGCGGAATGATCTGAACACATCCTGCCAGGCGTCGGTCGACTATCTTGCCGGCAAGCGATTCGGCCTCCTGAACGTTAGGACAAGTGGTAAAAACGATCAGCATCTGACGAGAATGCAAGGGTTAATAACTCTGGTTCGGCTCGAAGCTATTGAGTATCGGGCCGAGCTCGCCACGGACGCCAACTTCGTCGACGCCTTTTATGTCCTTTGCGTATGAGGTGGCCAGCATTGTGATCTCAAATCCGCTCGTCGCACCCGGACGGGCGGCGGGCACGAATAAACGTCGGCCCCAAACGATCAGTTTTTCACCGTCGGCCGATGTGCCGCCACCTTGAAATTTAACCTCGTAAGCACGCCAGTTGCCATTGAACGTGATCTCCCCTTCTGAAACCATCTGGTAGCCGGGCAGGATCTTTTCGAGCGTTTCGTTTGTTTCCCGAACAAGCTGCGGAAATTTCCCTGCGTCTGCGGTAAAGGTCCCATCACTGGGGTAATAACTTACGAGCATCTGTTCCATCAGCCGGTCGTCGGCCGTCAAGCGTGAAATGTCGAGAAATTTACCGCGTGCCCCCTCCGACGCGCCAGGCTCGGGACCAATGATCTTCCAGTCCTTCGGATAGAAGAGTGAAAAGCCGACAAAATTCGTAGCCAGATCGCCTTTCAGATCCGCCCGTTTATTTTGAAACACTTCCGTGTTTGGCGGTTGTGCCAAACTCCGCGGTAGGGGAGCCCCCCGTGTTTCCTCGGCAACATTTGAGGATTCAGGTGTGTTCGTGCTTAATTGGGAGTTCGGGCTTATATCGCTCGTGGAAGCGGTTGGGCCGGGATTGTTCGTAACGTAATACCATCCCAATGCAATAGATGCGGCCAGCGCCAGAAGAACCGCCCCGATGATGTACCAGACCTTAGAGCTACGTTCTTTAGTCGACGTCGGTCCCCGACCCTCAGAAATCTCATTGGATTTCTTAGATAACGGATCAGATCTCTTCGGCGATGGAATCTGTATCCGAGTTGAAGGCTTATGATCTCCTAGCTTTTCTGGATCTGAGGGCGGGGCCAAGGGTTGTAAGTCTACGAAATTGGACTGAGCAGTATCGTGGACATCTGACACCGCCGACCTCTCGGTCAAAGCCGCGCTGAGAGCGTCGCCAAATTCGCGAGCCTTTGTGTATCTTTCCGCGGGTTTGAAAGATAGAGCCTTTTGAAATATTTCATTAATGGCGGGTGACAGTTCCGGTCGCAGGTCGGCCGGCCATGCCGCCGGGCCGGCATACTGCGACCGAAGGATCTCATTCTTAGTTGTTCCTTCGAACGGCAAGTGTCCGGTGAGCATCTCGTACCCTACAACAGCTAGTGAATAAATATCACTAACGATCGTGTTAATTCGGCCGTCGATCACCTCGGGCGACTTGTAAACCAAATTGTCAGGGTGTGGGTCACCGTTCGAGGCTCCGAAACTTAGGAGTTTGGCTTGTTCGACGTCGCCGGCGTCGGGATCGATCGCGATATTTTCCGGCCGGATGTCCCGATGCAAAATACCCGCCTGATGGGCTTCGCTGAGGCCACTCGCGATCTGTCGAATAAGTCGGGATGCCCTTCTAATATCAAACTGGCCGTGAATGCTAAGCAGATCTCTAAGGGACAAACCGTCAATATATTCACTGATAATAAAGTAAGAACGGTCTGAGAATTCACCCGAGTCGATAAATCGGGCGACGTTCGGATGGCTGAAATGCGATAAAGAAATGCGCTCCTCGGCAAGATTGCTTTTCATCATTTCGTCATCATCGTTTCTTGTATGAACACGAACAATGACTTTCTTTCCAGCAACGATCTGGTCATCCGCCAAATATGTGATTCCGGTTTCGTTGCCCCCCAGAAACTCAGTCACTTTATATCGCCCTTTCACACGTTGTCCAACCAGTTTCTCCGGTTCGGCAAGGTCTAGATCTGAAAATACATCGGGAGCGTCGTAACCGTTTGCAAGATCGACATGGCCCTCAGGAATGGTCGCTGGATCTATCTTTCTCCATACCTGGACGGGAGAAATAGGGGACGACGTCGTTTCCGGTTTGGGCGGAAGGTCAGGCCTGGTTCCCATCTCAATGAAATCCCGGGGCCCCGACTCTTCCGGATCGACCATTTCGAAAAATACTTCGTCGCTTTCCGATCCCGACGTGCGGACTTGTTCGTCGTTGAACTCTTCGTCGCCCACGAATACACCGGGGAAATCCTCCAGTTTCGTCCCTAAATCGTTGATGCCGCTCATTTGAGGTATGAGACTGGCAAATATCCCCTCTTGTGTCTTGCCGGCAACGCTATTTAACTCGGAGATAAGCCGGGACCCATCAGAGGGGCAGAATCGGCGTGAACCTTCGTCAAAACTCTGATTACATTTCGGGCAGTACATTTAAGGGTGTTTGATAGCAAAAAGAGGTTCGAAACCGGGCGAATTTACGCGAGAACTCTATTTGTCGGAGAAATGACGAATTTCCCCTATATTTCAACAAATACAGCTTAAATTGCGATAAACGATCTAGCTCCCCGGGGCAAACCTGCCTTGTTGAGCTCGAGATAATTTACCTGAGAGGATCTCACTTTCCCCGTTAAAGGTAATTGCTTGTTTGAACGCACGCTCCGCCCCCCTCGTATTGCCCGATCTCATATAGGCGTCACCGACAGCTTCGAAGCTCTTTGACAGCGATCGGCGGTCAAGGTCTGTAACAAACCGCGATGCTTGTAACAACGCGTTTTCGGATAATTCCGTCTTTCCCTGCCTTAGATATAGTTCGGCAAGCTGACTGTTCGTGATAAACCCGTTTGCACCGATCGATAGCGCTTTTTTCAACACTGTTTCCCCCTCGTCGTAGCTCGCCGCGGTAATCAGAGCTCGAGCAAGAAGAAGCAGCGCTGTTGGGTTTCGAGGGTCTTCTTCCAACGCGGCCCGTAGAAGCGTTTCTGATTCTGCAAACCGCTGCTCGGATTGCAACACTTCCCCAACCAGTATTTTGGTGCCCACTTCCCTCGCTCGGTCAATTGCATTCTGATAGGAGTTCGATGATTCTTTGTTCAGACCGCGCCTCCTAAGCAACCGACCTAGATGGGCGTGCGGGGGAGCAAATGAAGGATCAAGCTGGATCGCTTTTCGATATGCACTCTCAGTCTCGGCACCGATAAATCCCCGAAGTTCCAATGAAACTCCGAGCTGGTCAAATGCCAAAGCGTTATTCGGAGCTAGCTCGATCGCACGACGGGCCATCTTTTCGGCCTCTACATATCGGTCTGCAAGATTTGAGGCTGTGACCGGTTGGACCAAGACGTAGCTAAGGGCTATATGGGCAACTGCATCATTGGGGGTCATCTCGATCGACATCCGATAGTGCGTTTCCGCATCTTGCCAACGCAACTGATCACTAAATAAATTGCCCAGACCGTAGACCGCTCTTGAATCCCCCGGTTTTAGCGATTTCGCGTTGGAATAAGCCAGTTCCGCAGCTGCATAGTTCCTTTCGTCACGAAATACGTTCCCTTTTGAGATCAGGTCTTCGTAATGTTCGTTCGCGTCAGCAAGGGTCATTCCCTTTGGTGGCCAAGCCCCTACCATGGTTGTTCTTTCCCCGACAGAAGGCTCTGCATGAGAAACTGGAGCGTTTTGGTTGACCGGTATTTCGCCCGAAAATCTCTTATCGGGGTTCGCGATTGACACCTCTCTATTCTGTTTCTGCCCTGCTGATTCTCCCTTCCCTATATCGGTCGTCGAAGCCTTTGCCGACTTCGAGGCAGCGGCCTTGGGTTTCGAAGTTTTAGATTTCGCGGCCTTTTTAACAGCAGTTCGAGCTGTCTTGGCCGACGCGCTTGTAGATTTCTTCGCTGATTTCGTAGGAGGCGATTTCTTTTTTGGTGAGCCAAAAAGCTTATTGCTGCTTCCCAGGTCCTGGCCATACGAGCTAAGGCAGGTCAAAACGAAAAGTAATACTATTACGGAGAAACGGACCATTATAAATCTATGACGTTCAGGTGCGGATCCCTAGTTGCCTATTACGAGCCTAAAGCCCAGTTCCTTGTCACGGGTGCTTGCAGCCACATCAGCCCGGAAAGTCGAAGTAATTCCGAATTCTCCCTCCGACTTAGTCAAAGCGGCGCCTCCGCGGATCATATGTCTCGGTTCCCTAGTCTCCCGCATCTGGCCCGAACTTCCAGGATACAGAGCTGCTTTCGAACCTGTCCACTCATAAACATTTCCGATAAGGTCCAATACACCCCATTCGTTTGGGCAAGATGCAGTTCCCACAGCGTCGGGTTCGGTACCATCCTTGTCAGTAACAGCACACTTCGGGTCAAATTTGTCGCCCCACGGATAGAGGCTCTGTTTGTCGCCGTTACGAGCGGCAAACTCCCATTCTGCTTCAGTCGGAAGCCTATAAGTTACGTCGTCCCGTCTCGAGCGCCATCGCGCAAATGCTCCGACGTCCTCAATATTCACAAACCGAACGGGCATTTTTTCCGTTTCCGGAACCGGTCTGTCATTTACCCAGTGGGCCGGTACGGGCCGGTATCCCGTTTCGCTTACAAATGCATAATATTCGCCATTTGTGATCTCAAATTTGTCCATTTGAAAGGGAGCTACAGATACAGGATTTTCAGGCCGCTCATTCGCTCGCCCCTCGTTACGTCCCATCACAAATGACCCGCCAGGAATTTGCACCATTTCGGCGGTAAATTGAGCCGGTGTTTCCTCCGGTGTGGGTGATGCTGAAACATTCGCGGGCGAATCGCTTTCGCCGCCTAAAATTCCGAGCATATATGCCGACCCAAGACCGATGGCCCCGATCAAAAAGAGTGTGAATAAACCGAGGATTCCCAAAAGCAACGGTGAGATGGCCCAACTCTTTTTCTGCGGAGCACTCGCTACCGACACATCGAATTTGTTAGGCTCGAAATTCTGTTGGACCGTCTGCTCCATCTCATCCGGTCCCACTGGCGAATACCGTGTCGAGAGGTCCAGGCTGCCGCCTCCGCCAACCGCCACGTCCGGTTTGGGTATCGCGGTTCTCGAATCTAGACTACCTTGCCGTAGTTCCGCGATCACTTCTTGCGGGCTACCATCAAATACCACGTCGCCTAACCAATCTTGAAATCCCGCGTGACTCACCCGGAGCCGATGGTTCCCGCTTTGGATGCCTTCAACCAGTAAATGGCCATCCTCGCGCGTTTGGCCCACCGCAACGTTATCGACAAAAACACTTGATCGCGGCGGCCTCGAAGTGACCTTTAAGGATGAAACGGGCAACGACCGAGCTGTATTCAAAAAATGCTGCCCCGGATGAATTGCTTCTCTAAGTTCATCCACAAAGGCCTCGACTGTGGGCGTCCTATCTTCTGGCTTTTTTTGAAGCGTATGAAGGATCGCCTTCTCAAGTTCGGCGGAAGCCATTACGCCCGACTCTCCAAGTGTCGGCGGACGGTCAGAAATATGCTTCTTCATGATCGCCGGGATCGATGACCCCTTGAACGGCACATCGCCCGCCAGCATCTGGTACAGCATTACTCCGAGGGAATAAATATCGGATCGCGAATCCGGGTCTTCGTCTGCCCATTGCTCCGGAGCCATGTAATATGGCGACCCCATCAATCCCGTCGTTTGGGCCTGGATGAACGAACCGAGCAATTCCCCGGATTTGATCTTCGCCAGCCCGAAATCAAGTATTTTTACAGCCTGGGCCATATTCGGCTTGTCGCTGCAGATCATAATATTAAGCGGTTTGAGATCCCGGTGAACAATGCCCTGGTGATGGGCTGCTCCTACACCAGCACAAACAGCCGAGATCAAATCGAACGCCCTTTCCGGCGAGAGCGACTTTTCGCGTACCAGAAGATCATGAAGCGATTCACCCTCCACATACTCCATCACCAGAAACGGAACTGTGCCTCCGATAACGCCGTAATCTGTAACGCTAACCACGTTTTGATGCCGTATAGCAGCGGCAGCCAGGGCCTCTTGTCGGAAGCGCGTGACGAGTTGAGGATCATTGCCAACGAGATCAGGAAGGATCACCTTTATTGCAAGTTGGGTCTTTAGATAGGCGTGCCGGGCTTTATATACGACACCCATGCCGCCCTGTCCCAGTCTGCACTCGATCTGGTATTTGCCCTCGAGAACGGGTTCGCCCGCGATCGTGTGGACCGTTGGCATCCCGTCATGCGGACAGGTCGCTACCGAATCGGAGAAACAGTTCTTACAGAGCTGGCATTCCTTCATTTAAATAATGGTTCGATGGACAATAACACCGTCGGCCAGGCGATTTTTAGATTTCCGTCGGTCGACAAACGTAGCTATGGTGCTTTTAATTTTAGTTTTTTTGCATATTTCAAGCAAGGTATAACACTAACGCCTGTGAATCGGGTCTTTGTCACCTATCGAACGAAGGGGCTTCAAAATCTGTAATACGTAACCGATTCAGTTTTTGATCACAATATTCACAAGTCGTCCGGGTACGGTTATCACCTTGGCGATCTCTTTTCCCATTGTGTACTCGCTTATTTTTTCATCTGCGATCGCCATCTCCTGAAGTTCATCGGTAGTTGTGTCTGGATCGACCATGATCTTCGAACGCAGTTTTCCGTTAACCTGGATCGGTATCTCAATCAGATCAGCTTTGGCCAAGGATTCCTGGTACACCGGAAACCGGGCACCGTTTGCCAGCATACCGTCTTCATTGCCGATGATCACGGCGAAAAGTTCCTCGGCTGTATGGGGGGCAAATGGGGTTAGCATAAGTGTTAACGCCGTTATAGCTTCCCGAACGGCAAAGACCATCTCTTCGTCGGCCGTTGATGGCTCGCCTCCCAGGTCCCCTATCGCGTTTGATAACTCCATCAAAGCGGCAACGGGTGTATTGAATTGCAGCGACTCGAAACTTTCGCTGACCCGCCTGATAGTCTGGTGCGTTTTGCGCCTCAGGTTTCGGGCGTTCCCGCCACTATCCCCGTTTGAGGAAACTCCATTGTGCCAGGCTGGCGACATGCTCCACTTGTGTGCAATACGCCAGACGCGCTGCAAAAAGCGGACGCCACCTTCGATACCGGCCTCGTTCCAGACGAGTTCATTTTCGATAGGTGCGGCAAATAGAACGAACAGGCGGGCGGCATCGGCACCGTAGATCTCAACCATTTCGTCGGGGTCCACACCATTCCCCTTCGACTTGGACATCCGTTCGATCGCGAATTTAAGAACTTTTCCGTCCGGGGTTTCTGCCGCTGTGATCTTTCCTTTCGCGTCCCGTGTGACGTTGACCGCATCGGGTGGAAAATAGGTACGTTTTCCACTCTCGTCGTCAAAAAAGGTCTCACCCACGACCATGCCCTGCGTCAGCAGCCGCTTGAAAGGCTCATCAAACTTCACTAGGCCGATATCCCGCAACACTTTCGTCCAAAACCGCGCGTAAATGAGATGCATCACGGCGTGGTCATCGCCGCCTATGTACTGGTCGACAGGCATCCAATACGCAGCCGTGTCGGGATCCACTGGCAGGTTCGGATTGTGGGGATCCGTGTATCTGAAAAAGTACCAGGAAGAATCAACGAATGTATCCATTGTGTCCGTTTCCCGTTTTGCCGGACCTTCACATTGAGGGCATGCCGCATTGTAGAACTCGGGCACTTTGGCGAGCGGTGATTCGCCGGTACCGGTGATCGGTGCATCTTCGGGGAGGGTAACTGGAAGATTCTCATACTTTTCGGGAACGACACCGCACTCGAGGCAGTAAACAATAGGTATTGGCGACCCCCAGAACCTTTGTCGAGAAATGCCCCAATCGCGAAGCCGATATGTCGTCGCCTCTTCACCAAAACCATGCTTAATAGCATATTCAGTCATGTCCAGCTTCGCCTTGTCACTGGTCAATCCATTCCAAGAATCGGAATGGATCAGAACGCCATAGTCGCCAAAGGCCCGTTCAAGGGCGAGGGCATGCATAGAATGGTGCTCATGGGCCAGATGAGGTTCAGAAATGACCTGTCTAATAGGAAGCCCGAATCTTTTCGCGAATTCAAAATCCCGTTGGTCATGGGCCGGTACCGACATCACCGCCCCGGTACCGTATTCCATCATTACGTAGTTACCTACCCATACAGGCAACTCCTCGCCGCTGAAGGGATTAATAGCTCTGAGTCCCGTATCGATCCCGTCTTTCTCGATCTCCGCTTCATGATCGGCTGGTTTTGCATTTTCTACTCGAATTACGGCTATTTTGCTCGAAACTTCTTCCGAGAAATTGTCCATATTCGCCTGTATGACAGGGTGTTCAGCTGCAAGTACCAAGGCGTTTACGCCAAAGATGGTATCGATCCTCGTCGTGAAAACACGCACTCGGCCCTTTCCCAGATGCGATGAACTAGTAAGACCCTCAATGATCGGACAATAAAACAGAGAGTCCCCGGACGCCCTGATCTCGAAATCCACGTATGTTCCAACTGACCGGCCGATCCAGTCACTTTGTCGCTTAAGCACATTCTGCGGCCAACCACCTTCGATTTGCGGGATATCATCCAATAGCTGATCGGCGTAGGCAGTCGTCCTTAAAAACCATTGTTCGAGATCTTTCTTAGTAACGGGATTGCCACAACGCCAGCAGAGGCCGCCGCTCGCCTGCTCGTTGGACAAGGTTGCCTGATCGTGAGAACACCAGTTGACCTGGGTCAAACGCTTGTAAGCTAACCCTTTCTCCCACATCTTTAAGAAGAACCATTGATCAAACTTGTAATACTCGGGCGTGTGGGCATATATCTGGCGGCTCCAGTCGTAGCTGATGCCGAGCCGCTGCAGCTGCCCGCGCATGATCTCGATATTGTCCTCGGTCCATTTGCGAGGATTGATGCCCCGTTTTACTGCAGCATCCTCGGCGGGCTGGCCAAACGAATCCCACCCGATCGGATGTAGAACATTAAAGCCTTTCAACCGTTTGTACCACGCGAGCGCGTCACCCGCCGAATAATTTCGGACATGGCCCATATGGAGGTTGCCCGATGGATACGGAAGCATCTCGAGCTGATAAAACTTCGGCATTGCATCGGCGATCTCCGTTTTAAATGCCTCGGTTTCTGCCCATTTTTGTTGCCACTTTTGCTCGATCTTTTTGGCAAAATATTTTTCGTCCATAGCTTCGTTTCAGAGTTTCGTGCGAAGGCTGCAAAACTGCAAGTCTAGCGGATAATAGGATCACCATCCACTTAGTATTCTCCAATTCTTTTTACTGTTTTCTTACGCCGCGTCGTCACCGATCAGGGGGCAACGAGCGGCTATCTAAGGGCGAGTGCATCAATGATGATGAGCATACGATTATCATAGTGGATTCCCAACCTCTTGTCCATTTTCTTCTTTGTCTACTTTTCGTTTAGTGATATCATATTAAGACCTTTATTAAGGAGTTTTACGCGACAAGAATAATTAATGAGTTCAAATTCAAATCTGCACGCGGTCGAAACTTGATAAACTAAGTTACTGGTTCGGCCGTCTGCCCGGAATACAGGAGGCGAGAGATGGTCGATCCAACGAAGAGAGATATTACTACCGCAATTTCACGAAACGCTTCTGCTGCAATAGATAAACCCGAAGCCCTTTCCTCTCAACGATTAACCTCCACTAAAAGTTCGCCTGTCGACGAAGTTATCGGTTCGCTTGCCAATGCTTATGAGAACAAGCGTGCGCGGCAGGTAAATGAATGGGAAAGGCTCTGGCGGCAGAAGATTTCTGACACCTCTCACCGAGCGAACCTGTAGAAGTTTTTGGTTTGCGGAGAGAATTTGTTTTAATTTAATTCATGCAAGGAACAAGTAGCGGGAAAACGGTCTCCACAGACCTATGCACAGATTATACGACTGTTCGATCCCATACGGAGTTTCTCTGCGAACCACTCGAAACTGAAGATTATATACCGCAACCCTCCGTCGACGTGTCGCCGGCCCGTTGGAATATCGCTCACACAACCTGGTTTTTTGAAGAAATGGTCCTCACGAAATACGTTGCGGGGTATAAGCCGTTCGACGACAATTTCAGCTTTCTTTTTAACAGTTATTACAATTCGGTCGGCGAGAGGACCAATCGCAATGAGCGCGGGTGTCTAACCAGGCCGACCGTAGCTCGCATTTTTGAATACCGGAAATACGTCGACGACAAAATGGTAGACCTCCTGCAAGGCCAGGTCGAGAAAGATATAGAAGATTTGGTAATTCTTGGCCTTAACCATGAGCAACAGCACCAGGAGCTTCTTCTAGCCGACCTAAAATTCACTTTCGGATTTAATCCTTTATTTCCTCCGTACCGGGAAGGGTTTGAACCGGAAAATGACGTGGTTTCAATTTCGGACGATTTGATAGAGATCGGCGGCGGCCTCTACGAAATAGGATTTGCCGGGGACGGATTTTGTTTTGATAACGAATTATCACGGCATAAACACTATCTCGACGAATTCGCGATCGCCGCTCGTCTTGTGACAAATGCGGAATTCCTCGCATTTGTCGAAGATGATGGTTATCGCGATCATAAACTATGGCATTCTGAGGGCTGGGACTGGGTAAATCAGAACCGGATTAATTCGCCGCTTCATTGGCACCAGAAAGATGAAGGGTGGTTCGCATTTACACTGGGCGGCCTTCGCCCGCTCGTTCCGGACGCACCTGTCTGCCACGTTTCATTCTTCGAGGCCTCCGCGTTTGCGGAATGGCGAGGAATGCGGCTGCCGACCGAATTTGAATGGGAGGCCGCCTGTTCGATGTTCGAATGGGGCAAGCGTTGGGAGTGGACCAATAGCGCATATTTGCCGTATCCCGGGTTCACGAAGGCCGTAGGCGCGGTCGGGGAATATAATGGTAAGTTCATGGTCAACCAGATGGTGCTTCGAGGAGCCTCGATCGCAACACCGTCGGGACACAGCCGCGGCACATACCGAAACTTCTTTCACCCGCACCTACGATGGCAGTTCACGGGAATTCGACTAGCGAGGTAAGCGACCAGTTCCTCAGCACACTTATGCCGGCTTCCAATTCATTCGGGCTTTCAACTTTCGCTGAGGATGTTCTGCAGGGACTAACTTCTACGCCGAAACAATTGTCGTCCCGCTACTTTTATGATGACGAAGGCTCACGGCTCTTCATGGAGATCATGAAGCTGCCAGAGTATTACCCGACACGCGCCGAACATAAGATCTTCATCGAACAGACCGCGGAGATCTATGAATCGTTTACTGACGGCGTTGACTCGATCAGCTTGGTAGAACTGGGGGCCGGCGACGGGATGAAAACAGCCGTCCTGATCGAATACTTTCTCGCGAAAGGCCTCGATTTTCATTACTCACCGATCGACATCTCACAAGAAGCCAACGACGCTCTTTCAGCTCGGTTTCACGCTAAATTTCCGAGTCTAAGCATAAAGCCTCACACCGGCGATTATTTTCGCATTTTGGATTCTCTCACCAACGGCAACGGCAAACGAAAAGTCTTGATGTTCCTGGGATCGAACATCGGGAACTTTCAGCGAGAAAAAGCTTTTGAATTCTTTCGATCGCTTCGAGATGTGATGAACTCGAACGATCTCCTATTCATTGGGTTCGATATGCAGAAAGACCCTCGCGTAATTGTTAATGCGTACGACGATGCTCAGGGAGTTACGGCGGCTTTTAACCTGAATCTTTTGACACGGATCAATCGCGAGCTCGGAGCTGATTTCGATATCGAAAAGTTCTCGCATTATGCCCAGTACCGCCCTGTGGAATGCGCTGCACGTTCATTCCTGATCAGTCGTGAAAAACAAACGGTTAGCATAGCTGCACTGAATCGCACCTTCGAATTCGACCAATGGGAGCCGATTTTTATGGAAATATCCCAGAAATATACCCGACCAATGATAGAGGAACTGGCCGCGGGAAGTGGATTTGCGATTGAAAGGGATTTTTTCGACTCCGAGTATTTCTATACTGATTCGCTGTGGCGGAGGAAATAGCCCAGTATTTTTCCCCAACGCCAAAGATGAACTTCAACCTACTTCATTTCGAATCCATCGACTCCACCAATACGGAAGCGATCAAGCAGGCTAAGTCAGGGGCCGCTGAGGGACTTTGCGTCTTAGCTCGAAAGCAGACTGCCGGTCGCGGGAGGTATGGACGGACATGGGAGTCTGGGCAGGACGCCGGCCTCTCTTTTAGCATCGTGCTTCGACCGGATATGGAAATGCGGTTCCTGCCGTTGATCACACTTATGACGGCCGTGGCGGTTTTCGATACACTCTTAGAATTTGGCCTTAAGCCAGATATTAAATGGGTAAACGACATCCTTGTCAATGAAAAAAAAATCGGCGGGATACTCGCAGAGGCGGTTGAAACACCGACCGGCCTTGCGGTGATCGTCGGAATCGGAATTAATTTGACCTCGAAGAATTTTCCCGCCGAACTTGCTGTCACCGCAACCTCGATCGAGGCAGAATCGGGAACGCACCGGGAAGCAAACGTCGTGGCTCAGCGGCTGACCGGCTATTTGTCATATTTCTACGAACTTCTTAAAAAGGGTAACCATTCCGCGATAGTAGATCACTGGCGGCAGCGGTCTTCGTACTTTAGCGGAACGTCGGTCCGGGTGACGCTTGCCGATTCCGTGATCGAAGGCATCACGGATGGTCTTGAAGAGAATGGCGCATTGAGAATTAAGTTGAATGACGGCTCGATTTCGATCGTTCAGGCTGGCGACGTTCAGCGGCTTAGGAAGAGCACTAATTGAACTTTAACATCCAACGGTGTAACGTGTATTTTACGTTCAGTGCGAACTTATGAGAAACGACTTTGATTTTGACGCCGATTTTGACTTCGAACAGGACTCTGAAGAGGATTTTCTGGAATATGACAGTTTTGACGACGAACTCGGCAATATCGAGATGCGGACTGCGGTAATGCAGAAAAACGACATGATAGCCCTGCTCTGCATAAAGACGGCCTCGGTCGGCGCCGCGATATGCCGCGTCGATCCTCGCGAAGAGCGTCCTGCCGTTCAAATATACGACGATGCAAACGCCGCTGTTGAATGGTTTACCAAAAGCCTTCGAACGAGCAAACGAAATGGGTGGAATGTGATCTACGACGGCCTTCCACTCCAGGGCTAATGCTTCTTGCCGTCGACATTGGCAATACTTCGACAAAATTCGGGTTCTATAGTGGCGGCGCCCTGTCTGGGCGTGGTTCGTTCGCGACCGTTCGTCGTCAGAATAAAGGTAGTTTAGATGAAAAGATAGGAAATAGCTTCGACGGCCCCATCACGGACGCCATCATTTGTTCGGTCGTGCCCGAGGCCCTGGCCTTGTTGCTCAATTACTTTGAAAAACGACAGATTGACACGGTAAGTGTCACCAGCGAAATGGACTTCGGTTTTTCCGTCGCGTACGAACCCCTGGCTGCGGTCGGCACAGATCGCTTGGTAAGTTCCCTATCGGCCATTGAAAAATATGGTTCGCCGGCCATCATTTGTAGTTTTGGTACTGCTACAACTATAGATGTGATCGATAGAGACCGCGGCTATCTCGGCGGCATTATTGCGCCCGGAATCAGAACGGCGGCGGCCTCATTGAAACTGAATACTTCTCAGCTTCCTGAGATCAAGATAGAAAAGCCCGATCGTCTGATCGGCAATTCGACGGTATCCGCGATACGGTCGGGCATCATCCTCGGCCACGTGGCAATGGTCGAAGGCTTGATAGACCGCATACGGAACGAAATAGGTTCCAAACCGTTCGTCGTCGTAACCGGCGGTTTTGCATCTCTGGTCGCCGGAATGACTGAAATAATCGATACGGTCGACGAAAATCTCATTCTCGATGGCCTTCGAATCCTTCATGAGCGCATCGCTCAAAAGTAGGTCGAAAGGATTTTCGGCTTTTTCGAGCAATTGATTCGCTCGGGCATATATCGTGTTTCAGAGCGAAATAAAAATTTCCTGCCCGGTAGAACAGCTGCTGCGTTATAATCACCTGAATGGAACCGCGGCCCGCCGATATTTCTCCACCGAAACTCATCTCGGCGCTGCGCCGGTTCGACCTATTGCCCGCAATCGTATTTTTGCCTACCCGACGCAGGTGCGACGAAGCGGCAGCCGAGGTAGCAGCCGACAAATCGCAGCGTGCCGACGCTGAGCGACAAGCTCAGCGTCAGAAAATATTTACCGACTTCGCGGCATATTTTCCCGAGGTTCTCGACCATAAGCACAGCAAACTGATCGTCCGAGCCGGCGTAGCGGCACACCATGCGGGCCACATTCCGTCATGGAAATTATTGATCGAGCGGATGATGTCGGCTGGCCTTCTTAACGCATTGTTTGCGACATCGACTGTGGCGGCCGGCGTTGATTTCCCCGCCCGTTCAGTTGTCATAAGTAATGCTGACACAAGGGGCAATGAAGGATGGCGCCCGCTGAAAGCAAGCGAACTTCAGCAAATGACGGGGCGGGCGGGACGACGCGGTCGTGACAATGTCGGTTTCGCGATCCTTGCTCCCGGTCAATTCCAAAATCCCAAGAAGATCGCTGAGCTTCTAAAGTCTCCTCCCGACCCCCTCGAGAGCCGCTTTCGGGCGACGTACACCAGTCTGCTCAATCTGCTGGATGCTTTCGGCAATTTTGCACAGGTTCGGGAGATCGCCGAGAGGAGCTTTGCCTTTCGTGAAAGCCGCCGCGGTGATAGCGAGGCCTCTGAAACGCTAAGCGGATTAATATGGAAACCGTTTGAGGATCGTGCACGAGTGCTGGATCATTTCGGATACCTCGAACTGGCTGCCGAGAAAGTCACCGATAGCGGAAAATGGCTCGCCGACCTTAGGATAGACCGGCCCCTGCTTGTCGGAGAAGGGTTGACTCACGGCATTTTTGACAATTTAAAGACCTCCGAGGCGGCCGGCCTGATGGCGTCTGTCGCGTCCGATGCCGATCGAAGTTACGGGGAAATGAGAGCATCGCGAGCGATGATAGACATACTCGCGAATTTTGAAGAGATAGTGATAAAGGTCTCCAATGTTGAATGGAAGCACGGCGTCGAAATAGCCGAGGAGATAAACTATTCAGCGGCCGCGGCAGCCGAACGCTGGACAGCAGGGATGGCTTGGGACGAACTGGTTGACCGCACAAGGGCAGAGGAAGGTGATCTCGTTAGACTTCTGTCCCGGACCGGAGAAGCTCTTCGGCAACTTGCCAATCTTCGGTCGTCAAATCCCGCTGCGGCTGCAATAGCATTCGAGGCTTCAGAAGCTATCTTGCGCGAGCCGGTGCGGTAAATTAAAGGGCTAATTCCATTTCGTACTGACAGAGCCTCTCGTAGTAACCCAGTTGTTGAAAGAACAACATCAATCCGTCGATGGATCGGTCCGCATTTACAACTTGGGCCGAAAAACCCTTATCGATCACGTTGTGCATCGCCCGAACCAGTGACGACCCCACTCCTTGCCGTCTATTCTCTTTCGAGACCGCAAGTTGTGAGATCCGCCCGAATCGGGCCGAGAAGAGAATATAGCCAATACACTTTCCCTGAGAAAATGCGCCCAATATTTTCTTCATTTTTAAGCTCCGATTGACTGCATGAATGGAATTCTGCCAGGACGGATGAACATCCCAAAACTGACTAAACAATACCCAGTCGGGCGTTTCTATCTGACGAATGTCTAGCTCAATCGTACGCTTTTCTAGTTCGGCTTTTTCCTGGTCACACTGGAGAAGAACGAGCTCCCGCACAGCCTCAAACCCAAGGCCCTCGTATAAATGAATCGCTCCCTTATTGGATTTGATCACCTCCAGGAGGAAAACTTCAACACCGTCTTCTTTCAAAACGGGCAGCATAAAATGAAACATAGCCTTGCTAACGCCTTGTCTTCGATATTCCGGCAGAACGCCTGTACAGGCGTCATAAACCGCCTGACGGCCTCCCCAATCGCCAAAACCATTCATTGAGAAGCCGATGAGCCGATTGTCTACAAAACATCCAACGCTTCGATCAAGTTCGACCGCCGTCAGTTTGATATGGTTTCGCAGCTGAGCCTCAGTCAATGCGAAGGGAACAATGTAGTCGGAGAATGCCTTGGTAAAAGTCTCATACAAGCGGTCAAATTTGCCTGCATCCAGAAATTGGCATCTTCTTATCGAAGTTTTGTTTGATTCGGCCATTTGGTAGTATTGAACTATATCCGAGTCGGTTTAAGTAGTCTATTATTTAAGGTTGTAATAAATGCAGGTTCTATTAGCAAATGAATATGGCTTCTGTTTCGGGGTTGAGAGAGCCGTCGAAATGGTCGAGGAAGCGCTGGAGGGAGGCGAAACAGTCAGAAGCCTCGGACCACTAATTCACAACGATCAGGAAATGCAACGATTGGGCACGTTCGGGGTTACTACCATCAGTGAACCCATTCAGATAGGCCGAGGCGAGACGGCAGTTATTCGGGCTCACGGGGTGACACCGCAGGTACAGAAAGAGCTGGAGGAAAAAGCGTCAAAGGTAGTAGATGCGACATGCCCTTTTGTAACCCGAGTCCAAAAACTCGCAGCTCGCGCCGCCGAGGCTGACCGGCACGTAGTCGTTGTCGGCAGCCCCGATCATCCTGAGATGATCGGCGTAAAAGGTTACGCGCCGGAACATGCCTTTGTCATCAAGGATGAGAGCGAGGTCGCCTCGCTTCCATGGCTTCGAAACCCGCTAGTGGTTTCCCAGACAACTATAAAAGCCAAAACATTCTTCGACACCGCCGAGGCGATCAAATCCCGTACGAACGATGAGGTGCAGGTCATAAACACTATTTGCTCGGCCACCCGTGACCGCCAGGAAGCGGCCCGGGCACTTGCAGGCATGGTCGATGTGTTTTACATAATTGGCGGACGTCACTCCTCGAATAGCGTCAAACTTCTGGGCGTCTGCAAGGAGCAGTGCGACAATAGCTACCTAATTGAAAACCCGGACGAGATCGATCCGAGCGATCTCACCGGTGCTGAGAGGGTTGGTGTAACGGCCGGGGCCTCTACGCCTAATTGGTTAATCGACAAGGTGGTAAAGCATTTAGAAAAATTAGGCGGTGAGCAAAGCTTGAGGGAGTAAGTCATAGCTTGTCACATACGATAAAACGGTTGTTGAACATCGTCTAAAATGGTAGAATAGTGGAGATGGCAGTTGCATTTTCGGCCATCTCCTACGCTAGACCCTTCACAAATTTTTGACTTTTTTCCTTCCCTTGACCTAAAAATGAATCGGATTAAGATAGCTCCGAAACTCATTTCACTCGGCTATCCGCTTCTGCGATAACACTAAACAAAATGCGATCCGCCAAGTTCATTGCCGGAATTTCGGTTTCAGAGGCGCTTGTGACCGTTAGTGCTGATGGCGCGATCCTCTTCGTAAGCCGTTCGATGGAACAGTTGTTTGGGTTTGAGTCGAGCGAATTGATCGGACGCAACATCGTCGAATTTATTCCCGAGCATTATCAACGCCGGCATTCCGTTCGTTTCCGAAAGTTTCTCGCGAACGGGGACCACCTCACTTGGGATCTCGAACTGCCGATCCGGCATAAAGATGGAAACGTAATTCAAACCGGATTGTCGCTAACTCGGTACGAGCTTGATGACCAGCCGGTTTTCATTGCGATAATCGATGCCATTCCAGGTCAAGCTCAGCCCGAGGCGGTCGGGGAAGGGTCTGATGAATACAACGATCTGTTCAGATTGTCTAATGACTCGATATTGATAATCGAACCTGGCACCGAGACCGTTTTGGATGTCAACGACCGCGCGTGCGAAGAATACGGATTGAGTCGCGACGAGTTTCGAGGAAGAAGCTTGAAGGATCTGACCGAAGACGTATCTCGCGGTGAACAGATAATGAATGAATTGATCATTACGGGCAGCTGCCACGCCCATGAATCGGTTCATTACAGATCGGATGGCACGCCGATAGTATTTCTCATCAATGCTTCGCTGGTGAATTACAAGGGTCGTCCTGCAATCCTTACTAACAACCGGGACGTGACGGAACACAAAAGGGTCAGGGACGAGCTCGAAAGAAATCTGTCTTTGCTTTCTTCAACTTTTGAGGCATCCGCGGACGGGATTTTAGCCGTTGATCTCATGAATAGGATCGTGGCGTCGAACAAGAAATTCCTGGAAATGTGGAATGTTCCTGGAAAACTTCGAAATGTTTCGGCCTCATCCTCACAAGTGTCAGCCCATATCATGGCGATGGTCAAAGAACCCGGGAAACTCCAGGCCCTAATTGACCGCGCAATTGCTGATCCGGACGAAATCACTGTCGATGAACTTGAATTAGTTAATGGGAGAATTATCGAACGCTATACCCAACCGCAGAAATTGGATGGACGGACAGTGGGGCGCGTTATGAGTTTTCGTGACGTCACGAAGCAGAAACGGGCCGAAGAAACACTTCGCGAAAGTGAATCCAGATACCGTCTTCTTTTCGATCGAAATCCATATCCTATCTGGGTTTTTGACGCTGAAACTTTACATTTCTTAGCAGTAAACGAAGCAGCCTGCCGAAAGTACGGCCTTTCAGAAGAAGAGTTTCTGAAAAAAACCCTCAAGGATGTGTTGCGGGAGGAAGATTTACTTTCCTTCGGAACCGAACGCGTTGAGGACGCCTCGGCTAAGGTTACCCGCCATCAAACAGCCAATGGAGAAATTATCGACGTCGAGATCGCCGCTCAATGCATTACCTATTCTGGACGCCCAGCCCGATTGGAACTTGTAACGGATGTGACCGACCGAAAACGCTCTGAGGAAAGGCTTCTTCATGATGCCATGCATGACGGTCTTACGGGCCTTGCGAACCGCAGCCTTTTTATGGATCATCTCCGTCTAATGATCAAACGGAGCCGGAATCGAAAAAGCATCCCCTTCGCCGTGTTGTACCTGGACTTTGACAGGTTCAAGGTGATCAACGATTCCCTCGGACACGCCGAGGGGGACAAGCTTCTAAAATATATAGCTCGACGCTTGGAGAGCTGTGTCCGGACAGGAGATCTTATTGCGCGTCTGGGTGGTGACGAGTTCGTCATCCTGCTCAGTGAGCTTGCCGATACGGGCGAGGCCCTATTAGTCGCTGAGCGAATACAAAATGACCTTAAGTCCGGCTTTGACCTCGCCGGACGCGAGATATTTACCACGACAAGTATCGGAATAACAATGAGCACCTCTGGCTATCAGAGCGCCGACGACATGCTTCGGGATGCGGACATCGCTATGTACTACGCCAAATCAAAAGGCAAAGCTCAATATCAGATCTTCGATAAGGCGATGCATAAACACGCAGGCAAGAAACTGCAGATAGAAACCGAAATGAGAGGTGCTATTCAACGCCACGAATTCAAGGTATTGTATCAACCTATACTGCGACTTGATACCGGCGGCCTGATAGGCTTTGAAGCCCTTTTGAGATGGATCCATCCCACGCGGGGCCCTGTTACTCCTGATGAATTTATTCCCCTGGCCGAAGAAAACGGGCTTATCATGAAATTGGGCCAGTTGGTTATCGAAGAAAGCTGCCAACAATTGCGTGAATGGCATACGAAGCTCATGTCTGCCGAGGGACTTACAGTCAGCGTTAATTTGTCTTCCAGAGAGTTCCTTCAGCTCGATCTGGTAGAGAGGATCTCAGCCCATCTCAGGGACGCGCAGCTTGACCCGCGATTTCTGAAAGTCGAAATAACTGAAAGTCATATAATGGAAAACAGCGAACTGGCTGAGGAAATCCTTTACCGTCTTCGAGATCTGGGTATCGAGATCAGCTTGGACGACTTCGGCACAGGCTATTCATCACTCAGTTATCTTCATCAGCTGCCAGTGAATTACTTGAAGATTGATCGGTCATTTATCGGTCGGATGGGAGTGCGTGAGGAAAATCGCGAGATCGTAAACACTATAGTTCGGTTGGCGCAAAATCTCAAGATGAAGGTAATAGCTGAGGGGATCGAGACCATGGAACAATTGACGGAACTGGCTGAAATGGGCTGCGAATATGGTCAGGGGTATTTATTTGCACTGCCGCTTGATGCAGATGAAGCCCGGCAATTTATTGAGGAGCATGCTACCTCGACCTCGATCACCCTTGCGACACCAGCCTCGGAACATTCAAAACTTCTTGTGTAGCTGGCCTCTGAGCTGGATCCATCGTTCCAGAGATTACTTTTTCAGCCATCCGAAAATCGCGTCGATCGTGATATCTCGGTTGGTTTCATAGATCGCCTTGGTTAGAGGTATCGACATCGGACAAACCTCGATACAATTTTGGGCATTTCCGCAATTCGCTATCCCGTCATCTTCCATTAGGCCGTTGAGCCTCTCCTCCGATGTCGATTTGCCGGTCGGATGCATGTTAAAAAGTCGGGCCTGGGCGATCGCCTGTGGGCCAATATACTTTTCATCTCCGTATTGCGGACATGCTTCCAGGCAGCAGCCGCAGGTCATACATCGGGAGTAAGCGTATCGTTCCTGGGCAGTCTCGTTTGAGATCTGCGGTCCCGGCCCAAGGTTGTATGTTCCGTCGAGCTCGATCCAGGCATTGACCCTTTCGAGATAATCGAACATCTCAGAGCGGTCGACTTTAAGGTCCCTTACAACGGGAAATTTTGACATCGGTTCGAGGGTGATCGTGTTACCACCAGATGCCAGCAGTAGATCGTCGATCAGTGCAGAGCACGATTGTCTGACTTTCCCATCGATCAGCATCGTACAGATCCCGCAGACCTGTTCCAAGCAACTCATGTCCCAGACAGGCGGTGTAGTCTGGTTTCCGTCACTCGTGACGGGATTCTTTCGGATCTCCATCAAGGCCGATATAACATTCAGATTCCGGCGATACTCAATTTCAAAGACATCCCAAGATCCCGCTGCTCCCCGTTTTTCCGTCCTGCGTATCTTGAATCTAACAGTCGCTGGCGGGTGTTCCAGGCGCTTCTTTTCAAGATGTGAGTTTACGTCCATACTATTTGCCTTAAATACGTCAAAAGTTGCCGGCAGATTCACTATTTAAACTTTCTAGTCTTTCGCCGCCTCAAACTCTTCGCGGTTCGCCGGGTCCAACGGCATAGTTTCCTCGCGACTCTTAGGCCTCATCTCACTCCCCGCCGCAGGTACCTGAGCAGCTTTCTTGCCGCTCGAATAGTCCCTTTTCCGCGGTTCGATCAGCGATACATCTACCGGTTCGTACGAGAACACGGGGGCCTCGACCGAATATTCGGCGATAGTGGTCTTTAGAAACTTTTCATCATCACGATCGGGAAAATCGGGCTTGTAATGGGCCCCTCGCGATTCATTTCTGTTTAGAGCTCCGAGGGTAATTACCCGCGCAAGCTGCAGCATATTCCAAAGCTGGCGCGCGTGCGGGACGGCCTGCGTCGCCCACAGATTTGAATCGTTGATCGAGATCTTTTGAAAGCGTTCCTGCAGTTCGAGCAGCTTTTCGTCAGTCGCCTTGAGGCGATCGTTATAACGGACGACGGTTACATTATCAGTCATCCATTTGCCCATCTCGTCGTGGAGCTTATACTGATTTTCCCCGCCCTCGTTTCTAATTATGCTCTCATTTATATCTTGCTGGCGCTTTACTTCCGATTCGTAGATTCCATTATTTTCGGTGGATCCGCGTTCGACATTCCCTGCGTATTCGATCGATGCCGGAGCGGCTACGAATCCGCCGTACACGCAAGAAAGAAGCGAATTTGCACCAAGACGGTTTGCTCCGTGCACCGAGTAATCGCATTCGCCCGCAGCGAACAATCCCGGAATATTGGTTCTCTGTTCGAAATCGACCCATAAGCCGCCCATTGAATAATGCACGCCCGGGAATATCCGCATGGGCACATGCCGGGGGTCGTCGCCGACAAACATTTCATAGATCTCGAGTATGGCCCCCAGTCTTTCTGTCAGAGTTTCAGCCGGAATGTGTGTAAGATCGAGATACACCTGATTTTCGCCCGCTATTCCATGCCCCTCCAGACATACCTGGAATATTTCGCGCGTTGCGATATCACGCGGGACGAGATTGCCGTAGGCGGGATACTTCTCCTCGAGAAAGTACCATCGCTCGTTTTCGGGTATCTCCCTCGGGGCCCTGGCGTCTCCATCCGTTTTGGGAACCCAAACCCTGCCCCCCTCGCCCCGAGCCGACTCGGACATCAATCGCAGTTTGTCTTCGCCCGGAATAGACGTCGGGTGGACCTGAATAAACTCGCCGTTAGCATATCTGGCCCCCTGCTGATAGCAGACCGAGGTGGCACTTCCAGTACAGGTCATCGAATTGGTGGATTTGCCGAATATCAGCCCCGGCCCTCCCGTTGCCATAATGACGGCATCTGCTGCAAACGCTCTTACATCTAGGCTCTGCAGGTCCATTGCGACGATCCCGCGGCAAACCTGATGATCGTCCAATACGAGCGAGAGCATCTCCCATCCTTCAAATTTCTTCACTTTGCCCGCAACTTCCCATTTGCGGACCTGTTCGTCCAATGCATAAAGAAGCTGCTGTCCCGTTGACGCGCCAGAAAAAGCCGTCCGATGATGAAGCGTTCCCCCAAATCTTCGAAAGTCCATCAGGCCTTCTTTCGTTCGAGAAAACGGCACCCCCATGCGGTCGAAAAGATAAATGATCTCGGGCGCCATATCGGTCATCCTCTTGACCGGAGGCTGATTGGCCAGGAAATCGCCGCCATACACCGTATCGTCAAAGTGTTTTGCGGCGGAATCGCCTTCGCCCTTTGTATTTACAGCTCCATTAATGCCGCCCTGGGCACAAACCGAGTGAGACCGCTTGACCGGAACGACCGACACCAGGTCCACTGCGTGTCCGGCCTCGGCTATCTTCATCGCAGCCGCAAGGCCCGCTAGACCGCCGCCGACGACTACGATTTTCAATGAGTTCTTTGCCATATAATACTCACGTTACGGTCCGATTTCAGGTGGCTTAGCTCCATCATCAGTCCAAAGACTAGAATCGGCCCGGTGTCGAAGTTAACGGCTTCGGTGCCTCGCACATTGCCTGCGGGAGCAGTCCGCAGGGGCGGATAAAAGCCACCGTCGCATTTACCCCCACCGCCCCAAGAAAAATTGAGAGCCCGATACACGCGTAAAGGGTAACCTTTTGGGCCTTTTCCCCGATTACAATTCCCCAGTCGACCGCGAACAGGAAAAATCCATATGCCAAATGCCAGGCCGTTGCAAGGACACCTAAAATGTAAACTGCCAGCACCCACGGGATCTGAAATTCCTCTGAAACGATCGAGAACGCCCGGTCTGCATTTCCGGCGATCGGGACCAGATTTAACCCTGGGATCAAGCCGAAGCGAAAATTCAAAATGTGAAACAGGAGAAAAAAGAATAAATAGATCCCGGTGATTCGCTGGAACAGATAGAACCAGTTTCTTCCGTAGCTGTAGTTAAGGACATTAGGCCTGGCCTCTGCAGAAATTATGATGCCGTAAACAGAATGAAACAGGAGCGGCAGAAATATTCCGAATATCTCCAAAAAGAGCAGGTACGGGATATCATGAATGTCCTTTACAGCTTTTACAAAGCTTGCTTCACCGTTCAAAGCCTTTGAGTTCGTGAACATGTGCACAAAGAAGAAGGCTCCGAGAGGGACGACACCCGTCAATTGATGAATCTTTCTCAAGAGAAAGGTGTTAGAGAATTTTATCGCCATTCTTTATGGAGTCGATCCTTTCCTATATGCGCTAATTTCCTGAAATTCTAATTGGTTACGCCACATTCGGCAATACATCACTAAGCTTTTTATATTAGGCGTCAAATCAGATAAGATAAAATGAAAAATATTCGCCGGATTAAATAGTTTCTCTAATTAACGATCAGGACTCCGAATGCACATCGAAACTTTAAAAGTATTTTGCGATCTCGTGGACCTCGAAAGCTTTTCATTGGCAGCCGAGCGAAATTTCATAACACAGTCTGCCGTCAGCCAGCAGATCAGAACGCTGGAAGAGAAGTTCCAACGTCGGCTGCTGGAACGCGTCCGAGGCCGTCGTGAGGTGAAACTGACCCCGGCTGGTGAAGTATTTTATAGTGAATGCCGTAATGTCCTCGCCGCGTACGGCCAACTCCAGGAGAACCTGCGAGGTGTAGTGGGAAAGCTCGGCGGGACCGTAAAGGTTGCGACAGTTTATAGCGTGGGCCTTCATGAACTTCCGGCCAAGGTCCGCGAATACATGACTAAGTTCCCGGCTGCCAAGATCGATCTTGAATATTCCCGTACTACGCGGGTCGTTCGCGACGTACTGAATGGGACCGTCGAACTCGGCGTCCTGGCTTTTCCCGAGCCCCGTAAGGGATTGACTATAACTCCTATGCCTGACAATCGGTTCGTTCTGATCGCTCCGCCCGATCACAAGTTTGCTCGCAGGACCAAGCTCAAAGTCACAGATCTAACCGGTGAGGATTTTGTGCATTTTGAGAGAGACGTGCCGACACGGAAGGCGATGGACCGCATATTTCGCACTAACGGTGTAGAAGTGCACAAGGTGGCTGAATTTGACAACATCGAGACTATAAAGCGGGCTGTCGAGGTAGGATTTGGTCTTGCTATTGTTCCAGAACCCGCGGTTGTGGAGGCCAAAAGGTCCGGCACTTTGGCGGTTATTCAACTAGCCGAAAAGTATTGGATCCGCTCGGTCGGGGTCATACATCGCAGCGACCGAAGCCTTTCCCTTGCGGCCAAGAAATTTGTCGAACTCCTGAGTGACCCAGGGCGTCAATCGAATCCGTAGGATAAATGTTTCCGGGTGAGCCGGTTACAGCGTCGCGGTTGGCTTTACCATCACGTCGAGGTAAATCAAGCGGCCGATGATAGTTCGCGTGCGTTGTGGCAATGTGGCTTCTGAATGATAGCCTTTAATGAATAGGTGATTTCGCAGTCGCTACAGCCGCCACATACGTCATAGGCGTTGTCGGGGCCATCTCATTTAGCGTTCGTTTAAGCTTGTCCACAATTCCTTCCGCCTCCATGTAGTCGCGGCCGAGCAGCCGTCGAAACCGGCGATCGCGATTCTCGCCGGTCAACTCTTTCAGCATTCCGCTGAGCAAGGCTGACGCCAGGTCAGGTGAAAATTGCGATCCGGAGTTACGATGAAGATCATCGACGACATCCTTGGCAGGACGACGGGCCTTATACGGTCTGTCCGTCGTCATAGCATCAAAGGAATCGGCGAGATTAACGATCTTCGCAATAAATGGAATTTCCCGGTCCATGAGGCCATCCGGATACCCCTTTCCATCGAGACGTTCGTGATGATATTTAGCCGCAAGCGGAACGTCGGTAAAAGGATGATGAATTGGCAAAAGGATCTCGTAACCGACCTCCGGGTGCTTGTTAAGCTCGGCTGATTCCTTAGCATTGATCCGGTACGGTGCATTGATGATCCTGCGTTCGACGGTCAGCTTTCCGACGTCATGAAGATACCCCGCAACTGCAGCCCCCTCAGCCTCTTCACTGCCCCAACCCAATTCGCATGCGATTATTTCCGAGAATTTCCCGACCCGCACTGAGTGCCCTTCAGTATATTTGTCCTTACAATCGATCGCAGCCGCAAATGCTTTTACGGTGTCATGGTAGGTCGACCGCATTTCATCGAACAACTGGCGGTTTTCCTCGGCTCTCCGCTCGATCTCGGCCATCAGATTCCGCTGCGCGATCGCCACTCCGATGTGCCGACCCATAGCGCAAATTATTTCCTTGTCGTAGTGCGTGTATGGTTCGCCGGTCGCTTTCTCGCCCAGAAATACCGCTCCAACGATCTCGTCTCGAACAATCAACGGAACAAAAAGTTCTAACTGCCGACATTCGAAACTTACGTCATAAACCTGAAAAAACGGTAAAACTTTGGCGTTGTTTATCTCGATCGGAATAAGGCCATTGGCGAGAAACTGTCGTTCATCTTCTTCCGTGAGCAACAAGCTCAAAGGAAAATCGTCGCCGAGCCCACGGACGGCGATCATATTCAGTTCATGTGCGTACCTGGAATATCGTGAAACGGCGCCGCGCATTATTCCAAGAGCACCCGAAAGTAAATGCAGGGACGTGCGGATCGTCTCATGAAAGCTGTTCTTATTCGTGATCTGTTGGCCCAGCTCCGCCAGGGCGCCGAATGCATGAATTAGTTTGTGATCGTGATCCATTGTTGCTAAAGGGAATCTATCTTTCTTCAGACGATCATTACGTGCTTTGTGAGACCAAGCAATTCGAAGAGTTCGACAGTATTATCATTCATGTCCGAAAAGACCACCGTCGCACCGTTTTTTGCAGCCGAGTCGATCAATCCCAGCAGGATCGAAATACCGATACTGTTCACGATCTCGGTTTGCGAGAAATTGACAATTATCTGTTTGCAGCCCAGAGCCAGGCTGCGACGGCATTCATACTCAATCTTTTCGCCGCTCAACTTGTTCAAATAGTCACCGGCGTATATCACTGACCGCTCGCCGGACGAATCTATCGAAGCCTTAATTCCAATATCCATGGCCACTTAAATATCTCTCTTGTAAAGTTTAGCTGATGCGCCCGAAGAATCGACTTCAACATTTCTAACACAATCGATTTAATAACACAATTGTTATTTTCATGTGATCACATCGTTCCAGCCGTGGACGCGACCGGAAGGGCATCATACACATAGGGTGTCCGGCCAAATTCATCCAGCAATGGCGACAGTATTTCGAGGGCGGATTCGTGGGATGAGCCGTTGGTTGCTAAAATGCCGTTCTGGTTTTGAAGTTCAACGCGATCATATCGTATGTCATTTCCGAAAAGATCGGTGAATCGACCGCCAGCCTCTTCAAGTATGATCTGCGGAGCACATGTATCCCACAACTTTGTTCGAGGGCTCGGGTGGATATAGATATCGCATCTCTGTTCGGCAATAAGAGCCACCTTCAGGCCGACCGATCCGCGTCGTACCAGATCGCCAAAGCCGAAGCTTTCGATTATCCTCCCCATTCTGGGGCTCGGGTGATTTCTCGACATTGCCAAAGTAAGGTCTCTGGGAAGGGTCTTGTCCGATACCCTGACCTTCACCGGCTCTTGGTCGCCATCTACACAAAAACTTCCACTACCTTTTACAGCGTACAAAAGCACATCGTGGAACGGCAGGTAGACCACACCCAGGAGCGGCACGCCCTTAACTGAGAGTCCGATCTGCACAGCAAAATCGCCATCGCGTTTTACAAACCCGGCTGTCCCATCCAGCGGATCGATGATCCATACCCGGTCCCTTGAAATGCGACGCTCAGTGTCATCGGGTTCTTCTTCAGAAAGGATCGCGTCATTGGGAAACTCGGATGAGAGTTCGTCGACAATTATGCGGCTGGCGCGTACATCCGCCTCGGTTACGGGTTCGAAATGAAGATCGACGCTCTGTTTCTCGCTGATCGCAAAGTCCGTCGTATAAAGGTCAAGTATAGTCCGCCCGGCAGCTAGAGCGGCTCTTCGAGCGATTAAGAATTCGTTTGCAAGCATTCATTCCAATTTATCACGTTAGACACCGGTCGCTGCAAATACTAGGCTATTTAATGAACTTCCGTGTCTTCCGTAATTCCGCAGCGGGGACAAGTAAGAAAGCGGCGGGCGGGGTCGGCCCATTTTGCCAGTGCCCGGTTGCCGAAACTCGGGTTCCTGGCTTCGGCTTCACCTTCTTTGTATATTCGCGGAAGTCCGATTGAATCTTCTTTCACCGTCGGCATCTCCCGCTCGCACTGGCGGCAGATCCATCCAAAACCGTTATGATAGAAATCCTTTAACTCCGGCATAGAATACAAATGCGGCGGGCCTCGGGACCCGCCGCTTCGTCACCACTGGACGTATATCTTATTCTGTTCCCCTCGGGGCAGGCCGCACCGCTGACGACGGTTGCCCTAAGAGCCTGACCGGAACGGTGACAGTCTGTCCATTTCGATAAACATCGAAGTTGACCGTTTCACCGATCCGTTTCTTATCCAGCAAACGATATAGATCGTCAAGATCATTGATTTTTTGGCCTTCAGCAGAAATGATTATGTCGCCAAGAGTTCCGTCAGCCGAGAGCCCTCGCAGTCCAGCTCGTTCAGCCGAGCCTCCAGTCTGTGTTTCATAGACAAGCAATCCGGATTCTACTGGAACTCGGTATCCGCGTTGTCTGAGATCGGCGACACTTGGTAAAGAAGCACCAAGTCTCGGACGGCGGACCTCGCCGAACTGAAGCAACTGCGGAATGATCCTCTTGGCCGTATTCACCGGAACCGCAAATCCTACACCGACCGACCCCCCGGTAGGCGAGAGTATCTGAGAGTTGATCCCTATCATCCGGCCGAACTTATCGAGAAGTGGGCCGCCGGAATTACCCTGGTTGATCGACGCATCGGTTTGAATAGCTGCATCGATCGGTCTATTGTTGCGAGCTCTTATTGGTCGCTGAAGACCGGATATTACTCCTGTCGTCAGTGTCCGGTCGAGGCCGAACGGATTGCCGATAGCGAGCACTTTCTGTCCTACCATCAGCTTATCGGAATCCCCCAGTGGAATGACTGTCAGGCCCGGCGGCGGGTCGATCTTGATCACAGCAAGATCTGTATCCGGATCGCCGCCAACGACCGTCGCCGGATAAACCTTGTCCCCGCCGAAACTTACAGTGAGTTTCTGGGCCCTTTCGATAACATGATAATTCGTCAGGATATTACCGCTGGCGTCGATCACCGAGCCAGAGCCATTGCCTCTCCCTTCCTGAACATCACCCCACCAACTTTGGGTGTAGGACGTAGTATTGATAAACGCAACTCCCGGTGCGGCTGTACGGTACACCTCGATGCTGTTCTGTTCATCGGAAACAAGTGACGGATCTGAGATCGGTAATCCGGGACCTTCGACTAATGCACTTGAAGCCCCGGTACCGGTATTCCATAGAGAATTTAGCGTATACAGAAGCGCGGTAGCCCCGACGGCTATCAAAGCCGAGGCAAAAGCAAGCAGCAGCAGTTGGCGAGCCGAGAGATGATAAACCGAGTTCCTTGTCATAATTAGATTACACCTTCCTAGAAGCAGTCAAAACTTTTGATGCTTACGAATTCATTTCGCGTTGTTATCCAGTTACGAAAAAAATCGCCCCGATGTTTCGTCAGAATCATCGAGGCGGAGCGTTTAAAATACATTACCGATCAGATAATAAAACCCAGGATCTGGCCGGCCAGAGCCGTCCATTGATCGATCTGTGTGTTCGAAACCAGTCCAACGGCAGATAGACCTGTCAGCAGATGGATCCCCATAAGACCAATATAGACCGCTAGGGAAACGGCAAGTCCGTATCTCGCGAGTGGACGGCTTCCCCACCGAAACAGCACTATCGCGGCCAGGGCTCCAATCGCGATCTTTACCCCGAGGAAAGTTCCGTCCCCAATATCCAGGAGGCTTGCCATCAGTTGATTTCCTTCAGTCGCCACTCCGCTTCGCACCCAGACGAGGGTTAAGAGAGCGTCAAGCAAGTTAAGTGCAAATAATAGAAACGTTGGTGCCAAAAGCTGCATTTGTTGAAGAGCCTCCCCGTAAAAACTTGTTAAACTTTCCTCTTAAAACCATTTTGCCCCCGGACGAGGCCGGAGGCAAATGGTCGAAGGTTGTGAAATCTCAATGTCAGTCACAGTAAACTTTCAATAGGCCTAAATTTCACAAAAAATAGGCCTAATATTGGATACTTGCAATTACGTAGACTGAAGACAGGAATCTGCAAAAGGTTATTGGGTTATTTCCTCTTAGCACTAAGCCAGGTCTAGCTAAAGTTATACCTTGTTAATTCGTGTGGACGAGAAATTCGGGTGTTATTATCAGTGGTGAAAAGAAGCCTGCCGCGGTATTGAACAGCCTCAGTCGGGCCTGTTTACGCACATTGGCCAGGTGTCCGAAATTCCACGTGACCAGATAGTCGATCTTATAGAACGAAGCGACCGCGACATGTACTGCATCGGCAATATACTTCCTGTGAAATATGCCCCGCTCGACGTATCCCTCGGCAAGGATCGCCACTTCCTCCGACAATTCCAACTGCTCGATCGGCTTAACCAGCTTTAAGTAGCTGGATCGATGTGGCTCCAACGTCCGCTCGAGTTCTCTCTGAACGAGCATGGAGCTATATGCCTGGTATTCCGAAAGCTCATGCTCCCACCACCGGATCGTCAGGTCTCGTCGAAACGGTTCTCCGTTATCCAGATAGGCTCCGATGACGGACGTCTCCAGATAAATACTTAAC
Source organism: Pyrinomonadaceae bacterium (assembly GCA_041745615.1). Classification (GTDB taxonomy): domain Bacteria; phylum Acidobacteriota; class Blastocatellia; order Pyrinomonadales; family Pyrinomonadaceae; genus OLB17. The sequence continues at coordinate 58,026 of JBGTIP010000063.1, read as the reverse complement.
TTCATTGATCAATTCTAATCTTTTTCGGGCTGAACCGGAACGAAGGTAACTCGGGAGTTCTTGAAGTCGAATGTAAGCCTGTAGTTCTTAAGGAAATTGCCGCCAAGGATTCCGGCCTGCTCAAAGCCGGATGCTTCATTGATGATGCCAAGGTCTAACCTGACCGCCATAATGTCTTTCATCGAATGGGTTCCGAAGGTGACGCGCGGAAGCATGAACGTCGAAACATTGTCAGTAATACCGGCGGAACCGATAACCCGAAGCCGTTCTGAACTCTCGAATTCGCTAACGGCGTCTATTCGTGCTACCTCGTTGGATATCACAGATACACTGGCACCTGTGTCCACTATAAAATTCAGTGGCATTTCCACACCCTCGATCTGAACTTCACCGCTGAGAAATCCGCTGGATGTCAATCGGAGAGGCAGCGAAACGTCAGATCGCTCCCTGAACGCTCGTGTAGCCTCGCTGGATCTCGTCAGCAAAAAGCTCTGGTCTCCGTAATCGACCGTCGTCAGAAATTTTGATATCAACGAAAGTCCGATATAACCGTCAACCTCGTTCAATGTATTATGAAACTTGCGAATATAAACGGGGACGTTCCGGACAGTTATGTCTCCTATCCCGATCTCTCTTACGAGTCCATAAGCGATCTCGAACTTCCCGTCGCCCCCTATACCTTTCGCGTGTCCGCCCCGGGCGACTGTTTTGATCTTCAAGCGCTTTGCGGTCGTTTCGGAAATTACCGAGATACCGCTTCCGGTGTCCAGCACAAAACGCTGTTCATCCTTATAATTGTTCACTTTAAGGTTCATCACCGGTCGATTTCCCTCAAGTTTAAAAGGAATCCGAGTCTCGCTGCGGCCGCCGATTGAGTAAAGCCTGTCATTCCCGCTCAGATAGACTAGAAATTCTATAAGGCCTTTAATCCGAGCTCGACGGTCAGAATCTGTATTTTTGGAGATCTTGAGAAAAGTTCTATAGGCTTCGGCGGCTTCTTTATAGAGCTCAGCTCTGGAAGTGACCTGGGCAAGCGCGAACTGGTAATCTGGTTCGTCGGGCCGGTGATATGCCGCTTCTTTAAGATTTTCTATGCTTTCGGAGATCCGATTTTCATAAAAATCGATCATCCCGTACCCAGCCCACGCCAGATCCTCGCGTCGATTCAGTCTTATTGCTTGAGCGAAAAGAAGGCGTGCCTCCGTAAAACGTCCCCCGGCAAGCAATGTTGCCCCTAGCACTGACAAAGCTCTGGAATTACCGGGTTCGACTTTTGCGGCTTCCAAAATAAGGTCATACGCTTCAAGGATCCTTCGCTGCTTGGTCAAAACAAAACCGAGTTCTACTCGTGCCTCGACACTCACGGGATCGATCGCTATGGCTTTTCTAAGAAGAGCTTCCGACTCGACCAGCAACCCTCCCCGCAGATGCTTCCTCGCCTCACGCATCAATTTTTTTATGTTTTTCTTTTGATCGGGCGGAGGGGTTAAAGAAAAAACGCTTTGCGGGAGAAAACTGAGTCCGACAAGAGCTACAACGGCAAGCGTAAATATCCCGACAACCGAATTTACCGAGTCGCGACAGTTACTCTTCATACCGCTAACACCATTTCACGGGGAGATGAAACTATTTTAATATCATGCCGGTTTTCATTGACCACAGAACAAGGTCCAGTTCGTCGAAATTTACGCCGGACGTTTCAGCGAGTTCTCTCACCTTTTCTTCGATCATTAGATACCTCGACCGGGTGTTTGGTGGCTTTGGGTCATCAATTAATTTTAATTCGACGAGGCAATTCAGGACATGTTTGTCGAGAATGGCATACCCCTTGAAGCCCACATTTCGGAGATAATGGCTCGCTTCTTTATAACCCAGGCCTTTGATTCCTTTCTCCCGGGCGAGCCAATCCCGGCGTTCATATCCACACGAGAAGCTGTTAAGTGCTTTACGCAACTCGAGCGAGCAATGTTCTCTCAGAAAGGCCCTCGATGCCACGATATACCGTGCTCGCGCATTCGGATAACGATGAACTCCCGTAAGGGCTGCAGCTAGCTCGTGCTGATCTCCGGTATGCAGCATCGACCTTACAGCGTCGAGGGAGTTGAGTCCCATCCGCGCGGAGCAGCCCCCCGTAAAAAAGCAGAAGACCATCTCTTCCCAGTAATTGGCATCAGTACCCTTCTCACGCAGGTCATCAAACTCCGACATTCGATTCCGGATCTCTTCGTGCCTGTCGGCGTGTGTCTGCCTGATACGCTGGATCGTTATGGGTTCTTGGTTTTTCTTCACGCTTATCAGGAAAATTCTAGGAGTCTGGTGTGATCTGTGTCAATCTATATTGTCGTTTGCTTTTACCTTCGATTCAGATTCGTCCTTATGATGACCAACCAAACTTCGACAATTTGTATCTAACAAAGGTATCTCTCTAGAGGAAATTATGTCCGTTATCAACTTTAAGCTGAGGGCTCTCGCATCTTTTGCGTTGGCTTGTGTCGTTCTTTTGGTGACTTCGTCAGTTGGTCTGACGCAGTCGAGACCGCAGAAAGGCCAACCGCCTGCTGGCAGCGGAAAGAAGAATGAGCGGCCCCGCCCGCTGACCGAAGAAGAGAGATTGAAGCTTGAGGAAGAGAAACGCCGTGCAGAAGAAGAGAAGAATGCCATTTTGGATCCGACCGTTGAGCGGGTCGAAGCCAACATCGTCAATGTCGACGCCGTGGTTTACAACAAAAAATCCGGCAATATTATTACTGGGCTAAAAAGGGAGAATTTCGCGATCTTTGAAAATGGCGTGAAGCAGGACGTATCGAATTTCTCAACGCCTGATTCGCCGATCACAGTTACGCTTGTTGTTGAATACAGCAAATGGACCGAGATGCTCGGCCAAGCGGCTGGCGGCTACTGGGAACCGGGTACGTACGAGGTCATCAGGCCCGTTGCGCAATTCCTCTCCGGATTCATCAAGCCGCCGGATGACTATGCCTCCGTCATCGCCTTTGACATGCGCCCTACACCGATCACTGATTTCACCAATGACCCTGGCCGACTCAGGTCAACGGTGGATATTCTGCTTAAGAATCGCCCCGCGTTTCGTGAAAATAATCTTTTTGACGCTCTTAAGTTTGCCCTCGTAGGAGGTACGGGTGATTCAGTAGTCCTGGAGAATTCAAAGAACGAAAAATCGGTCTATGGCGGTATGGTGGACGTAAGGGCAAAACGTCGTGCCATTATTCTCGTCGCCTCGGGAATAGACACTTTTAGCAGGATCAATTACGACCAGGTTCGACGTATTGTGCAGGAAGCAGGGATACCGATCTACATAATCAGTACCGGAAATCTGTTCTATAAGAAGTACGAGGCATTACTCGGCCCGACAGATAGTATATCGGGAACTCCGGGCCGGCTCACCTTTCTACAGGCACAGAATACGATGAATACAATCGCCAAAGAATCCGGCGGGGCCCATTACCCAATGACTTTTGAGGGCGAGATTCCCCAATACTTGAATTCGATCAACGCGATGCTCCGAAGTCAGTATTCCCTGGCGTACGATGTACCTGAAAAACACGAGGCGGGAAAACGCTATAAGCTTGAGGTCAAAGTCGATCTGGACGGCGACGGCGTCTACGAAGATAAAGCGATCGTGGTCCAGCACCGTCCATACTACTCGACGCCCAAACCTGATACAAAGAAGAAGTAGCAGGGAGTGCCCTTCCTTTAGCCCTTGTTAATGCTGCTATTTGCGCCCCAGTGACATCTATATCCGACGAGCTCCCATCCAGGTTATTTGTGCGTAGATCGATTATCGTTTAGACGCAACTGATAACCCTAAGTCTCGCCTGGTCGAAAAAATCGTACGCTCTCGCAATTGTTGTTCGGCAGATCTCCTTAAACCCACTCGATCCCTATGAAAAACAATCGCACCGAATATCACGACCAGGCATCTAACAACGATTGGTCTTGTCCCGCGTTAGGGATAATCTGTTACTCTTGATGCAGGAATGAACAAGTTAATTCAGAAAAGCTATCAATCCAAACTCGCCGTCGAGGAGGGGTATTTCGTCTCCCGCGGCGGGTCGCTGCGGATTGCGCTTTGCTATCCGAATACTCATTCGATAGGTATGGCAAATCTGGGTTTGCATACAATGTACGAGCTTTTCAACTCCATTCCGAATGTTGTTTGCGAAAGAGTATTCCTGCCCGACAAGGCCGAGCTTGCCGAATATGAAAAAACCGGCACACCCCTGATGTCGCTCGAAACCCAGTCGAAGGTCAGGTCATTTGATGTCGTAGCTTTTTCGATATCGTTCGAGACCGATTATCTGAACATGGCCCGGATGCTCCAGCTTGCAGACATCCCGGTCTGGGCGAAGGAACGAGGCGACGGTCATCCGCTCGTGATCATGGGCGGAGCGGCGTCATTCCTCAATCCGGAGCCGATCGCTGATTTTACCGATGTGATCGCGGTCGGCGAAGGTGAGATCCTTGCTTTCCAGCTTGTCGATGCACTGATGGAAGGCAAGTCAAAGGAAGATACGTTGATCGATCTGGCTAGAATCGGCCGCGGGTTTTACGTACCTTCGCTTTACAACGTGATCTACAACGATGACGGCACTGTTTTCAATTACGTCCCGAAGACTGAAGGCGTGCCAAAACGCGTCGGGCGAGCACTCGCCGCGGTAAACCCAAAGGAAGGCACTCTCCGCCGGGCGCTTAAACGAGGCGAGACCGAACTTGCCGAATTCCTTGTAAATCAGGATACCTTCTGCCCTTCGACGGCGATCTGGTCTCCCGGGGCAGAAATGGGCGATCGGCTGCTTGTCGAGATCTCGCGTGGATGTTCGCAAGGATGCAGATTCTGCTGGGCCGGTTATAACTATTATCCGCCCCGCGTCGTTCCTGCTAAGGACATACTCGCCAAAGCAAGGGAGTGGCGATCGAAAACCGACAAGATCGGCTTGGTGTCGACGGCAGTTTGCGACCACCCTGAAATATCGACCATCCTGCGTGAACTGCGCGCGATGGAATACCGGATCTCCGTCTCCAGCCTGCGGCTCGATCAGATCTCGGACGAACTTCTTGACGCTCTCGTCGAATCCCGCGATCAGCAGATCGCAGTCGCGCCGGAGACCGGCTCCGACCGTCTTCGCCGCGTCATTAACAAGAATCTGACCAACGACGAGATCGTCGATATCTGCGGTGCGGTTTTCGACCGCGGAATGCTGACCGTCAAGCTGTATATGATGGTCGGCCTCCCAACCGAAACTGACGAGGACCTCGATGAGATGTTTGTCCTGGTGGAGCGAATAAAGGACAGGATGCTCGAGGCAGGAAAGCGATTTGGTCGAGCGGGTAAAATAATTCCCTCTTTGAATGGCTTCGTTCCTAAACCTAATACGCCGCTGCAATGGGATGCGATCTGTGATGAGAAAGAACTGAAAAAGCGGATCAAATACGTCTGCAAGGGGCTGAGCAAAATCCCAAATGTCGATGTTCGCTTCATGTCGGCCCGTATCGCTCACGAACAAGCCCTCTTCTCATCGGGCGACAGAACCGTAAGCCGGGTCATCGATCTGGCCGCACGAATGGGTGGCGACCTTAACCGTGCACTTCGTGAGACTGGGATCGACCCAGCATTGCACACGTCACGTGACAGAAGCTATGACGAGTTCCTGCCCTGGACGATCGTTGATTCCGGATTATCTTTCGATTTTCTTAAGACCGAGCACGAAAAAGCTCTCGAATCCCTCTCGAGCCTTCCCTGCCCCGCGGTCGAAAAATGCACTACGTGTGGCGTCTGTCCATCCACTTGGTTGGCCGATGCTCCGGATGCTTTGATACAGATCCAGCCTCTCAAGATCCAACAGGCCCTAGCTGCTGCTGTTTGACCTATTGCTTCATCAGGAAGCCGGTCGGTGTAGCAGTGTGGTCGAATGCGTAATTGTATTTGTAGAGGCCAAAGGGCAGCATGTCGACTTGAGTAGAATATCGAACATTGGCAGTGATCGCATTGCCCGCCTGCTTGACCTCGACGATTGCTTCAGGCGGAATTTGATTCTGCACCATTGCTCGGCTGATCCTGGCTTTGACGTTTTCAATAGGATTAACTTTTCCCGGTAGGGCCATGCCTTGGAGCACGGCTGTTTCCATCTCTGTTTTCAGGCTTTCCGCGGAATATGCAACCGGAACATAGTTATAGCCGGCGTGGGCAATTAGGAATATTAATCCCAGAAATATCAAAAACTTGACGCCTGCACCACCGCGCTCGGAGTCGTTCTGTTTAATATGATCTTTCATTTTTCCTTTACCCCGATGGATTGCGGTGAGATTATGAGTTTCTCGCCATAAACTGTCTTAAAACTTTCTTGATCGCTGCGGGAGGGATATATCGATCAGAGATGATCACTGGGTTTCCAATGCCTTTTAGCAAAACGAGTTGCAGGGAGCCTGCAACATTCTTTTTATCAAGCTTAAAGGCCTCCAGAATTAGGTCAGGGTCGATGCCCGAGAGATTCGGCAAGCGACCGACGCTGTGAACAACGTCGTTCAACAATTCTACATCGTTTTTACTGCAAAGGGCAAGCGATTTCGAGAGCTCCGCCGCAAAGAGTATTCCATAACCAACGGCCTCACCGTGTTTGAAGTACGTGTAATCCGTTACCTTCTCAAGGGCATGTGCAAACGTGTGCCCGAAATTGAGGACCTTTCTGGATCTCCCGTCGGTCCGATCGGGGGATTCGTGGGCGTCTTCAATCACTATCTCGGCCTTGAACCCGACTTGGGACGCTATCATGGTCGCCAACATCTCGTGAAAATGCTCGTTGCCGAACGCTGTCGGAAATTGGTCAGGCGGATATTTAGTTAGCAGTTCGCGAACCGGGCCGAGGAGCTTCGGGCCACCGATCGCACCGTGTTTTATAGCCTCGCAGAGTCCGGCAGCGACTTCCCTTTGCGGGAGCGTTTGGAGCGTTGAGGTATCAATCAGTACGCCGCGTGGCTGACGGAAAGCCCCGATGAGATTCTTGCCAAAACTCGAATTGATACCGGTCTTTCCGCCCACAGACGAATCGATCATCGCCAGCAGTGACGTCGGGATCTGCAGAAAATCAACGCCGCGAAGGTAGATTGCCGATACAAAGCCCGCGAGATCACCGACCACGCCTCCTCCGAGCGCCACTATCACGCAAGACCGAGTTATCCTCGCTTTGGACAGAAAATCGATGGCCGCCTCCGCTGTCTTCCAGGTCTTGTAGCTTTCACCGTCACCGATAAGAAAGGTTTCAACGCCGAATCCGGCCCCGGCCAGACTTTCCACCGTTGTTCGGCCATAACGGTCAAAAACAGTCGAGTTGGAGATCAATGCGATCCGGGTAGTGTTCGGCCCGACGCATTTCCTGGCCCATTTACCGGACGCTCTCAGCAGGTCCCTTCCGATAAAGATCTGATATTTCGTCGGACTTGCAGGCAGATCGATCTGTACGGAAGTTGGGGTCATGCTTTTAACCTAATGATAAACCAATCACCTTGGCCAATTGTCGGGCTTGAGCCTCGATGCCGGCCTGATCTTTACCCTCGATCATCACACGAGCGAGCTTTTCGGTACCTGAATAACGAAGTAATAGTCGACCTTCACCATCCAGCTCGCCTTCCACACGACTTGCCGCTGCGGCGATCTCGGGTACATCATCGAACGGCCGTTTCTCTTTGACCGGAACATTTAACAATATTTGCGGGTATCGTGAAAACCCTTCAATAGATTTTGAGAGCTGCGTGCCGCGTTCACGAATTGCCTTCAGCAAGAGCAGTGCAGTCATCATTCCATCCCCAACAAGGCTGATATCGGGAAAGATTATATGGCCGCTTTGCTCGCCGCCAACTTCTGATCCGGTCTCAAGGAGTTTTTCGAGAACATATTTATCCCCGACATCAGTTCTGACAAGTCCGATTCCCCGCGACGCTAACGCGATCTGCAGGCCGATGTTGCTCATCACGGTCGCGACCACCGTTGCGTTTTTTAGTTTTCCATGGTCCTTCAAATACTTGGCCATCACCCAAAGCGTCGCGTCGCCATCGACAACATCGCCGTTCTCGTTGACGAATAACGCACGGTCGGCATCCCCGTCGAATGCGACACCCAGGTCGGCTCCCTCCGCTACCACGGCCCGGGCGATATGATCGAGGTGGGTCGACCCCGACTCTCTGTTAATGTTCTGCCCATCCGGAGTACCGTTGATCGTTTTTACAGCGGCGCCAATCGATTCAAATAACGAGGGAGCGAGCCATGATGCGGCCCCGTTAGCGCAATCGAGAACTATCTTCATCCCTGACAGGGAAAGGTCGCCTGCCTCGCTTCGCAAATGGTCAAAATACGCCTGGCAAAGCTCCTCAGTTCGTTTCGGCCGGTTGTCAGTTCGACCGACCTGCGGAGCATTTCCGGCAAAAACGGCCGCCTCGATCGCGAGTTCATCCATTCTGTCCAGTTTCTTTCCGCTTGGTAAGAATATTTTTATCCCGTTGTCCCGATAAGGATTATGAGACGCGCTGATAACGATGCCGGCATCGAATGCGAATGCTTTCGTCAAATAAGCCACTCCCGGCGTCGTTATGATCCCAGCCGATTCGCAAACGGCCCCTTCGACAGCTGCGCCGGCGTGAATCGCCGATTCGATCGCGGGGCCGGACTCCCTTGTATCGCGACCTGTTATAAACCGCGGCTCGCGGCCGAGAATCTCGCGAAATCGCCTTGCTAGGGCCGCACCTAAAATGTTGACGGTCCTCGGATCAAGCGGATATTCGTCTGCCTGCCCGCGTATGCCGTCGGTACCAAAAAGTCTTTTCATAAAACTATATCGGACTTTCAGAAAGAAAGATTAAATTTATAACTTATGAAAGGGCGAAACAACTAGAAAAAGCCATAAGAAATGATTGTGTATACGATAATTTTTTCAGAAACGGTTGACAACTCCGCCTATATTGGGTGAATCTTATAGTTACTCGCCGCAGATCTGCGGAAACATTGTTCCAAGGTCATCTCTCCGAATTAATTAGAATATGATCAAAAGTCTTATTGTTGCCCTCATTTTCTCTGCAATCACCTTAAGTGCTCAGACTCCAACCGAGACTTCGGAAAGGCCCCGTGTGATCGTGTCCAGTTCGATGCCAGGAAGTCAGCCGGCCCGCACACCGGCCCCGACACCGATGCCGCCGGCAACAAATCCCGCTCCGAGTTCTCGGCCGGTCACGACAATAGCAACTTCGTCATCAGCAAACGCTCCGTCCGGCGCGAGCAACCTTTCATATACGGGTTTAAGCTTTTCCCAGCTCAAGAACCGCATTGCCGAAGCAAAACGACAAATGCAGTCGCGGCCGTTGATGACCTCATCGACCGAACCGATGACCATGTTGACCCCAGTTCGTATAGCCTATTATGACTGGGACACTAAAAAGGTCGAGTACATTGTCCTCAGCAAAGAAGCTTTTCTATCACGAGATTCTCCGACTACCGTCCTTTCTTCAAATGGCAAGCCGATGACTTCGCGAACCATTCGGGCTAACGGTGTAAACACCCCTATCGTCCTGACTGATTCCAGCGGAAAGTCACATCTCCCTATTCTCGTGCAATATCCAGTGGAACGCGGCGGCCGTTATTACGAAACAGCGTATTATATGTCGACGCACCCGGGTATTGTTACTCCCGAAACGGTGACTGCCGGGCGGATGTATGTTCGAAACGTTATAGACATCTCCCGCGAACGGTTAAAAACTAAAGGTTTTCCAATCCAGCCGAAGGTAGCAGATATTGCCGAACGCCTCGCAACCGTGGAGCATGTCGATCATCTCAGGTTTCGGACCGAATTTCATCCAAATATCTACAACGACATCTTCACACTCTTCGCATTGAACGAGGGCCAGACATACCGTTATTCGGTCAGTTCGGCCGGGGCCGGCGGTATGGTTCAGATGATCCCGTCGACATACCGGATCGTGCGGTCCAGATATCCGAACGCCGGATTGATGCCCGACTTCGTCGAAGGTATGCGAGATCATGTAAACGCCGGACAGGCGATGCTGCTTTACATGCAGATGACATGGGACGACCTGCTCTCAAGGCCCGCCGTTACAAACGCGCTGCTGACGGGAATTGCAACGCAGGAACAATTGATGGCTGCAGGATATAACTCCAACCCGGCCAGACTGGCGGGTTATATTAGCAGGGGCGGAGCCGGTTGGACGACACTCATTCCGCGTGAAACTCAGATCTATCTGCGTATCTACGAATCTCTCGAAAGGGCCGTAACCCTGGATCCCAGAAAAGATTAATTGCACTGCAGTTTACAGGGTAGAGGCGGCTGAAATGCCGCCTTTCTTAGTTAAGAACCAGTTTTGTTAGGCAATGCCGCGAGCCGCTCGATCTCAGCCGTGACATCGGCGAAATTCTTATCAACCAAATGTTCGCCTGAAAAGAAGGGTTCATTTGTCACTTCTATCACCGAAAACACCGGCGGTGAAAAATCATTCGCTTTATCAAGGGCCTCAAATTCGGCACGCGCCAGCGTAATCCCCTTCAGCGGTCCGAGAAAAACGTCAAACGAAAATCCAACAAGATCGAACTCGTAAAAATACCGATTCTTGCGTAACTCGGGGCCGGCTAATCGGTCGAGAATAGAGAATTCAGATTCGTCGAGATGAACCTCAGATAACTTGACCTCGGCACCCGCCGCCGAGGTAACCCGCTTCTGTAGTATCCGATTCCATTCGTTCGAGTAAGGGTCCCGTATCCGACGAAGACGGATCCTTGTCCCCTCAATGTATCGATCGAATATCTGCAGGTGGCGGCTTGCCGGAGTCAGTGGTTCAGGCAAGCTCTCGATCAGAAAGAGGCGATGCAATTCGGATTGGGCTGTTTTGTCCATTTGGGCGATATTTATTATACTCTTCACTTCGATCTGACAGGAGGCTAACATTAATTCATGCATCTTCGTTACATAAATATTTTCGCCGTTTTGACGTTTGCAGTCGCCTTGACTGGTTGCGGAAGCGACCCGGCTAATACGGGAAATACCGGCAATTCTAACACCGCCGCCAATAACCCTCTGGAAACGACTAAACCGGCAGCTGATAAGGTAACAAACGACGCTCCTACCTTAACCCCTCTATTTGAGGCCTATTGTGCCGCAAAATTAAAGAAGGATGAGCCGCAAATGCGAAGAATGTACACATCTGAAACGATTCGACATTTCGAAGAGCAGATGAAGGATGACAATATAAAAACGTTGGTAGAATTCCTTGACGATGAGAAAGTCGCGCAAAAGTGTGAAGTAAAAAATGAGAGGATAACCGGCAACACCGCCGTTGGGACGATTTACACGGATACGTATCCTAACGGATTTGATATGTATTTTGAAAAGGAAAACGGCGAATGGAAAATGACTAATAAATCACCTACATTCATGGCGGACAAAGCCACTAATACCAACGCAACCTCTAACGCAAACGCCAACACTTCAAAATAGTCCGGGCACATAGCAAAAAGGGGCGCAAGAACAGCCGTTCTTACGCCCCTTTTCTATATCACAAACTAGGCAGCCGCTGAATCAGTCGCCTTGTAAGGAGGAAGGATAACCCTGGCCGGCTTCTCCTTCTTCATACCTAACGCCCAATCGGCCTGCATCAGCGTGTGAATGTCACGAGTTCCCTCGTAGATCACGGCCGCCTTGCAGTTTCTGAGATAACGCTCGACTGGGTAGTCGTTCGTATAGCCATTCGCACCGTGGATCTCGATCGCCATCGATGCAGCGGTCTCGCTGCGGACCGTTGCCTGCCATTTGGCGAGACTTGCGGCACGGGCTGAGGGCAGGCCCATGTTTTTTAGATAACCCGTCTTCAGCCACAGCAGATGGGCCATCTGATAATCAGCTTCCATATTAGCGATCTTCTGCTTGACCAACTGGAAGTTAGCTATCGTTTGCCCCTGTACCTCGCGGGTATTTGCGTATGCGACCGAAGCGTCTCTCGAAGCCCTGATAACGCCCGTTGCACCCGAAGCGACGGTGTACCGCCCGTTCTCAAGGCTGAACATCGCGATCTTAAAACCCTCGCCCTCGTTACCGAGCATATTCGCTTGCGGAACTCGCACGTCCTGGAGCGAAAAATAACCGGTATCACCCGCACGGATTCCCATCTTTCCATGAAGAGAACCGCTCGAGAAGCCGGGCATCGAACGCTCGATAATGAAGCATGAGATCCCGCTGTGGTCACGATTCTTCTGTTTTTCCTGATCCGTCCAACAGAAGAACAGGAAGTGGTCGGCGGTGTTTCCGAGCGAGATCCACATCTTCTCGCCGTTCAGGATCCAGTCGTCACCATCCCTGCGAGCATACGAGCGCATTCCGACAACGTCGGAACCGGCGTTCGGTTCGGTTAGCCCAAAGGTTGCAAGCTTCTCTCCCTTAGCCTGCGGGACCAGATACTTCTGCTTCTGCTCTTCGGTTCCCCAGCTAAAAACGCTCAGCGAATTAAGCCCAACATGCACCGACATTGCTACGCGCAGGAAGGTATCGCAGGCTTCCAATTCTTCGCAAACGATGCCGAGCGAGATGTAGTCAAAGCCCGCACCGCCGTACTGCTCGGGAATGCAGACCCCCAGCAGTCCGAGCTCAGCCATCTTGTCAAAAATGGAGCGTTCAAAGTGAGCCTTTTCATCCCACTCTTTTATATACGGAGCAACCTCGCCGGCTACAAACTCCCGCACAGTTTGCTGTAGCGCTTTATGTTCTTCGCTAAGTTCAAATTCGATCACTGTTTATAATATCCTCACTGTTAGCCTGGTATGGTAAAATCCGAGTCGTAAATTCAAAATTGAAGTCTATCATTTCGCCCGATCTAGCGCGAAAGTCACGACTCTCAATAGTCTAAATGACGCTTTTCAAGAATAGAATTGAAACGTAATCTCCCAACAATAGTCGTTAAGATATTTGCGGCCTTTTGTGCGGCATGGTTAGCGCTACTCTGTTCCTGGTATTTCTTTATTTGGCTGATTGGATGGAATGGTTGATATGCGACTGATTAGAAAAGATACTCTTTTGCTCTCGATTCTGCTGTGCTGGCCATTATACGTCTTCGCCCAGAACCGGCCGGATGAGCCTATACCTCAAATGCCCAAGCTGCTGACCCAGCGTCAGCAGATGGACGTACGAGAGCAATGGCTGCAAAAGCGTCTCGGCTCCCTGCTGCTTCCGATGATGAAGCGGCACGGCATCGAGATGTGGATCGTCGTTAACGAGGAATTTAACAGCGATCCCGTAACCGAACACATCGTTCCCCCGATACCGATCGTCGGACGCCGCGATATCTTCATCTTCATCGACCAGGGCGAAAGGCTCGAACGTATCGCCATGGTCCGATATGTCGAGGAGAGGCTAAAAAGCCATTATCGGATGGTGATGCCGGCACGCGATAAGTTTGGCGAGGAGTTAAAGAAACTCGTCGACGAGCGAAAACCGCGAACGATCGGCCTGAATATCGGGGGCACACGTGGTCAGCAAAGCGGACTTTCTTATGACTCTTTCAGATTCATCGCTGAGGCCCTCGGACCGGAAACCGAGAAGAAATTTGTTCCCGCCGCCGCGTTCCTGACAGAGTTTTTCGACACTCGCCTGCCTGAGGAATTAGAGCATTATCGCACCGCAGTTCTCGCAACCGATGTCATCACCCGCCGGGCTTTTTCAAACGAGGTGATTACGCCCGGAAAAACGACCGTCGGCGATGTTCGCTGGTGGATGATGCAGCAGGTCAATAATCTTGGACTCACGATCTGGTTTCAACCGGATCTGCGAATTCAGCGGCAGCGTTCTCAAACTGAAACGACCGGGCCATTCCTCAGCACCGCGCAGGAGAGCGGGGTGATCCAGCGCGGTGATCTTATTCATGTAGATTTCGGCCTCGATTACATGGGCCTGAGTACCGATTGGCAAAAACACGCCTACGTTCTAAAACCCGGCGAGAGCGCAGCACCGGCCGGATTATCGGCCGCCCTAAAGAACACTAATCGGCTGCAAGACATTCTGTTCGGCGTCGCCCGTGCCGGCATGACAGGCACCGAGGTTTATGAAAGGACCATCGCGGAAGCCAAACGACAAGGAATCGAAGCGATGATCTACTCGCACCCGATCGGAACTCACGGGCACGGCCTGGGGCCATCGATCGATTTCCGCGGAAACATCGGCGGCGGAGGTAACAAGATAATCCCGGGCTCGTACATGTCGATCGAGCTAAACACCTCCACCGCCGTCCCCGAATGGGGCGGCCAAAACGTCACCATAATGGCCGAGGACGACGCTGTAATGACGCCGAACGGGTATCAGTTCATCCGCCCACGGCAGACGGACCTGTATTTGATCCGGTAACTTATCACCTATCAGTTATCACTTTTCACTTATTCCGGATATGTAGCAACCCTATGATCCCGATCAAAAAAGCTCTGGAGATCGTTGAAAAAGAGACAAAACCTCTTTCATCTGAGAGAGTCGATCTGGCGGATTCAGTTGGCCGTGTGCTCGCCGAGGATATCACGGCGGATATGGATCTCCCCCCCTTCGACCGCTCACAGATGGACGGATACGCGGTCATTGCCGCCGATACTACTAATGCTCCCGTTTCGCTGAAGATCATTGGTGAATCCGCCGCGGGAAATGGCTGGCGGGGATGCTTAAAAAATGGCGAGGCCGTGCGGATCATGACGGGCGCACCCGTTCCCACGGGCGCTGACGCCGTGCAAAAAGTTGAACTCACTGACGAAGCCGAAGAAAACGTAAACATACTTGAGTCGGTTAAGACAGAAACCGCTATTGTCCGGCAAGGCTCTGAGATAAAACGCGAAACCGCGGTCCTCACAGCCGGTGAGGTCATTACCGTAAAAATGATCGCGGTACTGGCATCATTCGGCTATGCAAGGGTCAGGGTCGGCAAGAAGCCGCGGATCGCTATCCTCGGCACAGGCAGCGAGATCGTCGAAGTCATTAAAAAGCCTGGCCGCGATCAGATCAGGAACTCAAACTCCGTTACGCTCGATGTCCTCAGCCGCCAATTCGGCGGCGAAACGAAGGTTCTCCCCAACGTCGGAGACGATATTGCGGAGCTCAAAAAAGTGATCCGTTCAGCATCCAAGGCCTCGGACTTACTGATCATTACCGGCGGAGTCTCGGTCGGAAAATATGACCACACCAAAACTGCCTTAGCGGAACTCGGCGCTGATATCTTCTTTGAAAGGGTTCGCCTCAAACCGGGCAAACCTATAGTGTTCGCCCGCCTCGGCAGATCGCTCATCTTTGGTCTCCCCGGTAACCCAGTATCGGCGGCCGTTACATTCCATCTCTTCGTTCGCGAGTCTTTGCTAAAAATGCAGGGTGCGGCATCTACATCCCTGCTTTCGGGCAGGGCCGTTATGGGGACCGACGTTAAAGCCAATCGCGAACGGGATACCTATCTGCCTTCGCGTCTGGAAACGAACAAATTGGCTCAATTGGTCGCGTTTCCGCTAAAATGGCAGGGGTCGTCCGATTTCGTCGGCTATTCGAGGGCCGATTCCCTTATCTTTCTTCCGAAAGGAAGTGTCAGAAAAAAAGGTGAGGTAGGCGACATCGTATATCTGTGAAATATGAACGAGCTTTCGCATTTTGACGAAACGGGAAAGGTGACGATGGTCGATGTCTCCAACAAGGAGGCGAGTGTACGCCGTGCGGTCGCGTCTGGGAAGATCCTTTTGTCCAAAGAAACTCTGCAAACTCTAAAAACCCACCCTACTCCCAAGGGTGATCCGCTTGAGATCGCCCGGATCGCCGGGATCATGGCAGCAAAGAAAACGTCCGAACTGATCCCGCTTTGTCACCAGATCAACCTGTCCAAAGTAAGCGTTACGGCGGAATTCACGGATTTCGGCATCCAAATTAAAGCTGAGGCTGTGACGACGGCGCAAACCGGTGTCGAGATGGAAGCCCTGACAGCGATTTCAGTAGCGGCTCTGACGGTCTACGACATGTGCAAGGCGGTCCAGAAAGATATCGTGATCTCCGATATAAGGCTCGAATCCAAAACGGGCGGGAAAACCGATTTCACGGCCGATCGCATCTGAACTATTAACGCCGGACGAACTTTCGCCTACAATAGTCGTAAGTATTAAACGAGGAGTTTTACTATGAGATACACAATGGCCCAAGATGCAAGACCCCAAATTTCCCTGCTCATCATTGCTACCCTCGTAAGCGTGGGCATCTGGGCTCTTTCCTGGGTTGTGCCCACGGCGGCTTACGTGCTTTACCCGCTGCAGCTTTTCGCGACGTTTATTCACGAGGGCGGCCATGCTCTCGCGGCGTTTATAACCGGCAATGCGGTCCAGAGCCTGACGGTATCTCCGGACGGGAGCGGCGCAGTCTGGTCACAGTCCTCTGGACTCTCTTCGCTATTCATATCAAGTGCAGGCTATCTAGGCACAACAGCCTTTGGCGTTATTCTTCTGGCGTGGATGCGGCGCGGGTATTCATCGCGAATTGGCCTTGCCTCGGCGGGTGTTTTCGTCGGACTTATGACGTTCGTATTCGGCTTTCTCGCACCGTTCTACAATTTTCTGGTAAATGTCACGTTCGGCAGCATTCTTTTCACCGTCTTTTCCGGAACGGTACTGGCGGCGGCACTTTTGGCGATCGCAAAGTTTGCCAGCATGAAATGGGCGAATTTCGCTCTGGCGTTCCTCGCGGTCCAGTGTCTGCTAAACGCCTTTTTCAGCCTTCGCGATCTTTATGTTATTTCAGCGACATCGGCACATCCATCAGACGCTGCCAACATGGCGGCAGTTACCGGTATTCCAGCAATTGTCTGGGCAGTCGCATGGATCGCGGTTTCGCTGGTAATGGTCATGGTTGGAATGCGAATGTATGCGGTAGGGCGAAAACGGCTCAAAGGCGACACAGTTTTTGCGGACTAAGAGTGAAGACATTTCGGGTATTTCCTTTTGCGATCGTCCTTTCGGTGAGTCGGCAGGTCAGGTGAAACGCCCGAGTCCGCCGCCATTCAAACTGCCGTTCAATAACTCCCAACAGGCAGTTGTGATAACCACCAAGACCTGGGATTCGACGGCAAAGGTCGCTTACCTGGTTCAACTGCCGAGGATATTTACGATAAGCGTCGAAAAGCGTGGAAGCTCCCAAAACGAAACTAAAGCTTAACGAACTTCCGATCGGCTCGCGTCTGATCGTCCGCTCGCGTACCGACTGGCGTTTCGCAGCCGTCTCAAAGATTTCCGAAGAACGTATAGTACTGACAGTTTGCTCCCCCTCAGGCCGCACTTACCGCCTTCGCCGCGAAATGGACGCAGAGATCTCTATTGAAGGCTCGATTCCAAGTCTCGTTTACGACGAACCTGAGGACTGGCGTGGAAATCTCGGCATCTACGATCACCGCTGGTAATTCAAACTCAGAAAGCCCTTAAGTTTTAGCACTTAGGTCGGGGGTTACGCACTTACCCATGCTCCGGCTTCTGCTTCGAAACCCCATTTGCTAAAATACCCTTTTGCCTAACGGCCGGAAATCTCATCTATGCAGGCTGCGAAACCAAAAGAGGAAACTATCGAGGTCCGCGGAGCTCGTGTTCATAACCTCAAGAACATTTCGGTTTCGATCCCGATAAACAAAATGACCGTGATTACCGGCGTTTCCGGGTCGGGTAAATCCTCGCTTGCCTTTGATACGCTTTACGCAGAAGGGCAGCGTCGTTATGTCGAGTCGCTTTCAGCGTACGCACGTCAGTTTCTCGAGCGTATGGACAAACCGGATGTCGATGAGATCGTTGGCATCGCTCCCGCGATCGCTATCCGGCAAAAAAACACGACCAAGAATCCTCGATCGACCGTAGCCACCCAGACCGAGATATATGATTATCTACGGCTTCTTTTTGCACGTGCTGGCACGACCATCTGCCACAAATGCGGTCGGGAGGTGAAGAAGGATTCACCGGAATCCGCCGCGTCTGAGATCCTAGCAGAACTCGAGCCCGGCACCCGGTTTTATCTACTTTTCCCGATCCAGGATGAACTGTCACGCCACATTGTAAAGAGCGCAAAACAGCCGAAAAAGGCAAAAGTAAAGGCGGACGCGTCGGATCTCACGACAGGTGCATTTTTGATATCGCTGCTCCAACAGGGCTTTTCCCGGCTCTACCGCGCTGGTGAAACGATCGAACTGCAGAAACCCGAGGACTACCCGTTCGATGATTTCGAGAACACGTACGTTTTGATCGACCGCCTAAGATCCGATCCCGAGGGTCGCCAACGGCTGGTTGATTCGCTTGAAACCTGCTTCCGTGAGGGGCATGCCGCGATCGCCGAAACTACCGAAGGCAAACGGCTGAAATTCTCAGATAACTTCATATGCAAATACGACGGCACCCGGTATGAACAGCCCGAGCCGCATCTTTTCAGCTTCAATTCCCCGTTCGGGGCATGTGCAACATGTCAGGGATTTGGCAACACGATCGGTATCGATTATGGGCTTGTAATCGCAAACCCGCTCAAGACTCTAAAAGAAGGAGCGATCGAGCCTTTTACCCGGCCGCAACATGCCTGGGCCCAGAAAGAGTTGGTCAAATACTGCGCTTCTGCCTCGATCGACATGAAAACGCCGTTCGCTGACCTTCCCGATTATCAGCAGAACTGCATCATCTATGGTGACGAAGGCTGGCGGGGGATAAAAGGATTTTTCGAGTGGTTAGATACGAAGAAATATAAGCTCCATGTCCGGGTGTTCCTTGCGAAGTATCGCGGCTATACAAAGTGTCCCGACTGCGGCGGGCAGCGTTTGCGGCAGGCCGCCCGTGATGTAAAGATCGGCGGCCGATCGCTGCCTGAGATCCTCGAGCTGTCTATCAGCGATGCGTATGCGTTTTTTCAGTCGCTTGAGCTTGATGCAGAACGTGCCGAGATCGCCGATAAACTCCTGCTCGAAATACGCAGGCGGCTCAAGTTCCTGGTTGAGGTCGGATTAGATTACCTCACCCTTAGCCGCCTGGCTGCGACCTTGTCTGGCGGCGAAGCCCAGAGGATTCAGCTCGCGACAAATCTCGGCTCCCTGCTCGTTGGCACCCTCTACGTTCTCGACGAACCCAGCATCGGGCTTCATCCCCGTGATAATGCGCGGCTGATAAAGATCCTCGAGAATCTTCGCGATATCGGAAACACCGTTATCGTCGTCGAGCATGACGAGGACACGATGCGTGCGGCTGATCACATTATCGATATCGGACTTCACGCAGGCGAATTTGGAGGCGAGCTTGTTTTTGCCGGTGACTTTGACCAATTGCTTAAGAGCGAGGTTTCACTCACGTCTAAATACCTGCGCGGCGAAGCCGAGATAAAAGTGCCGCAGAAAAGGCGGCCGGTCACAAAGCGTTCGATCGAAATTGTCGGAGCCCGTGAGCATAATCTCAGAGATGTTTCGGTCAAGATACCGCTAGATATGCTGGTTGCCGTCACCGGTGTTTCGGGATCAGGAAAATCCACACTCGTTCACGATGTTCTCTACGCCGGCCTAAAGAAAGATCGAGGTGAATGGAATACCCATGTCGGTTTTTTCAAGGAGATCAAGGGAGCTGACCTCGTCGATGATGTGATACTCGTCGACCAATCACCAATTGGACGTACGCCCAGATCTAATCCAGTAACCTATATCAAGGCCTATGACGCTATCCGCGAAGTGTTTGCAGGCACCAACGCAGCAAAGACAAAGGGATTTAATGCGTCGCACTTCTCATTCAATGTACCAGGCGGTCGTTGTGAGATCTGTCAGGGCTCAGGTACGGTGATCATCGAGATGCAGTTTCTCGCCGACGTTGAGCTGACCTGCGAGGACTGCCGCGGAATGCGTTTCAAACAGGAGATCCTGGACGTTAAATATAAGGGCAGGAACATTCACGAGGCACTGCAATTGACTGTCCGCGAGGCTATCCTTTTCTTCAAGGACGTGAACAAGCTTGTCACGCGTCTAAAAGTGCTGGAGGCGGTTGGGCTAGGCTACCTTCGGCTTGGCCAGTCAGCGACCACCCTTTCCGGAGGCGAGGCCCAGCGCGTTAAGCTCGCATCTCACCTCGCCCAAAAAACCACTTCGAAAACTCTCTTCATTTTCGACGAGCCGACCACCGGCCTGCATTTTCATGACATCACGAAGCTCCTCGCCGCGTTTCGAGCCCTTATCGACAGCGGCGGGAGCGTCCTGGTGATCGAGCACAACCTCGACCTGATCAAAACCGCGGATTACGTAATCGACATGGGTCCCGAAGGCGGAGTAGGCGGCGGTGAGATAGTGGCTACGGGAACGCCAGAGGACCTATTAAGAGTGTCGGGCTCTTTTACCGGGAAATATTTAAGTGAAACCCTGAAATGATTATCCGCAACATTTAGCTTTTCCGACTGGTCCTACCACCCCGGTTCTTGGCTAAATATATTTAATTTGATTTACCATTTCTTCTGCATCTACCGTATTTAAAATGGGTAAGATTCTCTGCACGATGTCGTTCGGTTTCCTCCGAACTGCAATTACTAAGCCAGTATGCTCGATTTGATCTTCAAAATATTGAGGCGAGTTTCTCGAAATCCACCCGATTATGCGTCACAAACGCTCGTCTTTCACGAACTGAAAACGTCAGTTGACCTGCATCGCTTGCGGCCAGATTACCTGCATCCCGAGTCGTCAAGACATCAAAACCGCGAGCGCGGATCATCTCTCCGACGAGGACACTCACGTCTTCATCGAGATAAAGTCGAATAAAAGCTGAGGGCATTTTTATTCAGGAATAGCGAGATCATCATCAGCCTTATTTTTTATGATGTATCGATTGATCTCGTCCGAATGGTCGCTGTAATAGCTAAGGGCATCGAAAACCTGTGCAAGATTCAGATGCGGAAGTTGGGTTGGAATCTCTTCTGGAGCGATGCCCAGTCTGTATAACTCAACGATCGCTCGCACGGGTGTCCGTGTGCCCCTGATGATGGGTTCACCGTCGAGTATCGATTCATTGGTAGTCACATAAGCATGTTGAGCTGCGACGATCATATTGGCATTATCACTTAACTTGACCCATAAACTCAACCAAAGAGTTTTTTAGTCATCCCCAAATTTCGCCCTCCATTTCGGAGCGATCTGCTCCATGATCTTGCAGTCGCAGTAGCCACCGTTGTTTGTCAGCCAAGCGGTGATCTTTCCAAAATCGAGCCGGTTTTCCATCATAAAGCGCATCGCGTATTGCAGGCTGTGGTTGCACTCGGACTCGTACAGTTCGTCCTCCACATGGTCGATCAGTTCGCTGATCGTCGCCTGACCGGCGGGAAGCGTGTCAATGAATGCATCGAGCTCCTCGCCGCTTAGCTGTTCGAGGTTCTCGATCTGTCGTTTTTTCAGAATAGCCATAATCTAGGTTTCGGCTATTTAACTAGGCCGCATAAATCTTTAACTTGAATTCGTCATTGGCAGTATATATCTCCGGCCGGCGCTGGGCGAAACGGTTCGACTGCCGAAGGATCATCGGAAGCCCGCCATGTGGAGCATGAATGCCGTATTCGCGGCGGCTGAAGATCGACGCGATCTGTGGGTTTAGCCGCTGCGAAATTCCGTATCGGATCGCTCTAGTGGCTGTCGGGGCAAATCCGCTCGTCCGGCGAGGGTTAATGAACTCGATCGCGTTGTCGTAGATATTCACCCGCGTGCGGATATCGCGAAGTGCGAGATCCCGATGCGTGAGCATATTTATTATCGCTTCGGAGATCGAATAGGAATGGTAGTAGCCCCGCTCCTGCACGACCTTTTCGGTGACCAGGGCGAGCTTTCGTTTTCGCCGTTCTTTCTCGAGGTCAGCGTAACGCCTGATAAACCGGACGATCGCTTCGTGCTGCGTCAGCAGATTTCCCTTTATCTCCACCGCCTCGATCAGCTGCGCGTCACCGTTACTGCCGGAATAGCGGGCGACAGTAACATTCGATCGGGGTAGGAGCTCGGCGACCCGTTCATTTTTTCCGAAAAGCAGCAACGCCGCAATGGTCGGGAAGAATTCATCTGTCGTGCCCACAGCCAACGTGAGATCTTTTCGTAGAAAATCGCTTGTCTGGTAAAGATTGATATTTGGAGCGTTATCGTCAAAACCGCTCGCGAATGACCACAGCAGAGCATCGTCAAAATCCTGTTCCGTTACATTCTGCAGCGGAATATTCTCAAACCCCAACGGCCGTATCTCGTCGAGCCAGTCCGACAGCTCATGCCGCGAGACCTCGCGTTTTTCCTCGCCAAACCGCAGGTAAAACCTGCCGTCCCGCGTCCTATAGGGCCGACGCTTGCCATCCACCTCGAGCGCAACGATGCGCTTACCGCTATCGAAGGCGATAGTATCGATCAGTGGAATAAGCGGCGGTACGATCTCTTCGCGGCAGATACGCATCAACTCCCCCTGAACCCATTCCGGATTGCTCACACCCTCGATCCGCAGATGGTCATTTACCCCAAAGATGATCGTCCCGCCGTCCGTGTTCGCCAGCGCGACGATGCCCTGGCTGATCCGTTCGCTGTTCGAGAGCTTTACCTTGAGTTCGAGATAAGTATCCTCGCCGCCTCTGATCAGCCGCAAAAGCTCGGTTCGCGTCGTCAGCGGTGCCGACTGGTTGGCAATATATTCCTGAAAGGATTGATCGTTAGGTGAGTCAAAACGCTGTGTGTGACGAAATTTTTTTCGCGGCATCAGTGTTTGGCGTCGGTTTTTTGTCAAGACGGAGACGCTTCTTAATCCGCCCGAATGTCCGCGGGGGCCGACATTGCTGGAATCGAGTCTACCCTTCTATTGAAACATTGAAGGGCTGTAAAGTAAACGAATGTTTTGGCCCGAAGGTTTCCACCCAACGGTCGAAAGCGATTTCCCAACAGCCCAGGCCCGCGCGCACCCCACCGCCTTTGACAACCGCACCGGTTTCACTATTTACTAATCTACAAATATCGTGAACACTGAAGTAACAACTGCTTATATCGGACTTGGCTCCAATCTCGGGGACCGGGCCGGCAACCTCCTGCTCGCCGTTCGCGGCCTGATGGAGGCGAGCTTTGATGTTTGCAAACTCTCGGCGATCTACGAGACCGAGCCCTGGCAGATCGACTGTGATACATGGTTTCTAAATATGGTTGCCGAGGTCAAGGTCTCTCACCTGATCAGCCCGAGCCAGATGATGGCTCGCTTGCTGAGGATCGAATACCTGCTCGGCCGCGGCGAAGAGTTCAGGCACACCGCCCGCACTGCTGATCTCGACATTTTATTCTTCGGCAATTTGAAGAAAGAGACGGAGTTGCTTACCCTCCCTCATCCCCGGCTGCACCTTCGCAAATTCGTCCTTTGCCCTCTGGCCGAGATCGCCCCTGATCTTATTCACCCGACCCTTGACCGCAAGATCACGGATCTCCTCGCCGCTTGCCCCGACCGTTCTCAGGTCGCCCGCTGGAATCCGAACGCCCGCCCCAACTCCGATCAGCACCCGACGGACCAGCCTGCAACAGTTTAAAATAATTAAAACCGTTTGTGCGCTAAGGTACATACACGTCCAGTCAATTCGTTCTATATTGAACCTAGGTAAAAGGCAGCTTAAGCGCTAAGCGGGTGCTTTATTTAGTCGAGGTATCTGGAAAACTTTCTACTTCGCTAATAGAACAAAGCACAAGCCACCTACCTTCCAGTAGGTTAAGGGAGAGGACAGACCCTCCCTTAACTCTTCATCAACACTTCAGTTGATCGATTGGGAAGGTTTTCAGGGGGGTAAAAAGAAAGGGAGCAGCCATTTTGGCTGCTCCTTTTCTTATAGCAATACAGGCGTAGAAATAGGCGGTCACCTGACCGCCTTGATTCCGTTGATTCGAACCTGGATATTAATCTATTGCCAAAAAGTCGAGATCCGAAATGTTGTCCCCGACCGACACTGCTCTCATTTCGAAGCGGTATCGCTTGGAAGATACGCCGATCACGTAGAAACCGCCGGCTTCGACATCTGTGAAGGAATAGAAGCCGAGCGAGCTGGTGATCGCGGCTCTTCTGTTGCCTTCAGCGTCGGTCATAAATACCTGGGCATTACGCAGTCCGCGGCCGTCTGATGTAAGTACCTTTCCTGTGACTGAAACTGTAGCGGAGGTTGTCAAGAGATCACATCCCATGGCGATGTTATTTGTATCCATAGTTACCGCACCGTCTAAAGCCAAAGCTCGCCCATTAATACTTGCTCGAGTATTCAATGTGATACTTGCCTGGGCAAGGATGTTTCCTTCAAAAGTTGTGTCGGTGCCGAGAGTCGCAGAGCTGCCAACCTGAAAGAAAACATTACACGAATTTTCGCTATTGGTCATCAATACAGTTGAACCGCTGGCAGTCGTAAGCGTGCTTCCTATTTGAAAAATGAAGACCGCATTGGGGTCACCAAGAGCATCGAGCGTGAGTGTCCCGGTCAGCTGGGCTGAACTGGAAAAGCAGTAAACTCCAGGCGTCAAAGTCATTCCGCCCAGATCTTGTCCGGTAAGATCGTCATCGCAAGCCTGAGTCGCGAGATTGGCAAAAGCGGCATGAGCATCAGTTTGAGCCTGGTCGGCGGCGGCCTGACCACTACCTATCACCATCCCGGGCGTCAGACCGGTGATTTCAGTACCAGGGCTGACCCCGACATCTCCAATAACCTGGCTCGAACCAGTGTTGGTGATCGTAGTGGCAGCCAGGACCGCGAAACTTGCAGCTCCCCCGAGATTTGGTGCAGTCCCGACCGCGACAGCATTTGCTTTCGTACTGGATCTCTTGTCGCTTACCTGACGCAGGCTGACCGATCCGGCCTTTGCTGTCGTATCAATAGTGAGAGTAGCTGCCTGAGATGTGGTCGCAAATATCAGGACCATTATCATCAGGGTGGGAAGAAGCATTGTGTTGTTTTTCATTTGTACCGATCCTTTATCGTGCGATATATCGTGCGAGATTTTTTAGTGGGGTGGACTAAGAGCGAAGTGGTGGAAACGTCTTTTCAGACGTTTTAGAAGCATCTGTAAACTACTTACTTTCTAACTGTAGCACGTATGATCAACAATGTTAAAGCTTTTTCTTTTACCGGTTAATTCTGTTCGTCGGCAGGCCTATCGATGCTTTTCTTACTAATTTTTCCCCACAACAAAAACAGGGCGGTCACCTGACCGCCCTGTTTCGCTGATCGGAATAGCCGTTACTCTAATGCCAAAAAGTCGAGATTCGACATACTGTCGCTCACGGACACGGCACGTGTATCGAAACGGTACCGCTTGGAAACGGCTCCAAGTACGTAGGAATCACCAGCCCGGACATCTGTGAAAGTGTAATAACCGAGCGAATTGGTCAATGAGGTCCGCCTGGCACCTTGGGAATCGGTCATCCAAACCTGAGTATTACGTAGGCCGCGGCCGTCTGAAGTAAGCACTCTGCCTGAGATCTCGACGCCGGCTGATGTCGTGGGCAGTATCGGGGCTTCATATGCACCCATATCCGAGCCATCGCCGCCGTCGTTTGGAATAGCTGGATTGTCCACGGGCCGAGGCTGGCCGCGCTGGTCGGTTATTATGCCCGGGCTGTTACCTTTATCGATCGCAGGGCTGCCGGACAGCAATGCACGTGTAAGCGTCGGGCCGCCATTATTCTGAAGAGGGCCGATCATCGGGTTAATAGGATCGCCGGTCGTTCCTACACGATTGGGTGCACCCGCGAGCCCCACGCTTCCGTCAGCGTTTCCTACCAGATTATAGGTCCCGATAAAGGTGCCTAAGAGGTCGGGACCGCTGGGAGCTGAATTCAGCGCCACCAAATTGTTAGTAAGCGTCGCCGTAAAAGTGTTATAAATACCGCCTCCTGAATTCGCCGAATTACTCGTCACCGTATTATTTGTAAATGTAATTGTGGCGGTGTTATAAACTCCCCCGCCGCTGCCGGCCGCGGTATTGCCGTCGATAGTATTATTTATCGCGTTTACCGTTCCGCTGGTACCGTTGTATATGCCGCCGCCATTACCAGATACTGTGTTGTTATTAATGGTGCTGGTGCTGAGATTCAGCGTACCGCTGTCGAAGATGTAGATACCGCCTCCACTGCCGGCATTGTTGTTTCTGATCGTACTGCCGTGCGAGTGGATCGTGCCGCTGTTGGACATGTAAATGCCGCCGCCCTGTGCCGCGGCCGTATTGCCCGTAATGGTGCTTCCGTTCAAGTGTAGGGTCGAACTGTCTCCCATGAAGATGCCGCCGCCCTGCGTATTGCTGAAGCCGTTGGTGACGATTATCCGGTTGAGCGTTACAACGGCACTATTGACGAACGTAAAGACCCGAAAAGTGCCGTTCCCTAAAACCGTCAGCGTCTGGGGCATGGTGTTGTCAAGTGTTATTGGAGCCAGCGGAAACGGAGGAAGTTCATTCAGCAGCGAAATAGTAAAGTTACCAGCGTTGTGCCCGGGGTCATCAGTTGGTATCGCAAACGTTACAATGTTCGCCTCGGCGTTGGTATTGGCGTCGATAAGTGCCTGACGCAGACTGCCAGGGCCGCTGTCGGCGGTTGTGTTCACGGTTAGTGTCGCCGCCTGTACGCCGATGACGGCGAACAGTAGAACGGCGAGCATCCCGGTGGATTTAAGAATCATTATTATGCCTTTCATTTTTTTCTCCTACTTGATCTTGCGGGAATATCTATGGAAATCGGCAATCCTTAGGACTGCCGACCCCATCCATCCATAGTTTTGTGCCACGGTATGCTATTTTTGCACTTTGGAAAATCATCACAGTGTTTTGGAGTACATAACGGTATGTTGTTCGCCTGTGCCTGTAAGATCGTGCTTTGTCTAAAGATTTCGGTACCCTATTACACGGGGCGACGCCTCAAAACAGGCTTAGTGTTTCCGTTCATCTTTTGTACCCCGCGATGGTCGTCCGTGCTCCTGTCCTCGGCTATGCCCTGTGCACCCTCGATCTTGTATCGCTTATAACGGTCCACCTGGGTTTGAAAGGTTGATTCGATGAACCTCCAGTCTGAATCCTCCAGGTCGCCCGCATTAAACTTTTCAGCGTAGATGGCGAATCGATGAGGATACCCTGACTTCTTAGGCCCAGTCGCGGCCAGCTGATCTGGATCGGTAAAGGCGAGTTGTTCCTTCTCTGTCACAGGAGCGGGCGGGAGTACCTTATTTACCATTTGAAGCAGTTCGTTCGGGCCATGGGTGGTTTTTGAGATCACCGCCGTTGCTCCGGCTTCGACCGCTTCGTCGGCCCACCACCCGATATTCGAAAATATGAAGACTGGCAGGTCTTTGAACTTTTCATCGGACCTGAGTGTTTTCAGCACTTCGATCCCGTTGCCGTCGGGGAGTTGAAGATCCAGGAGAATAAGATCGGGCTCCGTGCGGATGATCGCTTCGAGGCCTTCCCGTTTGGTAGCGGCAGTTACCACCAAATAGCCCGCAGCGGCGAACTTTTTTTGATAAATATCTCTGAGTACTTGATGATCTTCTACAATTGCTATCTTTGCCATATGTTCCCGTTGATCCCCTAAACTCTCTCCGGCATTCTTGCCAGAAATGAACAAATATCATCGAACCCGATCTTGACCTGATTCGCCACACGCTCGGCATCCTTAAGCTGCCCGATCGTCCCCATACGCTCAAGCTCCCGCAGTGGAGCGACAACCGCGGTCATGCCGCAATTGGCATTCATTCCCGCTGACCCGTGCGCAATATTTTTCAGGTCATCGGGCGACTTGGTTCGAATCGCATTTCGCAGTCTTACAAGTTCCTCCGCCATCTGAGTTTGATACAATTCTATGAATTCGGCTGGGACGCGCCCGTCTTCGCCGGTAGCGTCGATCAGCCTGTCGATCTATCGGAGGAACACGTTCAGCAGGATCAGCCGATGGCGGCTTCGGGGGTTGAGTCTCCCTTTCTGACGACTGCAGCGACCATTTTTTTATTATCAGGTCGAGTTCTCCGACCACGATAGGTTTGGTGATGTAGTCGTCCATTCCCGCGGCTATGCATACCTCACGATCTCCGACCATCGCATTTGCCGTCATTGCGATGATCACGGTGTGCTTGCCAGAACCTTCTCTCTTGCGAATCGCCTTCGTAGCCTCGTAGCCGTCGAGGTTGGGCATCTGACAGTCCATAAGTATGATGTCGTAGTCTCGCTCTTCAAGAGCGGCGAGGGCCTCGATGCCATCAGCGACGACGCGAGTTTTGTGGTCCAGCTTCTGCAGTTGTCCCATTGCTACGGCCTGATTGATCACATGGTCCTCGACCACCAGGATCTGGAGGCGTTTCATCAACGTCGCCCTATTTTGTGAACAATCAGGTGAGTTTTCCCTGGTCTTAACCACCGCCGATCGTCCACCCGGTTTGACCGTTTCGGTCGCCGGGGTCGGAGCTTCGGCATCCCCAAGTTGTTTCTTCATCTGAGCGGTGAAGGAAAACCGCGCACCATTTCCCGGGTGGCTTTCAAAGGAGATCTCACCTTTCATTAGTCCGACGAGTTGTTTCGAGATAGCGAGGCCTAATCCTGTACCACCGTATTTTCGTGTTGTTGATTCGTCGGCCTGCATTAAAGCTTGAAACAGCTTGCTCTGGGCAGCGATCGGGATTCCTATACCTGTGTCTTTGACCGTAAAGCTTAAAACATGGTGTTCATCGGTCTCTTCTGATTGGGTTACATCGACGTCGACCTCGCCCTTTTCCGTAAATTTGACTGCATTTCCGATAAGATTTGTGACTACCTGTCTTAGGCGAACGGCGTCACCTCGGACCAAGGTAGGGACGCTCTCGTCGACATTCACTGTAAGAGTGATCCCCTTCGCATGAGCTTCTCTCGCAAAGTGCTGACCGACTGATTCGATGGCTTCGCGAGGGTCGAAACTGAGACTCTCGAAATTGAGTTTTCCTGCTTCGATCTTTGATAGATCCAGAATGTCACTGATTATGGTAAGCAGCGAATCGGCGCAGCCTGAAACAGTTTTCGCCAATTCCCTTTGCTTGTTATTAAGGTTGGAGTCCAATAGCAGAGAGGTCATCCCCACGATCCCGTTCATTGGCGTCCGGATCTCGTGGCTCATATTAGCCAGAAATTCAGATTTAAGACGAGCAGCTTGGACAGCTGAATCGCGAGAAGCCTGTATCTGGCTGCGTTCGATCGCGTATCTGATCGAACGCTCGAGAATGGATGAGGTAATATCATTTTTTACCAGGAAGTCAGCCGCGCCGGATTTTGCTGCTTTTATGTCCATAGCGCGGTTGCCATGTCCGGTTAGTAATATGATCGGGATTCGGCAATTAGTGGCTGTTAACTTCCGAATAAGTTCCAACCCGGTCCTCGGCCCAAGATAGTAGTCGAGCAAGCAAACATCGTGCCGGCATTCGAGGAGCGCGGCCAGGCCGTCTTCATAGTTCCTTACCACCTCAAGCTTGTATTTTTGGTTTCGATTGCTCTTAAGGAGTTCACTGGTGATCACCTGATCATCCCCAAGCTCTTCTACAAGCAGGACTTTGATCTTGTGTTTCATAAACAGGTGACCGTCTCAAAATTTCGACGCAGGTTTACAGATTCGAAAGGTCTCCGTCCAACGTCTTTGGACTAAATGACTATTCCGTCAAAATGTAAACACTCTTTGTTCATTAATTCGATGATATTCGATCGAAAAGTACTGTGGAGAAAGTCAAACGTTTGGCACCTGCTTAAGCACTCTGCGATTGGCCCTTGATCGGGTTCATAACCCCGGTTTTGCCTGAACTCTTCTGGGACGGTTATCGGTCAGGCAAATCTTTCAACTCTTAATACAAGGTATAAATTACTGGACAGGATGCAACAGTGTCGGTGCGCCAACGCACAGAATGTGCTAGAATTCTGTCGCACATTTTCAGGGCTCAGGAAAAAGTTCGGTAGACAACCACTGTGTGAATACATGCCAAACGCTCCCCATTCGTCGGAAACTCCGCGGAGCAACCATTTGCTCGCCGCGCTGCCAGCAAAGGAATATGCCCGGATAGCTTCGCATCTCGAATCAGTATCCTTAGATCTGGGTCAGGTTTTATATGAATCCGGCGACCGGATGACGCACGTATATTTCCCAACGACGGCGATCATTTCACTTCTCTATATTATGGAGAACGGCGGCACCGCCGAAATTGGGATAGCCGGGAACAACGGAGTTGTCGGAGTCGCTCTTTTTATGGGCGGTGACACAACGTCCAGCCGCGCCATTGTTCAAAGCTGCGGTAAAGCTTTACGCCTAAATGCGGAGGCCCTGCGTACAGAATTCATTCGAGGCGGTGTTTTTCAGGATATATTGCTCCTTTATACACAGGCTCTCATAACACAGATATCCCAAACCGCTGTCTGCAATCGCCTGCACACGGTCGAGCAGCAGTTGTGTCGCTGGCTGTTGATAAATCATGACCTGCTTCCCGCCGACACCCTGATAATGACGCACGACCTGATCGCCAATATGCTCGGCGTTCGGCGCGAAGGCGTCAGTGTCGCCGCCGGCCATTTGCAGGAGGAGGGATACATCAAATACTCACGCGGTACGGTCGTCATCCTCGATCGAAAAGGCCTTGAAAAAGTCTGCTGTGAATGTTACAAAGTAGTCGCCGACGAATACGACCGCCTGCTGGGCAAATACATCCGAAAGAACAAAACGTAAGAACCCAGAGCATCATCTCAGACTAACTACCGGCCACCCTCAAGTCGGGGGTGGAACCCAGTCACCCGCCAAGTCGGCGGTCAAATCGATCCGGCATCGATCATTTAAAGTTGGTCACCACTACTGCGTCGCGAGTAACGCGGCTGCGCGAACAAATAAGGCCGAAGTCAGCCGACCAGTCGCAGTAGCTCGGTATTCCGTCAGCTATAAACTTCGTTATCTGGTACGGTTCGCCTCCGTCGATAGGCTGTGCCCATAAATTCGCGACTCCGTTCTCGGTTTTGATGTATGAGATCGCCTTTCCGTCCGGGGTCCAGCGAACAGGGGAAACAGCCGGAAGGTCAAACAATCCTAATATCGGGCCACCATCTATCGAGACGATCGCGATCATCCATTTAGAATCAGGCTTCGGCTTGTGTGTAAACGCCACGAGCCTGCTGTCGTGCGAAACATGGGCCTGCTGTGACGGGACAGGAGCGAGTTGAAGAGGTTCACCACCCTCAAAGGGTATTCGAAAGATCGCTGACGATTCCGGTTGAGTGTACATAGGGGTGTTTTCGTAGATCAACCATTTCATATCCGGCGATACGACCGGAAACTGCTCGCCCGAGCCAGCCACCATTCGAACAGCATTTCGGCCGTCAAGTTCCGATCGCCAAACATTATATACAGCTTCGTCGAGCCTATTTGAAACGAAAACAAGGTGTTTATTATCCGCGGCCACATATGGCATCTCATTTCGGCCACTGTTTTCGGTGATCTGTTTTGCTCCGCTTCCGTCCCGATTTATGATCCAAAGATCACGGTTTCCGCCGCTGTCTGAGCTGAATACGATCTTGCCGTCAGGTGTCCACCTGATCAATCGAAAAAAGTGATGTCTTTCTTTAGTAATAGGATACGGGTCTGCATTGCCATGCATACCGGCATACCAGATCTCGGTTTGGTGACTATAATTCTCAGCAACTACGGTCTTGCCATCCGAGGTGATGCTAATGGTACGAAAGCCGCTGGTATCGCCAGTCGAGAGTCGAATCGGGTCGCCTGTCGGAAACGGGACATAAAATAAGTGATTGTGGACCATTTCCTCCTTTCTCATGGCCGCGATCAGGCCGGAGCCATCCGGCAGCCACTCGAAGCTTTCCCATCCGGCCCATCTTTCATTGGGCATAAGCGGTTTCATCTCGTCTGTCGCAACGTCAACCGCCATCAAGTGCTGTGAATTCTTTTCCGTTCGAAAATAAACCGCCGCAACTATCGTTTTCCCGTCGGGTGACCACGCAACACCGTTCCGTGAAAAATGATCGGGGTGATCAAGTGTCGATAGCACTATTTCATCTGTACCATCGGCTTTTGCGGTCATCAATGATGTCGTTTTGTTCACATCATCACGTCTGTAAAAGGCAAACCGCTTTCCGTCAGGAGCAAAGCTGATACGCCCATCGACGTTTTCCATTATCTTGACCGCTTCACCGCCCAGTATCGGGATTTTATAAAGAGTACTGGGTGTGTCTCGTTTTGATTTGACGAAGTATATGTGGCTTCCGTTCGGTGTGAATGTAATACTCAGGTAGATGAAATCCTCAGGCTCGATTAGTTGGTGGTTGCTATTTGTTGCGAGATGGGTGAGCGTCAACCCTCGCTTCCCGTCACTAAATATATTGTGGGCCAAATATTCGCCGTTCGGTGAGATCAAAAAAAATGGACTCTTTTCTGTGCCCTGGATCCGCGTGGTTGTCAACGTCTTCGTGTTCGGAGAGCCGATCCATCGATTTACTACGTAACCAGTCGTCAACAGAACTGCGACAAGCCCAGATAAAGTTAACAGTAACCTGCCGTATCCTTTTTTCTCATCGATTACCGGAGAGTCGTTAGTAGAGGCCGTCCCTTGTATTTCCACCGCGTCTAGTCCTTTCGTATTCCCATTAGCTCTGATATCCCCGGATATCCGATAACCTTTTTTCGGGAAAGTATCGATTGAGATGGATTCGACACCGTTTGAAGCTAGCAGTTTACGGATCGCCGATATATGAACGACCAGATTCGCTTCTTCGACAAACGAATCAGGCCAAACCGCCTCCATCAGATCTTCCTTGCTGACTACCTCATTTGGCCGTTCGAGTAGGTAAGCAAGTATCTCCAGCGACTTTGGAGCCAAATGCACCGGCTCACCTTTGTGCAATAACACTCCTTGTCCGCAATCGAGAGTGAAGCTGCCGAACTCGTATAAAACCCTGCCATTTCCAGTCATTTCCATTTTGACACCCTGAACAGAAAGCAATTTAGAAAAAATTTAGGTTTTCTTTAGGACTTTGAACGCCCAAAAGAACAGAATCGCTGCGTTCAACTTCGAACCTGAGTGCGGGAATGCTGCAAATAATCAGAGTTCCTGAATCTCAAACTGTTTGGTATCAGCTTGAAATTAACTCAGGTTCGATCTTTTTTCAACCTTTTTTCGGGAACCGATCATAACAGTGTGGCAGGGTCGCTACCGGTTTTTTCAATACACAACAGGAGACAATCATGAAAATCAGAAATTTGTTGGTAATGACATTGATCGTGTCGGTTATGTCGATCAGCGGCCTTGCACAAGGAAAAGGAAAGCCCGGCGGTGGAGGCGGCACCTCAAACCCAGTGGTACGAGCTTCGTTCGTTTACTGTGGTGGCGATGCAAACTGTGAATCGTCGAACCGCGTGCGTCAGGACATAAATGCCGAGTATGTTCACGGCGTCGACGGCGTCAAAGCTGAGTTCAATCTGGGCAGCGGTTCGCGGGACCTTACTATCGGCTTGATAACTTCGCAACGCTCGACCACATTCGATTTCAGCGTGCTTGTAAATTCGGGAACAGTGATGCCAGCCTGGCTGTCATCGCCTGTAAGGTCGGTAAAACCGTACTTCAATGTTATCGGTGCTTATTATGCTAAAGAGAACTGCCCGGCAGAATCCGCCGATTGCCATTACCAGGCACGTATGAACGCCGGCAACTGGAAAGTCTCAGGTGATAATTCGACCTACGCGATAATGTGGAACCCGCTTGCCGTCAACCGGCCGGTAAATAATCCGGACACGACGTCCTATGTCAATGTTCATTACATCCGTAACGACGGAACCAGCGAGGTTTTCATCATCACGCCGATCCTCACCGGAGCCGGCTATGCTCTCGCCGGAATGGAACAGGTTAATAAAAAGGTCGTCAAAGGTGCAGGCCAATATGACATGCCGTTTACCCTTACGGTCAGACCGAAGTAATTCTGACCTAAGTGCTTTAAACGAGGAACAGGTTGGGTCAGGTGCGATATTGCACGCCTGACCCAGTTTCCATCATGACCCCGAATTATCAGCCGTAAAATTTGCGAACCTTATTCTAAGATAATACGGTGTCGGCGTTGCGAATGATACCTCGGTGACAATACGTGGTTGAAGGATTTCGTGATAAGTTCAACGTCCATTACTTTTCAAATATTGGGAACACCTCCCTGCACAACAACGCGGGGCTCCACTTACAACGCTCGTACTATATCACGGTCTTTTTTCGATCGGTTATCTCGATCCAGACGCCGATTATTTCATCCGGCTCACCGGCGGCGTTTCTGAATAGGGTCCGGTGGTCCTCTATGAGGCGATAACCGCCGTCCTTGTGCCGCACTCTGTATTCGAACGAGCGTTTATTTTCGATGAAACCCTCGCCGATGGCTTCGTCGAGCAAGTAGTGGTCGTCAGGATGGAGAGATTCATGCCACCATTTGTGGGTGATCACTTCTTCGATCGGGTAGCCGAGGAGACGAATGATATAAGGTGAGGCCG
Source organism: Pyrinomonadaceae bacterium (assembly GCA_041745615.1). GTDB lineage: Bacteria > Acidobacteriota > Blastocatellia > Pyrinomonadales > Pyrinomonadaceae > OLB17. The sequence goes on along the minus strand of JBGTIP010000063.1, from coordinate 23,486 downwards.
AGACGGGAATGACCTTTCCGTCCTGGATCCGCAGTCGAAAGACGACAGCCGGGCAATGGTCAAGAAGCCGCTGGAGTTGAGCATGAGAGGCTTGGTGTTCGGCACGTTCTAATGCAAGTGATACCGAGTTAGCAACGGCAACAACAAATGTTTGTTCATCGGTCGTCCAAACCCGCTTAGGCCCGACGTGTTCGTGGCAGAGTACCCCCGACACTTCGCCGCCGGTCCGGAGCGGGGCGTCGAGCATCGAGGTTATTCCGAGCGGCTGCAGGTAATCACCGGTGAATTCCCGGGTATACCGGTCCTGCTGGGCGTCATTCGCGACGATCACATTCAGCCCGGCCATAGCTTGAAAGTACATCGGATAATCGTCCGCCTTGAGAATAGCGCCTGCCGAATGAAGATTTTTACTTAACTCATATAAGTCGAAGCACCTTAACGCGGTCTTATTGTCGTTGTAAAGCCAGACGCTGACGCGGTCGGCATTTAATGTGACAGCCGTTATATAGGTGAGATGTTTGATAGTCGTGTCGAGGCCTGCATCGCCCTGCTGTGTGATCGCGATCAAAGCATTGCGCTGACGCAGCAGGCGCTCCTGTTCGATACGCCGGTTCTCGGCAGCTTTATCTGGGATCATTGTCGGAATTGCACACATTGGCATTCGGGGGAGCACCTTCAAAAACACGTTTATCGCAAAGAGTGTGCCAAAGAACCGAATACATTGACTGCCTTTAAGTGGTGCTTGGCGACATAAGTTGGGAATATTAGTACAGAAGATTGAACCATACGGGTCAAAACGCCCGCCGGGGGAATCCCGACTTCCTGCCAAAGGGAACGCCGGCATCGGAACACCGGCATCTTGCCGGACGTTGATAAATACCACAATGACATTACACGCCTAAGGCGAGCGAGTCAGTAGCCCGACTGTAAAGGAGAGCTCCGTGTCGAGTAGACTACACGGCTCCTAAATGTGCCGGGAACGCAGACATTCCTCGCCGGCGAGCGGCCGCTCGCGATCCAGTCGCCCCGGACGGACCGCAGTTGCAGGCGGGGAGCCGGCGGTCCAGTTAAGGTCGTGTCTATACAAAAACGGCAGGGTATTCCAGGCAGAAAATAAGTTGAACGCATACGCAATCTTGTGCTATCCTTGCAACACCGCCGGACCGTGTACGGATCGATCTTTGAAAATCATCGTGAATTATGGATGGTTGATAGTTGTTCGTGGATGGCTGAGGATACACGTTATGCACTTTTCGAAACATGGGATATTTGGGGTTAACGTGTTGAGCCGGAGTGGGTTACGCGTCCCATTTTCCATCCCACGTGGGATGACTCGGAGTCGCGAAGTCACGAGAAAGTTGCGAAGTAACGGAGTTCGCAACTTCGCAACCTCGCAACTTCGTCTATTGCCCGTCGGCCTTTCTTGACCGAACCAATACCCTTTGGTTCTGAAACTTCTCCGCGATGTTGGCCGGATTCAGCTCGAAACTGGTCACGTCAAATGTTTCGTCGACCACTCCCGCAACCGACTGCGTCCATCGAAATGGAAGCTGGATACCATCGACCGTTCGATAGTCAGAGAATTTTACCGTGAAGTCGGCAACCTCAGGAGTCGAAGCTCCTGTTCGGTGAAATACTCTCGGACCTGCGGCAGCCGAGGCTTCAGCTTCTGGAGCGTCTTTGGTGAATCGGACCATCACCGGGCGCCGTGTTCCCTGATATGCAAGCATCACCGGCAGATTTGTCGACTGGCTGAGATAGATCTTGTAGGAGCTGCCCGCGGCTTCAGCAACGACGATATTGCAGGCCGTGCCGTCAACCAGGGCTTCGCCGCCGAACGTATAGCTGATATCGATGCCCTCGGGTGAGGTCATCAGCAAGCTCAATGTGAGCCGCAGCATTTCGTTATTGCGTGAGCCGGAATGTTTGAACGCCGTCCCGCCGGCTGCGTGCTCCAGAAGAGCGGCATGCTCAGCTTTACTCGCGTCATGTCCCTCTAATCTCGAGTACGTCGTTCGGTTTCCTTCCCGAGTGATGTTGAACAGTTTTTCTGCCTCGGCAGCCGAGAGCCGTTCTACGCTGCCGTCAGGAGTGCGAACAACGAGCACATGCTCTCCGCCGCCTTCTCCGACACCGCGGACGGTCACGACTCGATTGGCTTCATCGACTGACAGATTCTGGATCGCACCATCTTCTTTCTTGAAGACAAACTTCCTGGCTTCACCGGATCCGGTACCCTCCACCCAGACGCTGTCACCACTGACCGCGGCGACCTTTTCTTTAAGGGTATTAGCGATAAGGACGTTTACCTCGCTGTTGACCAGTGCATTATGAGTGCCGTCGTTCTTGCCAAACCTGACTGTCCTCATAAGTTTATCAGGCAGCTGAAGGGCGATCTCCGTTTCACCCTGTATAAAGGCATCGGCACCGTCTGTTTTAGAGGTTTGCGACGTCGTCCCGACTATCCGCATGCTCTGAACATTCCTTATGGCAGCATCGCCGCCCAGTGCCTGCCGTGCTTTTGCGATCAGATCGAGGGCCTTCTGATCAGACTTGAATCGGGCACCAACACTCTCGACCAGGGCCCCAAGCCCCAGGGACAAAACTGCGGCACCCAGAACCGTAACAATGAATTTTTTCATATTTAACCTCCAATATAATCCTGAACACTCTAAGAATAAATGGCCCATCTAATGCCAAATCCGACATTATTACCAGTTGTCGTACATTGCGATAGACGGCTGAGAAACTTGAAGAGTTACAAGATTTCGTTAATGGGGAGCGGAATTAAATTCGTCGATGATCTTTTGAAAACGCATTGCGTCCTGCTTCATGGTTATGTTGTTGAAAAATACATAGCTGAGTCGGTCGTCTGGAATAAGGGATACAAGCTCAAAAAGCTCTTCGTCCTCGTAGGTATATCGCCATCTGGGAATGCCGTGAAGCCGGTAATAGCACCGGGCAGGTGTGACGGTCGAACGGGCAAACGGGTCGACACAATGCCAGAGGTCAAGTTCCTCGCATATTTCGCGAACGATGTCATCCTCCCAGGCTTTTCCGCGAGGTTCCCAAACGAGGTTGAGGTCGGCGCGGTCGAAGTCAGTAAAGAACCGCTTCATGTTAAGGATGTTCTCAGGCAGTGGCTGAAATTTAGCAGGGCACTGAAAAAGGATCGTCCTTGCACTAAGTGCACGGGCACATTCGAGAGTAACGTCAAGCCCCTCGCGGACAACTGGCGACGGTTTGAAAAATCCGGCACCCTCGGCCTCTTTCTCGTCGGTGAATGGCCGGGTAATACGTCTGTAGGTCGGGCTTGAGGCTTCGTGGGTGATCAACTGCCAGGCTTTAAGCGTGAACTCAAAATCGTCCGGGGCCGACCGGCGCCACTTCTCAAGCGTTTCGATCTGCGGCGGCTGGTAGAAGGTGTGCTGGATCTCGACGACGGGCAGGGTTTCGAAATATTCCGGCCTTTTTGCCCTGCCAAAACCACAGGTGCCGATCCTGACGTCTTTTGCCATCGAGGAGATCAGACCGCGGCGACGTGCGGCACCACATAAAGAAGAACGGCCGCGTAGTGAAAAATACTGCCGGCCAGAACAAAAACGTGAAATATTGCGTGATGGTGACGAATGCTCTTCCAAGGGAAAAAGACCACGCCCAGAGTATAGGCTAACCCTCCAGCAACGGCGAGAGCGACAGGCATTATTCCGAGGGTTTCAAAAAGCGGCTGGATGGCCAGCACGCCGAGCCACCCCATGATGACGTATGACGCCACGCAAATCGCCGGAAAGCGATCGCGGATGAATATCTTGATAAGAATACCAAGAAACGCAAAGGCCCAGATCCCGGCAAGCAGTCCGAGACCGAAGGACCCGTTGGCAATTACCAAACCGAAAGGAGTATAGCTGCCAGCGATGAGAAGATATATGCAGCAATGGTCTACGATCTGCAGGTTTTTTTTGAGTTCGGGGGAAGTTGCTCCGTGATACACGGTTGATGCGGCATAAAGGACAACCAGCGAAAGCCCGTACACGATACAGCCCGCGATCAGTATCGGATCGCCTCGCAGCCCTGCAAGGATAACGAGAGCAGCGAATCCGGCAATACTAAGGACGAGTCCAAAGCCATGCGTAATCGTATTGGCAAATTCTTCGACGGAAAGGTCTTGTAGTCTGGATCTGATCACATTAAAGCCTGCAAATTATCTTATCAGAGTTCGCCAATCTGATTGTAAGGATTTTGTATTTTCGCGTCAGCACCTTTTAGAACTCCGTATCCGATGTCGAACGGTGCCGCCGGGCAACACCCGAATCGTAGGCCGCCTCTTCGACCTTTGCGGCGACGGCTTCGCCAACCCGGCGGTCGAACACCGACGGGATTATGTAGTCAGGATGAAGTTCGTCAGGGCCGATGATCTCGGCGATGGCGTGGGCAGCGGCCAGCTTCATCGGCTCATTGATTCGAGATGCCCGGCAGTTAAGGGCCCCTCTGAATATTCCAGGAAAACACAGTACGTTGTTGATCTGATTGGGATAATCCGACCGGCCGGTAGCCATCACGGCGACGTGGCCGGCGGCATCCTCGGGCATGATCTCGGGCGTCGGATTTGCCATCGCAAAGACAATCGGGTCGTCCGCCATATTTGCGAGGTCGGTCTCGTCAATTATGCCAGGCGCGGAAAGGCCGAAAAATACGTCCGCCCCTTTGATTACTTCATGAATAGTCCCACGTTCATATTCAGGATTTGTATTCCGGGCGTACCAATCCTTCACCCAGTTCATGTTCTCTTTCCGCCCTTTATAAATAGCACCGGTCGTGTCGCAGCCGATTATGTTCTTGACGCCCGCTGCCATAACGATCTTTGAACACGCAACGCCTGCAGCTCCTATACCATTTACGACGACCTTTATGTCCTCCATCCGTTTGCCGACAATCTTCAGTGAGTTGATCAGGGCTGCGAGAACGACTACGGCAGTGCCATGCTGGTCATCGTGGAAAACCGGGATATCGAGCTCTTCCTTAAGCCGGTCCTCGATCTCGAAGCATCGTGGAGCGGAAATATCCTCGAGATTTATGCCCCCAAAGGCGACCGAAATGTTCTTGATGGTTTGGACGATCTCGTGCGGATCTTTGGTATTAAGACAGATCGGAAAGGCGTCAACGCCACCAAATTCCTTGAACAATTGGCATTTCCCCTCCATAACGGGCATAGCCGCGGCGGGGCCGATATCGCCGAGGCCCAATACAGCGGTTCCGTCGGATACGACCGCGACCGTATTTTTCTTGATCGTCAGGTTAAATGCTTTTTCGGGATCCTTGTGAATAGCCTGGCATACGCGTGCAACACCAGGCGTGTAGGCCATCGAAAGATCGGATCGCGTTTTGAGCGGCATTTTAGACATGACCTCGATCTTCCCTCCGAGGTGCATCAGAAATGTCCGGTCAGATATGTTTATCACCTCGACGCCGTCTATGTTCTCGATGGAGGCTGCGATCTCCTTGTCATGTGTTTCACTTGCGGCATTTACCGTAAGGTCACGAATAAGGAAATCTTTTCCGACGCTGACGATGTCGATACCTTCGATATCGCCCCCGGCAGCGCCTATGGCCGTCGTAAGCTCGCCGAGTTTACCTGGTTGATTGTGTATCCGTACCCGTAGCGTAATGCTATAGCTGGCGTTCGGAGTTGGTTTATTGGTCATAATTGCTGTCGGAAAAAATCGACAGAGATGAGGTCCGTATAAAAAAGTATGCCGAAAACTATAATGAAGGGCAAACCTCACACCTCCTGGAAAGAGCAATAAGGAACGTGTCGAAACGAGCCCGGGTCTGCAGCCAGGGGCCTCTCGGCCTTTCAGTATACTACCTGAAGTTATGCGTATCGACAGCCGCGGTAAACTTGCCCTGAATAGCTTCAAAATAAAGGCCTTTTATCAATCCGCGTTCCTCAGCTATGCCTTTTATCAGGAGAAAGTCATTTTGATTGATAACCGCCCTGAAACGTTCGAAGATGTCGGGCATGACCACAAAATTCGAATGGCCTGTTTCGTCTTCGAGAGTGATAAAGACCACGTTCTTGGCGGTCATCGGACGCTGCCGGATAACTGCGGCACCGGCGACGGTGACCAGTTCCCGGCCGCGAAGGCTCTTGGTCTGCTCCGCGGTAAGCACGCCCTTTTTATTAAGATCCTCGCGGATGAACGCCATCGGGTGGCGGCCTATTGAGATGCGAGTCTTTTTCAGATCGGCCTCGACCAGCTCGAGCCCCTCCATTTTGCGGATAAACGGCACTTCCAGGACCGCCGTATCCTCCTCGGCAAAAAGCTCGCCTGCGGGCTGCAGTGCGAGCTCGGACTGCCAGAGAGCGTGGCGGCGGTGAACGGTGTTGTCGAAATTCAATGCACCGGCCATACTGAGTGCCCGGACCTCACGCTTGTTTATTTCAGGCACGCGCTTTACGAGATCGTCGATGCTTGTGTACCACCCGCATTTACACGTTTGCGGCTCTGCCGCTCTATTTGCGGAAAGGTTGCCCTTGGCAACACTGGCCAGTTTTGTTGGGCAGAACCTATGCTTTTCCGTTTCCTTGGTCAAATGCTCCGCGGCTGTGCCGCCCCCGCCAAGCGGCGGCATAGCCGCATGAATAGACGGCGATCGTTCGGTGAGGCGAGCCTCACCGCAAATAGAGCGGCAGAGCCGCGTAGGATCATCTCTCTCGGCAACTATTGCCCGTGCCACATCCTCGCGCAGGCCTCGAACGTATTTCAATCCGACCCTCACATCTCCATCCTCGATGGTGAAAAGATATTGCGAGCGGTTTATATCCAGGGGCCGGAAATGCAATCCATGCCTCTGGGCATCCTTCACCAGTGTCGCGGCGGAATAAAACCCGAGCGGGTAGTTATTGAACATCGCCGTCATAAAAGCGGCACGGTAATGGACGATAAAGTAGGCAGACGCGTAAGCGAGCATCGCAAAGCTCGCGGCGTGCGATTCGGGAAAGCCGTAATTGGCAAACGCCTTGACGCATTTAACGATCAGGTCCTGTGTTTCTGTTTCGATATTGTTTCGGGACATGCCGGCCCGGAGTTTTTCCTCGATCGCGACCAGGCGGCGATCGGCTCGCTTGAAACCCATTGCCCGGCGCAGCTCCTCAGCCTCGCCGCCCGAAAAATCGGCGATGTCCATCGCGATCTTTAGAAGCTGTTCCTGAAAGAGCGGCACGCCCAGCGTGCGTTCGAGCGTCGGCTTGAGCCGCGGATGAATATAGTCGATCTTCTCGAGGCCCTGCCGCCGCTTGATATAGGAGCTGAGCATATTCCCCACCACCGGGCCCGGCCGTATGATGGCTACTTGCACGACGATGTCGTAAAAGCATGCGGGTTTGGATTTTGGGAGGAATGCTATCTGCGCCCGGCTCTCGACCTGGAACATCCCGATCGTATCCGCGGCCTGGAGCGTTTCGTAAACCTTCGGGTCGTCGTACGGCAATTCGTAAAGGCCGTAGTACTTTCCGTAATTCTTTCCAATGAGCGTGATGGTATCCCGCAGGACGGCCATCATGCCGAGCCCCAGGAGGTCGACCTTAATGATCCCCAGCCGCTCGCAATCATCCTTATCCCATTGGATGATATTTCGCCCTTGCATCGAGGCAGGCTCGATCGGCACAATGCTGTCGAGGCGACCGAGCGAAATGACCATGCCGCCCGAGTGCTGGCCAAGATGGCGGGGAAAATCGAGTATTCGAGTGTAGAGCTCGGAGAATTTTTGCAGACGGATGCTGTCGGCCGGGTCAAAACCCTCTTCCTTGAGCCGGCGGTTCAGTTCCTCACCCTTGAAAAGCTCGTAATGCGAATTGATCTTAGAGATCTGGGTGAGGGCGTCCGCATCGAAACCAAAAACCTTCCCCACTTCGCGGATAGCCGACTTCCCCCGATACGAGATCACGTTGGCGGTCATCCCGGCACCGCGTTCACCGTATTTCTCATACACGTGCTGGATAACCTCTTCGCGGTCGTCGCCCGACGGCAGGTCGATATCGATGTCGGGATATTCATCCCGGTTCTCCGACAAAAAGCGTTCAAAAAGCAAATTTGCCTTTATCGGATCTACCGCCGTAATGCCGAGCGCGTAACAAACTACCGAATTCGCCGCCGAGCCGCGCCCCTGCGCCAGTATGTGCTGGGCCTGGCAGTATTCGGCGATATCCCAAACCACGAGGAAATACCCCGCAAGCTTGAGTTTGCGGATAAGCGCCAGCTCTTTGTCGAGCTTTTCACGTACCTTGGGTGTAAGTTCTCCGTATTTGTTAAGGGCCCCTTTCTCGGCCTGAGTCTTCAGAAACGAATCCATCGTTTCTCCCGTGGGCACGGGGTAATCGGGAAAGTTGTATCGAAGCTCATCCAGCGAGAAATTTACGCGCGACGCGATCTCGCCCGTGATCGCGACGGCCTCGGGGAGGTCGTCGAAGAGCCGCAGCATGGCTGATTCTGGTTTGAGATATCGCTCGCTGTTCTCTGAGAGCAATTTACCGGCTTCGTAGATGGTGCAGTGGTTCTTGATACACGTAAATACGTCAAAAAGCTCACGGTCCAGGCTGTCGGCGTAATAGGCGCCGTTCGAGGCGAAATAGGGGATCCTGAGCTTATGGGCGAGGCCGAGCAGGGATTGGTTTATCGCCTCTTCGCTGCGAAGGTGGTGCCGCTGCAGTTCGACGTACAGACGTTTTTCGAATACGTAATTGAGCCATGCGAGGTCGGCCTGACCGCGACGGTCCCTGATGCTGTTGTGCATAAAGCCGTCGGCCCCGCCGGTAAAGCAGAGCAGGCCGGCAGAGTGTTCCTCAATGTCCTGGCGAGTGGCAAAATGCTCACCTTTTTTATTGCGAAGTTTGATCGTGGTAATGAGCTTTGTGAGGTTCTGATAGCCTGCGTGGTGGAGCGGCACCAGTGGCAGCAGGCTGCCGTCATCCATCGTGATCTCGGCGCCGATAATGGGCTTTATCCCGGCTTCTTTAGCTTCAAAATGAAAACGCACCGCACCCGAGACCGTATCTCGGTCAAGCAAGGCTACACTCGGCATATTCAATGCAGCCGCGCGCCGCACCAGACTCTCAGGGACAGATCCCGATGAGAGAAAACTAAAGGCAGAGCGGGTGTGAAGTTCGTAGAACATGAATCAATGGAAAATGGAAAACGGATAACGGAAAATAGAAAACGGGTTTGGTTTTTCACTTTCCACTTTCCACTTTCCACTTTCCGTTTTTATTGTCAGTCATACTCTCCCGCCAGAAACCAATCGCTATCCACCTTGCAGAGGCGGTAGATGCCGTGGTTTTCGATCTCAACGTCCCATTCCTGGGTTTTCCACGAGCGGTCCCACCATTTGGAATTCGACTTCCAGACGCCGCTGTATTCCCTGACATGCCCGGCAAACAGCCTGGTCCTGATAAAGATCAAACGTTTTTCGCGAACCAGCACTTCAGCCGGCACCGGCGGGTGAAAATAGCTGAACGCGATGACCGAATGTTCCTCGCGCACCTCGATCTTTTCCTTGCCCTTTGGCAATGCATCGGCATCGAGTGCAAAGGGCTGTTCAAGCCGCTGATTAAGTATCACGGGAACGCCGACATTGTCCTCGCCGACAAGCTTTTTGAGCTTGCCGACGGTCAGCAACAGGCTCTCCGGCTCGGGCCGAGAAACAGCATAAAGTCCACGCTGGGCGGGACGCGGCTTAGTAAAATACGCGGTCACGCGAAATGCCATGATGCCCGTCTCGGGCGGGTCCATCGAGATCCGCAGGTTTATCAGCTTGAGCCAGAACGTTTTGTCGAGTGTCGGGAAAGAGGTTTTTATCTCGTATTCACGACTGGTCTTATTTTGCAAACGAAACGATATATCCAGATGCTCGGTGCTGAAGCCGCAATGACTGACTTCCGCAAATATCTTGTCCAGGCCGTGGTTGAGGATAAAGATAAGCTGCTCAAAATCCTCGACTGGAAAATCGAGATCGTATGCCCAGGCGACGTGGTTCTCCTTAAGATTCGGCGTAAGCAGGCGATCGCCTTGCTGCTCGATAGTTTTGACGACGGCCTCGAACTCACGACCGTACCGCTTTATAAGCTCACCACGGGGTATCGCGAGCAGGTCCTTCACTCGACGAAAACCCAGATCGTGAAAAACATTGAGCGTGTCCTGCTCGATATCGAGATCACGAAGCGGCAGTTTTTGAAAAGAGTCGGGCAGATGAATGACATGTTCCAACCCTTTCCTTTGTCTGGCCAGCAGAGATGCCGTATCGACCGTATCGGCGACGGCAATGCTGCCGGAAATGTTTTGGACACGAAGATGCTCGAGTATCTTCTCGGCTATGACCCGCGGCTTGCCGATAAGCCTCTCGAGCCCGCTGACGTCGAATAAAACTCCATCCTCAATCATCTCGATCGAATGCGAGAATTCACGGGCTGCGGCCATCAGCGCACTGCGATCACGCTTTAATTCGGATGAGATTATGCAGGCGTAGAGCCTGGAACGGCCGAAATGCCCTTTGTCTATTGGATCTTTAGCTGAATTTTTCATTCGTAGTATAATTCCGTCATATGGGACAGATCGTTATTGACATTCCTAACAAGACAAATCGCCGCTATAACATCGAAAGGGCCGACGACGGACGGGCATTGCTGAAAGCTTTGGATCAACTGCTAAGCAGAAACGATCTGGCAAAGATAACAAAACAGCAGATCCAGGACTTGCGTGACGGCGTCCGGGCAGAACGGATCCTTGGTCAAATGAAGAGCACCCGTGAATCTTATTCTGTTGAAGAACTCCGAAAGGAGTTTGGGCTTTCCTAGATGAAGTACGCTGTCGAGATCTCGGCTCAAGCCCGCAAACAGTTAAAGCGGATGCCGAAAGCGGATAAGCAGCGCATCCTCGATAAGATCGACTCACTCTCTGACGACCCTCGTCCTTTTGGTTATAAAAAGTTGTTCTACTACACAGACTTTTTTCGTGTACGTGTGGGCAATTACCGGATAATCTATACAATCCAGGACCAGCAGTTGGTAGTGATAGTTGTTGAGGTGACAGACCGACGCGACGCATATTAAACCTCCGTGTAATCAAACTCGATCTTTACCGGCAAAGACCCGCTAAAAGAACGCTGCTTATTCCGCTGTTCTGCTGTCGGAAAGTCTGTTTTTGTCCCACCGTGGGACACTTTTGGGACAGGTATAGCTGTCGGTAAATACTTGACAGGGCTGGTGTTAACTGTCGGGGCACCAGCTTTGTCCCGTGTCCCGCCATTTTCCTGGGAAAAGCTCATTCCCTTTCGCGAATGGCAATCCAGATGAAACTCCCGCAGCAGCTTATACCGCCCGCTTCCCGACCAAACGGCCCGCTGCCGCTCAAAGGAAAATGACCGCTGCGATGCGGACCCTGTCACCGGCTCAGCCCCTGTGACCAGAAAAATGGTCGGCGTTTCTTTTATCCGGTTGCGATAGCGGTACCAGTAGGTTTTCGGCACCATTCGAAGCTGCTTTTGCGATAGGCCGTTGAGGTTGAACCAGACGGCCCCAAAGCCTTTTGCCTGGACCAGCATATCGGCGGACATAAATGCCTTTTCGATATCGCCGCCGCATCTTACCCACAGCAGATTTTCAAGCTCAACCCCCGCCAGAACCGCCGAACACGGATCAAAGCTGTTTGCCGAATCGACCACCGCACAGATCTCGCCAGTTTGGGTGAGCTTTGACAGTAAGGTCAGAGGCAGGCTGGTCTTACCGGAACTGGGCTCGCCCGCTATCTCGGCGAGGCTGCCCCGCACGAAAGCTATTCCCCATCCGTCGAGCACGACCTCGTCGGTATATTTCTGTTCCTCGCGAAGATGGGATAAACTTTTTACAAGGCTAAGATTTCCCATAACGGACATGTTTCCCGTGCTAATTGCAACACTCCGTTGCGTCTATGCAACGATAAATACAGGATAATCCACCTTCTGCGAAATAACAAGATTTTGGGAAATTTTGCGCTTAATCGGGGCGCTTAATATCTTGAAATGTATATCTCAGTAATATACATTAGATAAATGGATCGATGGGATCTTTTGCAAAAAACCCCCGGATTCGATTGGGATGAAGGGAATATTGATAAGAATTGGGTCAGCCACCGCGTTTCACCATCAGAGTGCGAGCAGATCTTTTTCAACTTTCCCATGATCGTTTCAGAGGACGTAAAGCACTCTAAATCCGAGAGTCGGTATTATGCTCTCGGACAGACTAATGCAGGAAGGGGGTTATTCCTGGTGTTTACCATTCGGCAGGACCTGATACGCGTGATCTCAGCACGAGACATGAATAAAAGAGAAAGGAAGGCCTATCAAAATGAGAAAGAAAATACCTAAATTCAAAACAGAGGATGAAGAGAGGGAATTCTGGGACAAAAATGATTCCACAGAATACGTAGATTGGTCGAACGCCAAGCGACGGGTCGTACTATCCAATCTCAAACCTTCCGTGAAAACTATCTCATTGAGACTGCCCGAGGCAATGCTTGAGGAATTGAAGCTGATCGCAAACAAACATGACGTGCCATATCAATCACTTGTAAAGATATTTCTCGCCGAACGAATTGACGAGGAGATCCAAAAAGTAACTACACGAAAAGCTGCTTAATTGGACTCTTTACTCATTCACCATGACCTCGACCGGATCGATCTTTGAGGCACGCCAGGCGGGGTAGAGGGCACCGGCAAGGCTGCCGATCACCGCGATGGCGGTGGCGGTAACAACCCACCCCGTACTAAATTCAAACTCGAGGCCGAACTGTCCGCCGATCAGGTACGCGGCGGCCACGGACGAAACAAGACCAACCATGATACCGAGAACGCCGATCACGAAAGCCTCGCCCTCGATCGTCCCTATGATGAACGATGTTGAGGCCCCGAGGGATTTAAGGATCCCGATCTCCTTCCGACGTTCGGTGATGGTCGTGTACATCGAAAGCAGTACAAAGATCGTGCTGACAAAAGCCGCCAGCAGCACTAAAATGCGCAAAAATGTATTCAGGCCAGGTAGCCGCTCCTGGGCATCGATCACAAAACCCCGGGTCAGGTTTATCGTATTACCGGGCAGCTCTTGATCGATCCGGGCGGCGACGGTGTCGATATCGGCCCCATCATCGATCTTCACAAGAATAAACGTGCATTTATCGGTTTGCATGGCGTCCTGCAGCCCCGCGAGAGACAACTTGATCCTTGCTCCCGATGGCGGTGAAAATATACCGACAATGCGATATTGATTCCCGCCGAAAAGCTCGTAAGTATCGCCGATCTTCAGGCTCTCGTCCAGGGCCTGGCGCTCATCGATAACAACTTCGTCAATCGCCGCAGCCGGTCGGCCCTCGACCAGGTTGATCCCGTTCATTGCAGCGAAAGGCTCCCAGTCCACCCCATCGACCTGCCGAATACCAAATCGGCCTCGTGAATCCGACGATACATATCTGAGAACGGGAACTGTGCCTTTGACCCCTTCTATCTTTAGTAATCGATCGGCATATTCCACGTTTACGGCTGCATTCGAACTCATGGAATCCAGCCCGCCGGGACGGGTGAACACGATCTCCGCTTTCCAGTTCGCGGCCCTTTTGGCAAGATCGTTTGTCATACCTCGAGCCAGACCGGTAAACAGGATCACCAGGACAACGCCAAGAGCTACGCCGACAACGCTGATCAGCGTGCGAAACGGCCGGACTCTGAGGTTTGCAAAAACTAGTTCGAGCATTAACTACTTTCCGAGGAGGCGGCGGGTCAATATCTCTTGCGATACATTTTGCCTTTTCGCAATAACACATACCGGACAGAAAACGTCAAAATCACGGCGAATAGCAGGACAACCCAAGCACCGGCAGCGCTGCGATATGCCCATTCCCACCTAAATCCGCGAAACGTACCGAGGATAATGCCCACTCCGAGGCCGAAGGCGGTAAATGCCGCCAGGGCCTTTATTAACTTGCCGGTTTCGATATATTTTGAGATCAGCACGGGGAGAAAAGCGGTGAATTCACCCACCATTCGCGGCATTCGCTTAATATCGTCTTTGAACGACCTGGTTTCGTCACCCGCACCGACGAGCAGAACGCCGTGTTTCATTGCAAACAGATTAAATAGTGCAGATACAACGGAGAAAAGAACCGAGAGCGCAAACGCCCGCTGACGGGCAACACTATTCTGAGGAGAGACGAATATGTCGAAGAAATACCTTTCCTGTGCGTAATGGGTAAAAAATTCGACGGTATGGCTAAACGCCGGAAGCATTATCGAAACGATCAGATTTGCCGCCCAGACGGGCTGGGCCTTGCGAAAAGACTGTACCACGGCACCTGAAATACCGGTCGTTATGAAACGGAATGTAAGCTCCACGATTACAGCGGTCATCGTTACCAGCCAGGGTTCCTGGCTTGCCTGATAAACTGTAAAATAAAAAGAAGCTCGGAGAACGGCACCTAGCGATGCAGATTTCCAGTTCCAGCGTGTGATGATCTGAGCAGGATGCCAAAGGAGATTTTTCAGGACGTCAGCGACCGAGATCCTGGGGTCCCACACCTCTTCAATATCGTCGGCATCGGCGATCGAATGGTGTATTTCCTCGGATACGGGCATTTGCAGTACTGTCTCTCTCTCGATCATCGCAACTTGATGTAAAGGGATTTTGAGATAACGAATTCGTTTCGCCAAAGTCTCAGTTCAGGGAGGTCGTTCCCCAAGGAAAACGAAAACGTTAATACTATCACAAGGATTTACCAAATGCCCATAAAAGCGGAGAGAATACGGCTGGGTCGTTAGCCATAATATGAGATGCACGTAACGATCAAATTTTGCTGGGATTTACCTTTTACTCTAAGAAAATATGTCACAAAGATCTCGCCGATGGTGTTTTGCTCATATACAGGGAAGTCTGATCCCGAATTAGTTTTAATTAAAGAGTGAGGCAGAAATAATGAGTTGGTTATATACAGTACTTTTCGCCGGTTTGGCTTTCTCGTCGCAGGACGCGAGCGTACCTGCCGTAAATGTCAGCTTTCAAGATGCTTCGCCTGCGACGGTGATCACGCAGGACGAGACAGAAAAATTCGATCAAACATATCCGTTAAATGCGAATGGGCGAGTTCGAATCTCGAACGTCAATGGCTCGATCACGGTTCAAGCCTGGGATCGGAACGAGGTACAGCTTTCATACACCAAGACCGCCGATACCAGGGAGCGTTTGACAGACGTAGAGATCCGAATCGACTCGCGGCCTGAGTTTTTCAGCGTAGAGAGTGATTACGATAACTGGAAAATAAGGAATACGGACAAGTGGCGAAATGGCAGCAGACTCACCGTCGAATACCGTCTGATGGTCCCGCGTGGAGCTGTCCTTAATGAGGTCGAAACAGTCAACGGTTCCATAACAGTTTCAAATTTTACCAACGTGACACGGGTTTCTGCTGTCAATGGTTCGGTCAAAGCGACGAACATTCGAGGCAATGCCCGGTTGTCGACAGTAAACGGGGAGGTCAACGCGGATTTTGACAGATTGGAAAGCGGAAGCACTATTTCCCTTAACACTGTCAACGGCAAGGTAAATCTGATCATTCCTTCTGACTCGAACGCCACGGTGAAAGCAGATTCTGTGAACGGCAGCATCACCAATGATTTCGGATTGCCGGTGAGGAAAGGCAAATATGTCGGCCGGGACCTTTATGGAAAGCTCGGAAGCGGGGATGTTGATATCCGGATGAACAGCGTTAACGGCACACTTGCGATCAACCGCAAAAGCGACGGCAAGTCTGTGTCCCCGGCAACCAACCTGCTCCCGCAGAAAGACGCCGATGATGATGGCTGGGATTCCGGAATGGCCGGCGTAGATACCGCAAAGATCAACAAAGAAGTCGCAAAGGCTATAAAGGAAAGCACGAAAACATCTCAAAAAGCTTTGGCCGACGCAAAGATCAAGTTGGATAAAATGGGCCCGGAGATCGCCAGGATGACTGCGGAAACGGTTGAACATGCTGCCAGGACGATCACGCCGGAGATACTCTCCCAATTAAGTAATATTCCCCGCATCGGCGACATTTCATTTTTTCCGACAGGCGCGCGGGTAGAAAAAAAGAGTGATTCGATCGCGGTGAAGGGCGTGCCTAAGGTTACGATCGACGCAAAGGGATCTTCTGTGAGTGTTCGCGGTTGGGACAAGAACGAGGTCCAGTACCGCGTTACACAGTTTTCTTCGGCACGCGACAACGAGCCGATCGATATTAAAGAATCTCATACAGATTCGACAGTTAACATAACCGTAATTAATGCTGAAAGGGACTCGCCGGGCGGTCGTATGTTTACAACCCCGAATAGAGTTCGGATCGAGGTTTTCGTCCCCAAAAACTCCAACCTGAAGATCAACGCCAGCGGGGAGATCAGGATCGAAGGGGTTTCGGGCGATGTCGAACTCGCGGGTTCGAACGACCCTATCAACGTGCGTGATGTTGACGGCAAGCTTCGAGTAAACAGCAGTGAAGGACGCGTCAGAGTTATCGGATTTAGCGGCGATATAGACGTCGAATCGTCGGAAGGCTCGATAAGCCTGGAAGGCAGCTTTAACAAATTGAGCGCGCGTTCGAGTGACGGTTCGGTCATCCTAACACTTCCGGAACAGGCCTCAGCAGACCTGGACATAACAGGCAGCGAAGTCCGAGGTGACGGAGTGACACTTACCAGGATCAGCGGCAATGAAAGCCGTTCAAAATATCGTTTGCGCGACGGGGGCCGCTCGTATCAAATCGCGACCGAGGGCACAATCGTGGTCCGCAATGCCGGTTCGATCGCGGAAACTTACTAAAGGATCGTCCCGGAAGGTATAGCTTCCGGGATTTAATCGAAACTTTCTGACTCCAATCGCGTTACAGTCATCGACATATTGATTTCTGCATACTTCGCTCGAATTTAGCGTTTATGAAGTGTATTTTACTTACCCTTTTTTTCTCCATTTTCTTCATTCCGGTTAATGCTCAAACAAGTGGTCCCGACTCGACTGCCATTACGTCAAACGGGGCCGCTTCGTTGGTGCCAAATAATAAGATCGAGCTGCCACCAGAAAAACGTAATCCGGTAATTATCCCAAAAGCACCGGCCGTTTCCCCGATTTTTGACGGACGACTTGATGAGGAAGCTTGGAAACAAGCTGCGGTATTCAAAGACTTTTATCAAACAAGCCCGGGCAATAACATAGCGCCTTCGAAGCCTACCGAAGTCTACGTGATGTACGACGAGGGGAATCTCTATATTGCATTTAAATGCTGGGACGAGAAGGACAAGATCCGGGCCACCCTCGCAAAGCGCGATAACGTATTTGGCGAAGATAATGTCCGTGTCTGGCTGGACACCTATAACGACCAGCGAAGGGCTTATGTTCTCGGCTTTAATCCCCTCGGAATTCAGCAGGATGGTGTCTATACCGAGGGCCAGGGTGCCGATTTCTCGGTAGATATAGTGATGGAATCTAAAGGCGTGATCGAAGATTGGGGGTGGTCGGTAGAGGTCAAGATCCCGTTCAAATCGCTTCGATATACCGCCGGAAAAGGTAAGCTGTGGGGCGTCAATTTTGCACGTAACATCGATCGGTTTAATGACGAATTTAACCAATGGCTTCCTGATGATCGTGACGTTTCTGGTTTTCTTATAAAGCATGGAAAGCTAACCGGGCTTGACGACGTCAAATACGAAAGGACCCTTGAAGTAGTCCCCAGTATTACTCTTTCGGAGACAGGGTCACGGGTAAGGACCATCCCTCGTTATCTCTTGGATAACGATTCCATCGATCCGGGCCGTTTCGTAAACCAGCCGATAAAAAAAGAGATCGGCGTGACGCTCAAATATACGATCTCGCCGAGTGTGACTCTTGACGCTGCGATAAATCCCGATTTCGCTGAGATCGAGGCAGACGCACCTGTCGTCACTGCAAACCAGCGATTCCCTATATTTTTCGAAGAAAAGCGGCCGTTCTTTCTTGAGGGAGCGGATATTTTTAGATCACCATTGCAGGTTTTTTACTCGCGCAACATTGTGGATCCGGATCTGGCAGTTAAATTGACGGGAAAGACAGGTAAAAATACCTTTGGATTCCTTTTGGCGTCAGATAAAGCACCGGGAAATTATGGCGAGGATGACCGCAACGATCCATCTGTCAGGCCTCGAATCGACGAATTTCTGGATAAGAACGCCACCTTTGCGGTCGTAAGATTGAAGCGCGACATCGGGGCCGAGAATAATATTGGGTTTTTCGGGACATATCGCTCCTTTCCCGAACAGAAGAACGTCCTGGGGGGATTTGATGGCCGCTTTAAGTTCAACCCAAAGCTGAGCTCGACATTCCAGGTGGTCGGTTCGACTTCAAAACGGTGCTTTTTCGATCCGGAGTTTGAACCTACTCTCGAACCGCAACAGGCGGACAGGAATCGGGAGATCTGCGGAGGCGGCAGCTTTAACAATGTGACTCTGCTAGGCACCCCGTTTAATCGTTATCGTGTCGGGAACGGCGTTGGATATTATTTTAGTCTCGATTACACAACCGAGCGACATGGATGGTTTTTTGAGGCCGGGGGACGGAGTAAGGACTATAGGGCGGACTCGGGATTTACACGTCGGGTAAATTCCAACTTCCTGTTTTTCTTTAACCGTTTCAGTGCAAAGACTCAACCTAAAGCAAAACTGATCCAGAAAAGCTGGAACCAAAATATCGGAGTCAATTACGACTGGCAGGGCCGACTGCAGAGTTTTAGCGCTGGGACAAATGTGAACCTTGCCATGCAGCGAAGTACGTTTGTAAATTTTTCGGGGGGTGTGGGCAACGAAAGGGTATTCGAGGAAGAATTTGGTCTGAAGCGATCGGCGACCAGGCCAGACGGAACGTTCTTAGGTGAGCCCACTCGCTCCGTATTGCAGCATTGGTTCTCGGCAAATCTAAATCAGACGCCGCACAAACGGTTCAACTACGGACTATTTGTCGGAACGATCGGAAATGCCTACGATTTTTTCTATTTCGATCCTATGACCGGACTACAGAATCCGGGACCTGGCCGACAACTCGATGGACAGATCTACGCTGAGGTGAAACCTGTTGATCCCTTTCGCGTTTCGATCAGTTATTCCAAAGCCCGTTTGACGCGGAATGATAATAAGAGGCGCTCATTCGATTCTGATCTGATCACTGTGCGCTCGACGTATCAGTTCACGAGATTCTTATTCACCCGCTTTCGTCTTGACTACAATTCGCTGGCCCATCGATACAGCGGGCAGGCATTGCTGGGTTGGGCGCCGAGCCCGGGAAAGGCGTTCTATGTCGGATATAATGACGATCTGAATCGTGGCGGTTTTAATCCCTTTACCGGACAGCCGGAGCCAGGTTTTCACAGAAACGGGCGCACATTTTTCATTAGGGCCTCGTACCTATTTCGTAAAAGTTTCTAGGGCGGACATACGTTAATGTCCATTTAGGCGGATCGCGTGATCCGCCTATTTTTTTGCATGAGTGTCGGTGGAACTATTTTTTAAGCTGATGCACCGGATCATCCAATCGAAAATTTTGGTTAAGCATATGCTGAATCCTCAGCACCTTACTTTCTTAAATTAATATCAAGAAAGTTCTTGTTTTAAATCAAGTATTCGTGTATAAACATAAGCAGTTATTCATATATCTCACCACC
Organism: Pyrinomonadaceae bacterium; assembly: GCA_041745615.1. Lineage (GTDB taxonomy): Bacteria > Acidobacteriota > Blastocatellia > Pyrinomonadales > Pyrinomonadaceae > OLB17. Next base: position 3,756 of record JBGTIP010000063.1, on the reverse strand, counting down.
TAGTCCGCTGACACAGGAGAATACATAGATGAAGTTGATCAAAGACCTACGGGCGTCGTTCTTAAGCATTATCTTAATCAGTCTTGTAATTCCGACCACTCTAGCTGCTCAAACAAACGAAGGGGCCGCTCTTCAACGAGGCTATCGCACCGGTTATTCTGACGGCTATATGTCGGGATATCGTGACTCCATTGACGGTCAGATGCAGAGCTACACTCGGCACTCCGAATATATAAAGGCTGATCGAGCTTTTAACAGGGAGTATGGTTCGCTCGAAGATTATCGCGACGGCTATCAACAGGGGTTTGAATCCGGGTACCTTACAGGATATGAGCGGCGCTCATTTGAGTCGACCATGCCCACCGGGCTGAAGAAACGTGGCGTAGTAGCGGCCGCCACGCAGCGGCCCGATCCGGTATATACAAATACATCTTCTGTTTACCAGAGCACGCCACCCGTTTCGAGCGGTGCAGTTGTCGTCAAAACAGACCCGGAGCCGGAGCCTAAGACTCAAGTCGAGACCGGATCAGACTCGTCAGATCCGACTGACACTGTTCCGGTTACGGACCAGACACCAAGCTCCGCAACCACGGCCGCCGGTGACCCGTTTCAGAACGGACCTGTGATAATTATTCCGAGTGAAACCGAGCTGATACTCGAACTTCAAGAAGATCTAAACACCGAGACAAGCCGCGAGGGCCAAAAATTTACCGCGCGGATAATTTCACCTTCCGAGATCTCGGGTGCTGTGATCGAGGGGCGAGTTGCGAAGATACAAAAACCAGGTAAGGTAAAACGCCGTAGCGAAATGCTGCTTTCCTTCGACCGGATAGTCCTTAATGACAATCGATGGAGTAATTTCAACGGGACGCTGATCGAAGTCATGGCGGTAAAGGGCGATAACATCAAGAGCGTCGATCCGGAAGGCACGGCATTAGGGCAAAACTCAATAAAATCGGACGCGATCAAGGTTGGCGGAGCCACAGGTGCGGGGCTCGTGGTCGGTGCAGTAGTGGGCGGCCCGGTCGGTGCTGCCGTCGGCGCCGGTATGGGTGCGGCGTTTGGCGTCGGGGCCATTGTCATCGAACGCGGGAAACATATTCGTCTGAATCAAAATCAGCAGGTCCGGATAAGAACAGCGTATGAAACGCAGATCCGCTAGATCGGACGAAGCTTTACGAGAGAAGGGCCGGGGTTGCTGCTCCCGGCCCTAACTATTTCCGATAGGATCTAGCGTTAACTCGGTACAGAAATGTCGACATCGACCTTCTGCTTTGCAGGTCCGGTCTTAAGAATCCCGCTGTAATAGACCGCACCCGCGATCATGGCCACGATAATGATCATTGCAACGGCCCAGATCGCGCTGCTGCCTACGCCGCCGTCACCATCTCTCACCACTACTTCCTCTTCGACTACAACTTTTCGCATATATAAATAATTCCTCCCACGCATTATTTGTACGCGTAAAGTGGCCAGTCGTATGTAGAACTCCATACACAGTGAGAAAAGAACTCGACGATCGGGAAAATGCACATTGGCAGACTGATAAAAGCTCTACGGAACCATAAATTCAGTAGGATCATCAGGGATGGATTATCAAAGATCGCAGTCTATCGCGATGAGCATGGTGAACTGCATCGGCGATCGGCCGTTTGCACCCATATGGGGTGCATCGTCAGGTTTAATGCGCTCGAGAAAACCTGGGATTGCCCGTGTCATGGCTCGCGGTTCTCGACGTCGGGCGAGGCGATAAATACGCCCGCGATAGAGCCCCTTGCTCCCGCCGAATGACATCGGCCGCGTGACGAAAATCACAGCGCTTGTTTCAATGGCTGCGCTTATATAAAATTAAAGATTGGACTTAAGACTATTTTATATAAGAGAAACATAATGAGCACAGCAACAGAAACAACAGCGGCAGCCGGACTAAGGGGCGTAGTCGCCGCCCAGAGCGCTATCGGCGATGTAGACGGCGAACAAGGCATCTTAATTTACCAGGGCTATAACATTCACGACCTTGCCGAGCATTCGACATTTGAAGAGGTCATCTACCTGCTCTGGAACGGCCGCCTGCCCTCGCAGATCGAACTCGAAGAATTCAGCTCAGAGCTGCGATTGAATTACGAGGCTCCGGCCGCTGTCATCGAGATGATGCGGCAGTTTCCAAAGGATGCCGATCCTATGGACGCCCTCAGGACTGCGGTTTCCGCCCTCGATTTCTACGACAAGGAGGGCCACGGCACCGACCGCGAGCCTGCCACGAAAGCCGCCATCAGGCTGACCGCACAGATCGGTATGATCGCCGCGGCCTGGGACCGCATCCGCAACGGCAAAGACGTCATCCAGCCCGACCAGAGCCTGGGTATCGCCGACAACTTCCTTTATATGCTCCGTGGTGAACGGGCAGATGCAGAAGAGTCGAGGATGTTCGATGTCTGCCTTATCCTCCATGCCGATCACGAGCTAAATGCATCGACATTTACCACACGGGTGGTCGCCGGAACGCTTGCCGACATTTATGGTGCGGTCACGGCCGGGATCGCTGCCCTTGCGGGGCCCCTTCACGGCGGTGCGAACACCAACGTGATGAAGATGCTCATCGAGATCGACGATCCTGCGAAGATCGATGCTTGGGTTGATAATGCCCTCGAAGAAAAACGCAAGATCATGGGCATCGGCCACGCCGTTTACAAGACCGAGGACCCGCGTGCCACCTGGCTTCGCAAATATTCCCGCCGGATGGCCGAGAAAACGGGCGAAACGAAGTGGTTCGAGATGTCACAGCGGATCGAGCAGCTCATGCACGAGAAAAAGGGCATGTTCCCGAATGTCGATTTCTACTCGGCCTCGACCTATTACCTGATGGGCATCCCCCTCGACCTTTACACACCCATCTTCGCCGTCAGCCGCGTTTCCGGCTGGACCGGCCACATCCTCGAACAGTACGGCCACAACAAACTAATCCGCCCCCGCGCCGAATACATCGGTAAGCGTGACCAGAAGTACGTGCCGATCGGGGAACGAGCATAGTGACGAGTGATGAGTGACGAGTGACGAGTCGAGGCCTCGGGGGAACCCGGGGCCTTTTTCGTTCAAGTGAATAATGGCCAGTGAAGTAACCACTAAGACTCACGAAACAGCACGAAACGCTCGCGGGACGGACGGCAACCGCTTTGGGCTGGCTGGCTAGTTCTCCCTGCAGAATCCTCACGCCCTTTGAACCTTGAACTTGGAACTTTGAACTTGGAACTTTGAACTTGGAACTCCCCTCACCCCCCTGTTTTTGTCCCGCGGCGGGACAGTAAAATCGCCGTAACTCTTTTTCATTTCTATAGTTGCGAGATTTTGCACTGTACCACCCATTTTTCCAGGACTGTATTACAAACGCGCGCGTCAGTGGAGTGGGCAGTGTTTTCAGTGGTCAGTGGTCGGTGAACAGTGAAAAGTGAATAGTGAATAGTGAACAGTTGGTCAGTCAGTGACAGGTGCTCGAATTCCATTTTCCATTTTCAACTTTCCATTCTCCACTTTCCATTTTCCACTTGGAACGTCAATCATCAAATTATCAAAGATCCAATATCGCCGCTGGGATCGTAACGGTTTTTGGGCCGGAATGGAATACCAAATGATGTTGTAAAGACGGTTTCTCGCTGACATCGGGCTAGGATCTATGTTGACGAGAAAGATCTAGTTCTTTGACAGGAGAAACCGTTATGACATTTTACATTGGAGTAGATTTTCATCCACATCAGCAGA
>JBGTIP010000062.1:0-15601 GCA_041745615.1 Pyrinomonadaceae bacterium | reverse complement strand
AGAAAGCTCCTTGAGAGTATTCCCGGTATAGGTCAAAAGACCGCCGAGTTGCTGCTCAGCGAGTTGCAGTTTCGGCGCTACACCTCGGCACGCTCGGTAGCCGCTGAAGCCGGCCTTTCAGCTCGCAAGGACAGATCCGGCACCAGTATTGATCGAACCCGGCTCTCTAAAGTCGGAAACAGCCGGATAAGAAAAGCTCTATATCTGCCGGCGATCGTTGCCACTAAGCACAACGTGATCGTCCGGGAGTTTGCCAAACGTTTGGCTCGAAACGGCAAGGCACCTATGCAGGTAGTCTGTGCTGCTATGCGCAAACTGCTCCATATTGCCTTCGGTGTTATCAAAAACAACCGACCTTTCGATCCAAACATGGCTTGACCATTTGACTGTTAAATATCAAGACAGTATCTCCTGTCCAGGAGGGGAGTTTATGACTTACTCCACACAAATGACACAAACTACTACTACCACAAACGAAAATACTTCTTTTAAGTCAATATTTACGGTGCGGACGGCTAATGAGTGTATGGAGCACGAGCGGCCGACGGCGAGGCCGCGGGTGCTTTATGACCAGCTCTGGCGCGAAGGCGAGATCGCGGTGCTTTATGGCGAGCCGGGTACGGGCAAGAGCCTGTTGGCGATGCACATTGCCGAGATGGTTAGCCGCGGAGCGGGTGCAAAGGGCGCAGCGAGGCCCGCACTGGCGCAGAAGGTGCTGTACATCGACCTGAAGCTCACGGATGAGCAGTTTCAGGTGCGCTACTCGGGCGAAGCGGGGCTGGGCAAGGCTAAACGACCGGCCAAGCATAAATTCGGTGCAAATCTGCTTCGCGTCAGTGTCGATCTCGCACGGGCGTCGGCGGCGGGGCCGCTGCCGAGGGTGCTGACGAACGGCATTCGGCGAATGATAAAGGAAACGCAGGCAAAGGTCGTGGTGCTCGACAGCCTGTCGCGGATCAGGGGCTCGAACCAGGGCACGCGCGAGGAAATGCCGATAATGCGGGAGCTTGAACGCATCCGCCGCGAGCTGGGCGTGTCGATACTGGTCGTCACAAACTCGGCCCGGCGAAACGTCGTGAGGCCGATCGAGCTTTATCACCTGCACGCTTCGCGGGTGATGGCGGCGTATGCCGATTCGATCTTTGCGATGGTAAAGAGCCGGACCGTGACGGACGGTTTTTACATCAAGCACGTCAGGTCGCGAAACACCGAGATCGCGTATGACGAATCACGCGTGCTGGGCCTGAAACTGTCGCGAAACGCCGCGTTCCTGGGGTTTGAGCGAGCCGAGTTTCAACCGGAAGAACGTCATCTCGAGCTGCCGAAGGAAGAAAAGGAAATTCAGGAGCTAAAGCAGATCGTCGAGATGGTCAACGCCGGCTTGAGCTACAGCGAGATAGAGGAAAGGACCGGTACGCCGAGATCGACCGCTCAGCGAAAGTACAAAAAGGCCCTCGCAATGGGCATCGCCGAGATGGCGTGGGGAGCCCAGCCCGAGGCCGCGGAGCCCCAGGCGGTCCACCCGGATTTTCGTCCGCCGTGGAATGTTTACAAGAATTTACAGGTGCTTCCGTGCTTTGACGACTTCGACGACAGGTCACCCGAGGGCCGCCGGAGGTCTCACCAGGGATACCTCGTCCAACTCGCCTCAGCAGAAGCGAAACAGATCTGGAAAAAAACAGGCACCGCCCCCGACCCGTTCGAATACATCGAAAAAACCTGGCTCGAATACGACGACATAACCGAAAAAGTGTCCGACGTCCTAGCCCGATACGGCGTCACCCAACAGCAATTCCTCAACCTCTGCTCAAAACAACGTTATGTCGAGTTCTTCGAATTGGAGGATGGAGGGTGGGTGATGGAGTAGGAGGTTTACTGGTTACCTCTGAGAGGTCGGAATCCAGGCCCGGATACCATTTGGGGCGACCGGCCATCAGGCTAAATTTTCTCGCTGACCGGCGTAGCCCATATCCGACGCGCTCTAGTTCGCCTTCTTGGATAAGTCGCCGGATGTGCATTGGTGACAGACCTAGTTCGCGTTCGATGTCTGAGGATGAGAATATTTTTCTTTCCTTAGCGTATTTTAGTATTTTTTTACGTCCGGTCATTTGTTACGTAATGTCGCTATAGCCATTCCCAGTGGCGACATTTCGTAACAGAATAACATTTACCCTGGGCTAAGATCGGTCGCACTTACAGGTCGAAATCGATACCCACATATGACGCTAACGTTATCAGCAGCATACCTAGGGCGGGCGGACATAAAGCGTTTCGGCGAAGGTGTAGAATTGTGAATCCTAAATCGTGGCTTTATTTCAGCCGATAAAGGCGGGGCCTGGGCTCCGGTGAAGCCTTGATCCGAAATGTTACGATCGGTTCAAAGTTTCGCTGAGAAGCCCCGGGCCCACCTCGATCGGACTTTAATTTGACACTCATCGAAACTTTCTACTGTCCGGTTCCGGACATTGAACCCCGCATGTTGGCTTTGCCCTGACCTTTCGAGCCGGGTTCACGAAGCGGCCGGTATCCGCACGAAAAGGGTCGTGCCTATCTCCGGGGTGGATTCTATCTCCAACGTGCCCCCGACCAGGGCAGCTCTTTCAGACATGCCGATCAGGCCGAAGCCGCGGTTCGCCGTCATTTCCTTTTCAACGTTGAACCCGCGGCCGTCGTCCTCGATGATCATTACCAGCTCGGAACCCCGGATCTCAAGCAAAACGCTGACGTTCCCCGCGTTAGCGTATTTGTGAACATTATTAAGAGCCTCCTGCGCGATCCGGTAAAGGGAGGACTGAGCCTCGGGAGATATTTTCACATCGTCGTAATCGCCGAAATGAAGCCCGACGGGGACCTCGAATTGCAGGGACCACTTTTCTATATAATGCGTCAGGGCTTCCTTTAATCCCAGATCGTCGAGTGCAGTCGGACGCAATTCCCAGACGAGAAAGCTCACGTCCGAATCGAGCTGCTCAGCGATCTTTTTGGTTTCTTCCACTTTTTCGCAAAGATCTTCGCGGTCACACATTTTTTCGAGTGCCGCCAATTTCAACCGGAGGGCAGTAAGCTGCTGCCCGAAATGGTCATGCATATCGCGTGCGATGCGGCGACGCTCATCCTCCTGCGAGGTGATAAGCCGCCCGAGCATTTCGAGCCGTTCGTCCTGAGCTCTCTGACGCTCGGCAGATTCGCGAACAAGTGCTTCGTTCGCAGCTGCCAGTTCCGATGTTCGCTCCTCCACCCGCATCTGCAATTCCTGACGGGCGAGATGGAGAATCTCCTCTGCGCGGCGCACCTCATCAATGTCGGTGTTTGTGCCGAACCAGCGTACAATACGGCCCTGCTCATCGCGGATGGGGACGGCCCGGGAGAGGAACCAGCGATATTCGCCGGTTTTGGATCGTAAAAGGAAAGTGTCTTCCCATTCATCGCCCGAGACAACGTGCGCCTTAAATTTCTCGGTGACCGGCCGGACCGAGCCCGCGTGATGAACGGCCTGCCAGCCCCAGCCTTTCATCTCGTCGAGCGTCGTTCCCGTATATTCAAACCAGCGATCGTTATACCAGAAGATAGCGCCCTCATCGTCGGCCATCCAGGCCAGCTGAGAAATGGAATTAGCGAGGCTGCGGAAGTTCTCCTCAGATTCTTTCAGGGCTTTTTCAGTTGCTTTCCGACGGGTTATATCCCGTGCGATGCCTACGAAGAAACGGTGGGAGTTACTGTTATATTCCCCGAACGAGATCTCGAGCGGAAAGGTGCCCCCGTTTGCGTGAAGTCCGGCGATTTCGATGCATTCCCAATTGAGGTGCCGCTCTCCAGTGTTTAGATAGCGTTCGAAACCGGCCCTGTGAAGTTCCCTAAGCTCCTCGGGCATCAACATGGTAAGCGGCTGGCCCAGCATGTCCTCGATCGAGTGTCCGAATATTCGAGTCGCCGCCGTATTTACAAATTCAATTACGCTGTCATGGTTGATCCGGATAACCGCATCTGATGCTGCCTCGGCGAGAATCCCGTAGGACTTATCGACCTCTTGCAATCCGTCAGCAGAAAGTTGATAGTTGCACGTTTTACCGGCGGCAACGGGGTGTTCACTGGCTTGCGTCTGATTCCTGACCGGCCTTTTTTCGGATCTCATAGGAGTACTCTCTATATTTCAGTATAGACGGTACGAAGCATGAAAAAAATGCGGGAGCTAAAGCGAGAACGTTGACAGGGGATCTTAATGTTATTGGTCCAAAACATCCCTCGGCGGGAGGATCCTGAGGGTTTCGGCGGGCTGACAGATCTCCTTCTGGTTGTCTGAACACATTTGTCGAGGTCCTTTTTTAACCCAACAAGACGGGCCGGCTTTGCTTCCAATAAGTTAGAACTTCCTATATGCTTATTCATTGCCAAAAACAGGAGGGGCGATAATGACAGTAAAAAAGTTCAAGCTGTATAACGGACGCGATCCCAGAGAAATTCCCGCTTATCTCCTGAAAGAAGCCGCTCATTACACTGCTGTCCCTGTGGGTACACTTCGCGACTGGACAACGGGCGGCACGTACACTACGGCGACGGGCCGATCCCGTTCGAGGCCGCTGATCGTCCTGCCGCAAAAAGGCGTCCCTCTGCTTTCTTTTGTTAATTTGGTTGAAGTCCACGTGTTGAGTGCGATCAGGCGAAAACACCGAATAGCAATGCCACGCGTGCGAAGCGCCCTCGATTTTCTCTCTAAGCGATACAACTCTAAACACCCGCTCGCCGAGCATGACATAGATACCGATGGGATCGACCTATTCGTGGAGAAATTTGGTGAACTCATCAATGTGAGTCGAGGCGGTCAGCTGGCGATGAAGGAAATTTTATCGCTTTACCTACAGCGGATCGAGCGTGACGAAAGTGGCCTGGCCAGGCGGCTGTTTCCTTTCACTCGGCTCGCAGGTGACAAAGACGATCCAAAAGTTATTTCGATTAACCCTCGCATAGCCTTCGGAAAGCCTGTAATAGAGGGCACCGGCGTACCCACGTCGATCATCGCCGAGCGCTATAAAACGGGCGAGTCGATAGCCGAGATTGCCGATGACTACAGGCTCCAAACGGAAGAAATCGAAGAAGCGATCCGTTACGAGTTCCCGATCCAGGCAGCCGCCTAGTCCGCTAGAGATCTTCGTGGATCGCTGCCTAGGCCGTCGGATTGCGGAGCCTCTCCGTGCCGCCGGGGTGATCGTGCATCTTCACGATGATCACTTTCCGCAAAATGCAGAGGATCAAGAATGGCTTACCGAAGTTGGAAAGCGTGGGTGGGTAGTTTTGACCAAAGACCAGTGGATTCGGCGTCGCGTTTTGGAACGTGATGCGTTGCTAGCGGCAAATCTAAAAGTATTTTGCCTAATTCCAGGGAGTATTCCATTCGACGACATGGCAGAGTTGATAATAAAGTCATTATTAGCGGTTAGAAGAATTGCAGAGTCTCAGAAGGCTACTTTTATTGCCGGAATCTATCGGGATGCAACTGTCCGAATAATTCTCTAGCTCAAAAGTTCATCTACTGCAATAGCTAGCCTGTCTCATAATTAATCCAAAATACTCCGCGGCGGGAGGATCTTGAGGGTTTCGGCGAAGGTGTAGGAGATGGGGGCGCCGGGGGGCGTGTTTTTGTAGGCGATTTCCTCGTGGGAAATGTTGCTGATCTGGTTGGCTGACAGATCGCCTAATTTACCTACGACCCAGTCGAGGACGCGTTTTTCTTTGTCGGTGAGGATGCTGTGGGCGGGGTCGTAGGTCTTTTTGGGTTTGAGCAGCCGGGCCTCGACGCCTTTTGTGTTGATGCGGATGGTGCTGAGCTTATTTTCGCGTTCCATCGCGTCGAGGGTCTCTTTGTAAGCCGGGTACACCGGTCCCTGGGGCAGGCGGGCGTAGGTGGTACCGGAGATGCTCGTATTGGTCAGATGAAAGAATGCGAAGTCGCTGTAAAACAGGAGTTTGTTGAGGTTGGTCTGAAAGACGTTTTTGCCGGCGTGGGCGATGTATTCGATCATGGCCTCGAGGCGTTCGGGGGCAAATGGGCGCTGGCCGGTTAGGATCGTCGCCTGCTGGTGGGCGGGGATCTGTTGTGTTTGCGGCGCGGCGTGCTGGAGCTTGGCTTCGCGAAGAAAGCTTTCTTCCAGGATTTCCTGGAGCGCACGGAACTCAGCGCTTCGGACGTCGGAAAATCTATCGGGCAATTCGTCGGCGAATATCTCCAGCCGGGATTCGACCACGCGGGTGATCGATCGTCTTAATTCATTTTCGCTCGGGACGACGGTGCCCTGGTCGTGCAGGAGCTGCTTTGTGTTTTCGACAAGGCGGTCCAGGCGGGCCCCGGAGAGTTCAAGTTGCGGTCCACTATCTGTCATATCGGTACAAGTCGCACGCGCGCCTTTGGGTTCGAGCAATCGTACACGATTCGGGAGGGTGGTGTAAATGATTTCTTTTGTGCGGGCTTGAGGAGGAAGAGAGCAGTTTCCCGCAAAGACGCAGAGTTCGCAAAGAAGAACAAGACGGTTCTTCGGGGATGCCTGCGTTCCAGTCGGTACGGGTGCCTGCAGTCCAGTCATCTGAAATTTAGAATTTGAAATTTGGGATCTGAAATTTAAAATCTGAAGTCGCTAATCTGGGATTTGGAATTTCAAATCTGGAATCCGGAATCTGAAATCTGGAATCTGAAATCTGGAATCTGGAATCTGAAATCTGGAATCTTAGCTCCCGTTTGTCTGATAGGGTGGCGGACACTAAACTGAATGTTGGTTGCGATGGACAATCAACTGATCATTACATTTGTGATCCTGATCGCGGCGTTGGTGCTGTTTTTAACAGACCGGCTGCCGGCGGACCTGGTTGCGCTGCTTGTGGTGGTGGCGCTCGGGGTGACGAGTGTTTTGACGCCGCAGGAGGCGTTTTCGGGGTTTAGCAGGTCGGCGGTGATCACGATCATCGCGATTTTTGTGCTGGCCGAGGCCCTGCAGCGGACGGGGGTGACCGAGCAGGTTGGCGTAGTTTTGCTGCGCGTCGGGGGGCGGAGCGAGCTTTCGTTGGTGGTGATCGTGATGATCGCCGGGGCATTTTTGTCGCTGTTTATGAACAACATTGCGGCGGCGGCGGTGCTGCTGCCGGCTGTGTCGGGTGCGGCGAAGAAGGCGGGGGTGAGTAACTCTAAAATACTGATACCGCTCGCTTTTGGAACCATTCTCGGCGGCACGGCCACGCTGCTGACCACGTCGAACATTATTCTGAATTCGCTGCTGCAGGACAACCAGATCGACGGGTTTAGCCTGATGGATTTTCTGCCGCTGGGGTCGGTCATTATCGTGACGGGCATTTTGTATATCACGTTTTTTGGGCGGCGGCTGCTGCCGGGCGAATCGGCCCTCGACCGGACACAGGCCCCCAATGCACCCGAGCGCACCGCGGACCTCGTTTCGACCTACGGGCTGGGTAAGAGCCTCTTTCGCGCCGGGGTTCCTAAGAAATCTTTTCTGATCGATAAGACGTTGGCGGAATGCACGCTTCGTGAGGATTTCGACGTCAGCGTGATCGCGATCGAGCGTAAGGGGCGAAAGGTGTTTGCCCTGTCGCCCGAAACTGTTATTAAAGAGGGCGATATCCTCGTGCTCGAGGGGAACGAACAGGATTTTCGCACCCGCGATGTCGAGCCTTACCTCGAGCTCGAACCGGTCGCCGAGTGGAAGGAGAGCGATCTCGAATCGCGCATTGTCGAGGTCGTCGAGGCGATGCTGGCACCGCGTTCGCGGCTGATCGGCAAGACGCTGAGGGAATCGCACTTTAGAGAGAAATACGGCGTGAACGTGCTTGCCGTCTGGCGCGGTGATGAGGAGATCTATACCGATCTCGGTGATATCAGTCTGGGATTTGGTGATGCTCTGCTGCTGCAGGGTACGCGGCAGAAGCTGGCCGTTCTGGCCGACGACCCCGACCTTATACTTCTAATGTCTCGTGAAGAGGCCCAGATCACTATGCCTAATAAGGGGCTGGCCGCGATCGGTATCTTTATCGCAACGCTCGTTTTTGCAGTGATCTTTCCGGATCTGACAGGCCCGATCATGCTCGGCGGGGCCCTCGCCATGATGCTGACCGGCATTGTCAAAACCGAACAGGCCTATGCCGCGATCGGCTGGAAAAGCGTCTTTCTGGTCGCCGGGATGCTGCCGATGGGTCTCGCCCTTACCAAAACGAACGCCGCGGGACTGATCGGTTCGAAGATCATCCAGGTCTTTGGCGCTGACGGTAATTTTGCATTGCTCGCCGGGGTGTTCCTGGTGACCGCCGTCCTGACCCAGGCCGTAAACGGCGCCGTCGCCGCCGCCATCCTCGGCCCCATCGCGATCAGCATCTCGCAGCAGGCCGGCATCAATCCGCGTTCGATGATCATGGCCGTCGCCATGGCCGCCTCGATGGCGTTTATCACACCGCTCAGTCACCCCGTAAACGTCCTCGTAATGAGCCCCGGCGGCTATAACTTTCGCGATTTTATGAAGATCGGCTTCCCGCTGACCGTGCTGATGTTCGTGGTCGTGATGGTCTTTTTGCCGATATTCTGGCCGTTGTAGGGTGGGATAACATCAGCTGAACCAAGCGTATCTTCATCGTTCATCTTTTAGCGTTAGAGCGGTACTGATCGCTTGATTGTAATCCGAAGCGGCGAAACTGAAAGGGCCTAGGTTTCCAAAGTCCTCGAAATGCACCGATTCGTCGTAGTTGTTTTGATATCCGAAATCGCGCCAGATGATATTGTCGCCTTGTCGTTCAATAATCACTGATACTGCTCCGCAACCAAGATCACCACACTCTGGGCAAACATAGATACTATTCCGCTCATTTGGAAAATCCGCGGAGCTTTTGCGCAGGAGTCGGTTTACGGTCCCCTGATTTCCCTCATCCGTGAGCCAACCGAGCGGGGGGATCAGATCACCCATTATTGGGTAGAAAGGATTTCCGTCCACCACAAAATCCATAAAACGCCGCGGGGTTTGAGCTCCCGTAAGAACACGGTCGGTCCATTTCAAATCGATTGTCGACATCACAAACTCACCTTTAGCCTTCGAATCGCAGCTCTTTCGATTCGATCCCTCTTCACCTCAAACCCGATCCCCGGCCCGTCTGGTGCCGTGATCGTACCCTCGGGCGAGACCTCGACGGCGGGTTCGATGATGTCTTGGTGCCAGTAGCGTTTTGAGGCGGAGACGTCGCCGGGCATGGTGTAGCCGGCGAGGGTTGAGATGGCGATGTTGTGGGCGCGGCCGATGCCGCTCTCGAGCATGCCGCCGCACCAGACGGGGATGTTGGCTTCGCGGCAGGTTTGCTCGATGAGTTTGGATTGGGTGTGGCCGCCGACGCGACCGTTTTTCAGGTTGATGATCTTGCCTGAGCCTAGCTCGATGGCCTTTCGTGCGTCGTCGGGCGATTTGATCGGTTCGTCGAGGCAAATGGGGGTTTTGATCTCTCGCTGCAACCTGGCGTGGTCGACGATGTCGTCGTAGGGCAGCGGCTGTTCGAGCATCATGAGGTTGAATTCGTCGAGGCTCTTGAGCTTGTCGATGTCGGCGAGCGTGTATGCCGAATTGGCATCTCCCATGAGCAGAATATCGCCGAATTCTCCTCGCACCGCCTTGATCACATCATAATCCCAATGAGGTGCGATCTTGATCTTGATGCGTTTGTAGCCTGCATCGAGCTCGACGCGGATCTTTTCGAAAAGCTGTTCGACCGAATCCTGTATGCCGATCGAAACGCCGCATTCGATCACTTGATTGACACCGCCCAGATGCCGCCAGAGCGGTACGCCGAGCTTTTTTGCTTCGAGGTCCCAGCAGGCGGTTTCGATGCCGGATTTGGCCATGCGGTGTCCGCGGGCCCATTTCATCAGGTCCGAGACGCCGGCGGCCGATTCCACCTCGCGGCCAACCACCATCGGGGCGAGGATCTTCTCCGCCGTGGCCCATGCGGAATCGGTCCATTCATCGGAATACCCTGGCGATTCGCCGCATGTCACTTCGCCCCAGCCCTCAGCACCATCGGTGTCCTCGACGCGGACGAGGATGATGCGGCGTTTGTAGGTACGGCCAAAGCTCGTCTCAAAAAACTGGACGAGCGGAAGGTTGATCTCGATTAGCTCGATTGTCTTGATCTGCATAAAATGGCGAAAGGTGCAGTATAAGGAATGAGCCGGAAAAGCGCTACCTTTCCTGATTTCAGGTTTAGGATGGGTCGAAATATGTTGCTATTCTCTGCGGTCTCTGTGTCTTCGCTCCGTGATCTCTGTGTTGAAAGTGTGCTAAACACAGAGGCCGCAAAGATCGGACACAAAGTGCACAAAGAAGATCCATCCGATCAGTTATCGGCGTTTCAATCAACGATCTCAAACTGAATATAATTGGCCGCTGTGGCGTTTTTGCCTTTTGCCAGAGTGTCTGTGATCGCGATTTCGAGCATGTATTCGCCTACTCCCAGCGCCGTTCCCAGGCTCAGCGTACTCATAAAATTGACCGCCTTTGGATCGGTTTGCCCCTCGAAGACAACGGGCAGTGGTTTGCCTTCAAAGATCGGCTGCCCCTCCTTGAACAGGCGGGTCCTGGAGACAAGGTTCGGACGTTTTGCCGAGTCTGTTTTGGCGTTGAAAATGACAAATCCGTAGTTCAGTACCGAACCCTTTTTGTATTGCCGCAGCGACGTATCGGTCAGCGGATCACCGCTGGGCGCTCCGCTGCCGCTGTTCCGCTTTTCCCATTCCTGGAGGGTCATGCTCTCGAGACCGGCACCGGAAAGCGTTAAACGATTTTTCTTAAGATCAGGGACCTCGATGAACTGGTTCGCCGAACCGACCTTTTCCGTAGCGTGGTCGCGTATCGCAACTCTCAGTTGATAGGCCCCCGCCTTTTTGATCGGGAAGATAAAATCGTAAACAAATCCGCGCCTGAGGAAGGTCTCGTATTGATCATTATTTACGGTGACCGTGTGGGAATAGGCGATCTGGTCGACCGGGATGCCGTTATCGCCGAACCCCATGGCCAATATGTCGAATTTCAGCAGCCTGGTGTTGTTGGGGCCATCGGAGAAAGTCAGATCTTTAGCGTTCACGTGCAAGAGCGAACGGATTATCGATACCTTTGCCTGGTTACGCCCGAAAAGTGGGTTAAGCCGAAGTGAGATATCATTTACCGCGAACGGTGACGTGAGCGCCGAAATCAGTTTCTGGTTCCCCTTCTCGGCGGCGGGGGACCTGGCTTCGTTGCTGACCCCGAAAAACCCACTGCGATAGCGGACCCGTGCGCCGGGACGTGTGACCTTCACATCAAGCCGGTTGAACCGCCTCGTTTTAGGGTCAAACGTCTCGTCATCGGGGGCATATCCGACCAGGTAATAGCTCTGATCGTCCAGGACCCGACGCACACCGCCCGACAGATCATTGTTATTAATAAATGCGAACCCTCCGGTCTGCCGGGCCAGGTAGACGAGGCCGTCCTGAGTTTCCCTCAGCTCGTCGCGGCGGCTCGACATTTCCTGGTCGATCTGCTGGGCAGTACGGCCCATGGTGTTGTCGGCGGCGGTTAGACCGGTTACCTGCAACCCTCTCGGATCCAGGGTGTAGATAACGACTGACGCCCGGTTTGCCTGATCAACAAGCTGGCGGAGCGATTCCATGACCCGGCCGGATTCCATAAAGCCGCCGCGGTCCCGCGTGAATAACCTGAATCCGTCGGACAACAGCAATATCGATTTGCGGCCGGGAAGGTCCTGCATACCTCGCACAACGTAATTGACGGCCCCCATAGTGCCGGCTGCAAACACGCTGCTGCGAACCTCGTTAAGTTCGCGCTCCATTTCTTCTGGCGTTCGGCCGCCTGCCGGGGCAACCCCGGCGCCGCCCATATCGGGTTGGGCCCGAAGCGGTTCGAACGCACCGATCTTTCCGGCCGGATTCCAGCGCACCCGCTCTATCGCAGCGTATAACTGTCTGCGGTCCGTTGTGAATTGCTGAAGGGCACCGATGCCGCCGGCTGTTCGTATAATTGCAACGAGGTCGCCCTCCTGCATCTGCTCATCGACAAATTTCCGTAGCGCCCGACGCACCTGATACGCACTTTCAAACGAAAGCGTCAGATCGTCAACGACAAGCGCTATCGTCCTTCGAGTGGTTTCAGGCCGAGGCGGAGTAAGCGGGACGGGAACTGGAGGCAGCGTTGCGGGCCGTTTTACAGTATCGGGAGTTTCGCGAACATTGGAAACAAACGAAAAGTTAGATATATCCTGACGCTTGCCGTTCTCGAAGATCGAGATCTCATCGGGCCGCAGGTCTTTAATGATCTTTCCGCTCCGGTCCGTAACCGTTACGTCGATCTGGATCAGGTTTGTAGAGATCTTGACGACATCCTGTTCCTCGGCCGGTGTCGGCACCGGTGAAGGCGACGTTGTCTGGGCGAACGCCGACGACGCAAAAACAAAGAGGGCTGCGGGAATGGGCCAAAACTTCTTCATAAATGATTTGCTCCGGGGAAGGATTATGCGTCGTTTGATATCATATAACGGTTTACGGTCGCCGAAAAGCCTTTTTTTGAACGGACAAACCAGCCAATTAATAGATGCATCGTACAAGAAGTCCCGCTCCCGCAGAAAAGACGAACATTATGGTCAAGATCTATACCTCATTATTATTGTCAACCGCCCTTTTTGCCGTCGCCTGTTCCGCACAGCAGACCGAGGAGCAGGCCCTGCAGTCGCTGCGGGAAATGACCCGCGGCGGAAAGCTGCCGGCGGAATCTATTGTGTCCAGCATAGAATCGCGTTTTGCGAATAGGAAGACGGGAGCGCTGGCGAAATTGCTCAGGGCGCGTATCAAGTTTGAGAACAAAGATTACATCGGTGCAGCGGCGATCCTGAATTCGGGCGAATTTGAGACCAGAACAAAGCTCGCCGATCATGCTTTATGGCTGCGCGGGCGTTCGCTGCAGTCAGCCGGCAGGCACGGTGAGGCAATAGCGGTCTTTGATGAGCTGGTGAGGAAGTACCCCGATTTTGCGCATGCGCGGTGGGCACGCCACGCATGGGCGGAATCTGCTCTGCAGGCGGGCCGGGCGGTGGACGTTCCCGGATTTCTCGTCGAGCTAAGCGAAGCACATGACGCGAACGCGCTGCTGCTTACGGCTAAAGCTTACGAAGCGCAGGGTTCGCGGCCCGAGGCCGTTCGATATTACCGACGTACATACTTTTTCGCTGCCGGATCGGACGCCGCGAAGCAAGCGGAGGCAAAGCTTACTTCGTTGACCGAGGCCCTTGTTCCGCAGAACGGCGAGGAGCAATTGGCCCGGGCGGACAATCTCTTTGAAGCGAAAAAGTACGCTGACGCCGCGACCGCGTACGCCGATCTGTCCAGCCGTTTCCCTGCCGATGTAACGCCGCGGGTCCGGTCCAGATGGATAACCGCCCTCGCACAGTCGGGCAAAATGGCCGAGGCATCGGGCATGTTGAATTCGCTGCCGGCTAACGACCAGGCCGAAGCATACCGCCAGATCGCACTTGGCTATGCCAAGGCACGCAACTGGCCCATGGCACGCAATACCGTCGACGCATTTCGGCAAAATTACGCGACCAGCCCGCTCGTTCCGAAGACGATGATGGAGATCGGCCTCTCCGCCAGGAACGCCCGCTTTCGCGGCGATGATGGTTATTACTTCAACGGCTTGGTTATCGCTTACCCTAATGCTGTCGAGGCCGCGGGTGCGCAGTTTGAGATGGCATGGTCGCATCATGAGAACAAAAATTTTGCTCTAGCCTCGCAGATGCTGATCGAGCATCTCGAGCGTTACGTCGACAAAGACACGTCCAACCGCGGAAAGGCCGGCTACTGGGCGGCCCGCGACTCGGAGCGTGCCGGCAAGACAGCCGAGGCCTGCGCCCTGTATGACGCGGTGATCTATCGCTACGCGGCGAACTGGTACGGTTATATCGCAAACGACCGTCTTGCCAATATGAAAAAGCAGGGCCGGTGTGCCTCTACTACGCCGCCCAATTCTCAGATCGCAAAAGCGGTGGCGAATCTCAAGGTCGTGACCGTCGCCGCCGAGACCTCCACAGAAAAGGAACTTGAGCGGGCGGAGAAAAGCGAAGAACTCAGCACGGTCGGCCTGTTTGACTGGGCGATCGATGAACTGCAGGAAGCCAAGAAGACCGCGGACAACAGCCCCAAGATCAACCTGGCCCTGGCAAAGCACTACCGGCTAAAAGGCGATAATGTTAACGCGCTGCTCGCTCTCGCCAAAAGTTACCCCGATTACGCACAGATGTTTCCGGAGGAAATGGGCCGCGAGGAATGGGATATTTTTTACCCGCTCGTCAATTGGACTGAGATCAAATATTGGGGTGCTCAGCGACGGCTCGACCCTTATCTGATCGCGGGTCTTATCCGGCAGGAATCAATATTCAATCCCGTCGCCCGTTCCCATGCCAACGCATACGGGCTGATGCAGCTGTTGGTGCCGACTGCTCAGTCAATGGCGCGAAAATATATTTCGAAGACATCTATGGTCACCGCCTCAGCTCTCTATCAGCCGCCACTCAATATCGAGCTCGGCACTGCCTATATGCGGGACCAGCTCGACAAATTCGGCCGTATAGAGTTCATGGCCGTCGCGTACAATGCCGGCCCCGGCCGCGTACCTCAATGGCGAGCGCGGCTGCCGCTGGAGATGGACGAATTCGTCGAGGAGATCCCGTTTCGCGAGACCAAAGGCTACGTCCAGGGCATCATCCGCAATACGGCCCAGTACCGTCGGCTCTACGAAGAAGACGGCAGCTTTAAGGCCAATGTCGGATCCAAGCCACTGAGAGGCGAGATCGATTCGAAACCGAGGGACCAGTTCATCGCTGAGAACCCGGAGATCATATTAGACGCGACCGGAGGATAGGGCTGTCGGCTCGACGTTTCTAGCCCGCCACGCCCGGATGGGCGCCTTGGGAAATCTAGCTTCATTCGCGTATAGTTGAACGAAACCAAGTTCTTAGGGGCAACACGTTGAAACTAAGCGATCCAGAATTCGGGACCGAAGCAGGCCGTGTAATTGGCTTAGGCGAAGAATTCCGTGTCCGTGACGCGCCTCTGTTCTTAAGAATATCTATGCCCGGTCTATTCCCTGGGAATGATCGGGCATTTTTATGCAGGTGATCTATGACGAAAAACTCTGATGATCTCGGTTTCGCTGAGGAGCCGGAAATGCAAATGACGGCGGACGAGGAAAAGCTGCTCGACGAGCTGGGCATTTTTGGCGAATCCCGTCGAAAATTCCTCGGCCAGGCATCCGCGGCTGGATTGGCGGCGATCGCTTTCCAGGTGCTGGCGGAACAGAAGGCGTTGGCGTTTGGTGAGGTCGAGGCACTTCAGCCGAACGGGCTGCTCGAGAATCCGCTGAAGGTTGGGTTCAAGGTCAACGGTGCGGCCCGGGCAGTGGAGATCGATTCGCGGATGACGCTGCTCGATACTTTGCGGGAGAGGCTCGGGCTTACAGGTTCCAAGAAGGGATGCGACCACGGCCAGTGCGGAGCATGTACTGTAATAGTCGACGGCGAACGCGTC
>JBGTIP010000061.1:0-86449 GCA_041745615.1 Pyrinomonadaceae bacterium | reverse complement strand
AAGAACCCAGTCGCTATCGATCCCGGTTCTGACAAGAGCGGTCAAGGAAGAACCCGGTCGCTATCGATCCCGGTTCTGACAAGACGGGTCACCGTTCACCTGTCACTGAATTTAATCGTAGTATTCGAGGCCGAGGTGCGTGATGAGTTCTTCGCCGCGGAGGTGCCTTAGGGTGTTTTTAAGCTTCATGAGCTGGATGAACAGGTCATGTTCGGGGTAGAGGCCCGGGGCGGTTTGGGGGGCTTTGAAGTAGAACGAGAGCCACTCCTGGACGCCCTTCATGCCGGCACGTTGGGCGAGGTCCATGAAAAGGGCGAGGTCGAGCGCGAGCGGGGCGGCGAGGATCGAATCGCGGCAGAGGAAATCGATCTTGATCTGCATCTTGTAGCCCAGCCAGCCAAAGATGTCGATGTTGTCCCATCCCTCTTTATTATCGCCGCGGGGCGGGTAGTAATTGATGCGGACCACGTGCGAAAAGTCTCCGTAGAGGTCGGGGTACACCTCGGGCTGGAAGATGTGTTCGAGAACGGAAAGTTTCGAAACTTCCTTGGACTTAAAATTCTCGGGGTCGTCGAGCACTTCGCCGTCGCGGTTGCCGAGGATGTTGGTCGAATACCATCCGTCGAGGCCGATCATTCGCGATTTTAATCCCGGTGCCAGGATGGTCTTCATCAGGGTCTGGCCAGTCTTGAAATCCTTGCCGCAGATGGGCATCGAGGTTTTATCCGCAAGCTCGACTAATGCCGGAACATCAACCGTCAGATTCGGAGCGCCATTCGCAAAAGGCACGCCCGATTTTAATGCCGCGTAGGCATAGATCATCGACGGCGCGATGAAGGGATCGCTATCATACATCGCCTTTTCAAGGGATTCAAGCGAGGCATGGATCGGCGATTCCTCAATGTAGATCTCGGTCGAGGCACACCAGACCATCACGAGACGCGAGCAGTTGTTTTCAGACTTAAAACGAGCAATATCGGCGATCAGCTGCTCGGCAAGGTCCATCTTGTTCTTGCCGGTCTTGACGTTCTCGCCTGTGATGCGTTTTACGTAATTTTGCTCAAAAACGGCCGCCATCGGCTTAAGCGATGAGAGCGGTTCGGAAAGCTGATTTAGGAGGTCTTTTTCGAGAACGCCGGCATTCATCGCCGCGTCATAAGCACTGTCGTGAAAGATGTCCCATGCACCAAAAACGATATCGTCGAGCGATGCAAGCGGCACGAAATCCTTGATAAGCGGCGAGCGATTGTCCGTACGCTTTCCGAGCCTGATCGTGCCCATCTGCGTGAGCGACCCGACCGGAGCCGAAATGCCGCGCTTTACAGCCTCGACACCAGCAACCAAAGTCGTACTAACAGCCCCCAGCCCGACAAGCAAAACACCAAGTTTCCCCTCAGCCGGCGCAATGTCCACACCTTTATCGACCATCATTTCCTCCGAACAAATCCAAAACTATAAGAATAGACCTCGGCGGGGGTTTAGGCAACTTGGGGCAAATATTTGGCCATGTTTTCATGGAGACGTTTCGAACGGCTGAGATGGGTCTGTTTCAAATGCGTCAGCTCCAAACGTTTCGATGTGAAACCGGATCGCCGATCGAACATCCGTCGCGGCCTCATCGTAGGTATGGCCTTGCGCAGCAATTATGCCTTTCAGGCCAAGTGGGTATGAGATAAAGCCATCTGAGTGCTTTTCGATGACTAATCTTATTGGAAACATAGGCGGAGACAAGCTTCAGTGTCTGAGTTTTAAGGGATGCTACTTGAAGTAAGTGATCGTGCGGAAATGGACATACGCCGGTTTGGTGGTTTCCTTTCCATTTACAACCGTGATTTGAGATGCGGTGCGCTTTGTCCAATTGCCATTTTTGTCAAACGAATCATATTTGTAAACGAATTTCTTATCGCCGTAATAGCGCTGCGGCGTCAGGTCGATTCTAACGTCCTCTATTTCGTTCCCTTTTTCGTCAAGTTTATATAGATACTTCTGATTAAGATCGCCTTTGTCATCGAAGGCAAGCTTCTGAAGAGTGTTGTCGGATCGCGTGTATGTATATCGCATACCCGGCGTTCCGTCATTGTAAAACATTTGCATTTCCGAGAGGTTGCCTTCGAGATACTTATGGCTGTAGCTGTAACTTATCCGAGTATCCCGGGTTTTTTGATCTGGTTTTGCAGAGCCTCGGGGAATCATCACCGCTGGCGGATCATAATCATTTGTGATCGATTTAGTCTTTGAAACCCTGGCGTCGTTGAGATAGCCATAAATTGTGATATCAGAGGGGTTGCCACGTGAGTCGAATGAGATTCGTTTCACCAGATGTCCTTTTTCGTTGAAAGTTTCGATGTATGAAAGACGTCTCTTTTGAGTACTTCCCGTGCCGGATAAGTCTTGCGATTCTTGGGTAACCGAACTTACCATTCCCAGTAACCCCTTGTCCTGTGAATCAGATCTTTCTTTTGGAACAATCGGAGCTTGGGGTAAAGCATCTGGAGTCGATGCGATGATCGCCTTTAGTTGTTCGTCCGGGACCGTCGTTTGGGCTGCGCATGAGGCGACGAAAGAGATAAGTAATAGCAGGAAACAAATAAATCTCATAAGAACCATTATAGATAGAAACTTCTCCATAATCATGCCCAGACATTTCAACATCGCCCACGGTTGCGGAATTAAGAGTGGTAGATCCTGAAATCAATCTCGGCGAATATATTATCGCGGTTCTCGATCTCGGCGAGCACTTCGTGATCTAGCTCTCCGCTGTCGAGCATTTTGGCGAGCAGGTTGAAGCGGTGAATGTGCGACTGGAAACGCCGCGTCGAGTATTGGACAGTTGTGCCCTGGTAGATCTGGAACGCCCAGTCGGAGGACTGGGCTAAAAGGAGCTCTCGCGCCATCTGGTTGAGAATTCGAGTTTCAAGTTCCAGGTTCCAAGTTCCAAGTTCAGGAGTGGAAGACGTCTCCGGATCTGAACCTGGAACTTGGAACCTGGAACCTGGAACTTTGAACTTATCTGCGTACTCCGTCATCTTCCGTTCGGCGTCGTGCTGGTAGGGGTACATCCAGGAGTTTTTTTCGTTGATCCAGACCTTGTAATAGCCGGCCTCGCCCCAGCTCGAGGCGGTCGGCTTTTGGATCTGGATCGGCAGGCCCGAATCGAGAAAGTCGGATGGCGTTATAGCCTCGATCTCGTTCTGGTCGAAATGGAGCTTTTTGAAAAAGAAATCAATGAATTGCGGACCCTCGAACCACCAGTGCCCGTAGAGCTCGGCATCGTAGGGCGAGACGACCAGAGGCGGATGGCCATCGAAGGTTTCCCTCAGTATATGGGCCTGCTTGATCCGTTCGCTGATGAAATGCGAGGCGTGTTCAGCCGCTTTCTCACGGGCGAGAGCCGGAATGTACGGCTGCTTATTCTGCTGAGGCACATCGCGGCCGGTGATGCGATGGTATTTGAGGCCGAGATGCCGGCGTTCGCCGTCGGCGTGCAGATGCGGTTTGAGATAATCTAGCGGGGCGTCCCAGCCGATGTCGCGGTAAAATTCGCGGTAAAGATCGTTGCCGGGATAACCGACCTCGGCGCTCCAGACCTGCTGGCTGGTCTCGACATCTCGTGCAAAAACAGCGGTGCCGTTGGGGCACGCTACCGGGGCATGGACTCCGTATCGAGGCCGCGGGTCGCCGTAAAGGATCGCATGGGTGTCGGAGATAAAGTACTCGATGCCGTTTTCCTTTAGCAGGTCCTCGACGCCGGGCTCATAGGCACACTCGGCCAGCCATATCCCGCGGGGCTGGCGGCCAAAGTGCTTTTTGTAATTTGCGACAGCGATCGCGACCTGCGCGCGGCGTGATTCGATCGTCGAAATGAGCGGCATAAAGCCGTGCGTCGCGGTGCAGGTAATGATCTCGATGACGCCCTCATCCTGCAGCTCGCGAAATGCTTTGACGAGATCACGTCCGTATCGTTCGTGCCATAAGCGAAGCGATGCGGCCAGGCTGTCCACGTACATTCGGGCGGCCGCCTGAAATTCAGGAGCTTCCCTCGACGTTCGTTCCAATTCCTTAAAAGCGAGATCGAGGAGATTTTCGATGTGGCGAGTGTACCGGTCCTGCAGCAGCGGGTCGGCAAGCATTTCACACAGCGGCGGAGAGACGTTCATCGCAAGCCGCGGCCTGACGCCGGCTTCGTGCAGCGACTGGAAAATGAAGATCAGCGGAAGATAGACCTCGGTGATTGCTTCGAAAAGCCAATCTTCCTCGAGAAACTCGGGATACTCGGGATGCCGAACGAACGGCAGGTGTGCATGCAGGATAAGGCTGAAATATCCGACGCTCATATGCGCGTTTTCCCGAGGCAAGCGGTTTGATCAAATGCGGCTATTTTTGTCCGAACGTCTGCCGATAACTGTGCGAACTGTCCGGCTGGTAACCCGGCCCTGACCCTCGCTGACTACGGCGAGACTTCATCGTCCGCGGAAAATTCACCAGGCTCGCCCCGAAAACCGCCGGCCCAAACTCTTCCGTTTCGAATTCATCGATATCGAAATTTTCGCTGAGGGCATCCTGCGCACGCTTGCGGTCGAGATGTTTATCACCTGCCTGCATGTAGGCAAACAGCTCGGCACTTATCTTCCAGCGGAGGTCGTCCAGTTTTTGCCCAGCCGCGATCTCGAGGAGCGCATAGCGGATGTCATCGTCTTCGATCCCGACCGGAACCTCACCGCTTACGCCCATAAACTGGTCGAGCGCCTGACGGGCAGCGGCATCGGCCGCCGGGATATCGTCGCCGGCAACCGCGACGTCAACGGCGTCCCTCGTAAATCCCGCAACATCCAGAACACGCGCAAACTTGTCAGCCGTCACCGTCCATTTTGCCTCCGACGCTTTTCTGGGGCTCGGTTTTAGCCGCGGCGTCTCGACGGTGTTTGAGTAAACGATCCTAAAATACGGACGATTGGGTGCGTAAAATCCGATCTCCGCCTGATACTCGCCATCAGGCCGAACGTCGAACCACCAGTTGCCTTCAGCCTCGGCATTGTAGATTTGTTCAGCACCGGAGCGAAGCTCGACGAGCTTTAAGACGAGCGTGTAACTGCCCGTGTCATCCCTAAACGCCTTACGAAGCAGCGCCCAGGGGTTTTCCCTGACCGACCAGTAAAAATAGAGCCTCGTCGGCGTCTGCATCTGCAGACGAGCTCGGTTTTCGCGTTCGAGCGGCGGCAACTCAGGCTGGGCCAGCAGGCGGTCGACCGGCGAAAGCGATGCGAGCGGGTCGGAAGTTTTATCGATGCCCGGTACCGGAACCGCAGCCTCAAGAACGGGAGCCGGTTCGGCCTTTAGCATTTTCTTAGCTGGCGAAGACGGGACGACCGGCTTCTTTAGAACAGCCTTTTTCTTACCGCTGGCTGCCCGGGCGGGAGATTTCGCTTCCAGCTTTACTGCGGACAAGGATCTGGTTTTCGCTGCTGTCGGCTTTTTCGCTTTAGCGGCCGGTTTCGCGGCGGACAACTCATTTTTAGGAGCGGCCTTTTTGTCGACGGATACGGTTTTATCAGCCAACTTTCGCGCGGCTTCGGTCTTGCCTTTGTTTGAGGTCTTCATAACGTTAATCAAGTAGTATGATGTGATTCGAATAAAGACACAAGCGGCACCTTACATGTAAAGAGCCGATAGAGAAAAGTAGATTGGCCGGTCGAACTAGATCGCTTTGGTGTAGGATTTCAGCTTGATCTCGATCTTGCCGAACTGAGTATCGATATCTGCCCGAACCGGGATATGCCGGGCATCGTCGGTCATCCAGATCTTCATTTTGCCTTTTTGCTCGATCAGCTTTCCTGGGCCAAAGATATCCGGCTCGATGAGATAGGTCCAGACTCGGCCGATCTTGGTCCGGTGACGCTCACGGGCTACGACAGTGATCGGGACCTTATAGATCAGCCCCGAGTCACTGACCGTGAGGTCCATTTTCTTGCCGATCGCTAGCGGCATCAGCCGTACCGCATAAATTGCCGAGATCATGTCATAGACCGCGTCGCCTATTTCCGACGCAATGCGCCGAGGCGGCCGCGTCAGGTCCTTCGGATCAGTTTCGACGTAGGTGACACGTTTTTCCGAATAATCAAAGACGGCCTCGCCATTGCGGACCCTCTCTTTTTGGACGTCATGCTTTGTCGTTCGCCTGATCTTGAATGCCGAGAGGTCGACCGTCGATTCGTATTTCTGCAGGAAACTGTAACGAAAGATCCTGAGCAAGGTGCCCTTTGAGACTGCCTGAGCGTCAATGATCAGATCATTAGTATCCGGCGCGGTGGTCGATCTGAAGGTAAGCTCGGCGACGGAGATGTTGATCAGCTTATCCAATTTTGCATCATAAACGATAGTTTCTCCGGCAAAAGAGCGACCCGGATATGCAGGAGCTGCCGGTGACGGCTGTGAATATGCGGCAAACGTCAGGACCGCCAGGAGTGCGGTCGCCAGGACTGATCTTGAGAGGATCGCTTTCATAAATCTACTGCAGAAACAATGCCTTGGCCGCGAGAACACCTATGGCGGCAACAACCCCGATAGCGGCCCGGTATTCGCGGTATCGTAAGTATAGCCCACTATCGAATTTAATGCCGGTATGCCTCCATACAGTCAGACGCGGGAAGAATAACGGCACATTACGTTCGTATTCGTCGAAATCTTCGCCAAAAATACGCCGAATATCTTCTGCTTCGACGCGCATAACGGGAAAATAGATGCCGAGGAACAGGATCGCGAATATCAGCGCCAACCACCAAACACCCGCCGCTATTGTAAATCCGACCCCCATTAGAAAGCTGCCCAGGTACAGCGGATTGCGCGTGTGAGCATACGGCCCGCTTATCGCAAGCGTCGACGCCTTGCGAATGTGCCCCGAGGCCCACGCCCTGATGGCAAGCCCGACGACCGCGATCGCGCTCCCCACTGCAAGCGTCAATAGGGTCGGGCTTGCAAAAATGAGAAAGACGGCGGCAAACAGGAAGCCGAGCGGGACCCGCAGCCGCTGCAGAGATCGTTTGTCGAATTTGATCATTTAAGGAAAAAACAGTGCCTAAACCGCCGCCATCGGCGCCCTACCATCCGTGTTAAAGATCGTCAATTGTAAGCGTACAGGACAACGGGCGGAAGGGGTAGTTTTTAAGTAAAATTTCGAAATGGGGCGAGCGACGCCCGAGCCGCCGCAAGCTCTGTTCCAACGCCTTCAGAGAAAGGCCGTTTTCGCTAGGCGGCGGACAAAACACGAGGCGAAGAATCCCGTGTAGTGCGGACTCAACGCAGGTAAGAGGCCACATTCGTCGAGATCGTCTTTAACTCTTTTTCGGTTAGTTCCAGCCTGGAAAATGCCTCCCAAGCCTCGCGTGGTAAGAGATTCGGGTTCGAGCCTACCGCCGCATCCGAACCAAAAAGCATCCGCTTGACTCCGATCTGGCGGATCAGCTTGACCAAAAGTGCTGAGATCTCGGGCGAATTATTTGGGACGGCTACGGTTGTTACGTCGAACCAAAGGTTCTTCGTCCGCGGGTCGTTTTTCGCAACGGCATCGGCAAGCACTTCGAGCACTGAGTGGGCGGCGGGATCGTAAAAGCCCGGCCCGGATGCTGCAAGATGAGCAATTTGTACAGGAATATCTGGCGCAGACGGAAGCAGATGTTCGAGGAAGGCTCGAGCTTGTTCAGGACCGTAAGGCCGATTCTTGGAGATAGAAACTCGCATATGCACCACGATCGCCATCCGTCGGGAATTTGCAGCTCGAAAGATCCCCTTTAACTTTTCGATATGCTCGGGAATCTCCATCTGCACATCCGAGTTACCAAAATGCAGCTTGATCCCGTGACGGAGATTTGGATTTTTCGCACACCGTTCGAGCTCACCCAGCGCATAATCTTTGAGCGGATTGAAGCTGCAAAATGCCCGAAAGCGCTTGGGAAACAGGGCGGCCTGGGCGCCTACCCAATCATTTTCTGCCTTGACCTTCGCGTACTCGTCCGCCGGCTCGCGGTCAGGCCTGCCATAGGAAAACGCACTGGACAAGAGAACGGCACGCTTTATTCCGGCTGAGTCCAACAGCCCAACGACGTCCCGGGCCATTATCGGTTTTATCCTCTGAAACTCAGCCATTTCCGGGCTGAACAGATGTTGGTGGTGATCCGCCTTAGGGATGAACTTTCCGAACCCGGGAGTTGTCCCGCTTTGCGCGACTGCCGCGACGGAAGCCAGTACAAGAAAAGAAAGAAAATGAAAACTTACAAGTAATTGCTTGTGAAAGGCATTTCGTTTCATTTAGTAAAATGTCCTGTGTCAACAAATTAGGAACTAGCGGACAAGCTAGTGAGGTCTGCCAAGAAGATATTTCGGGATCGATCGTATAAGTGTTCTGTGGTTCGCTAAATAACCCGCACAAACCTTACCTTGCGGAGCAGCGGATTGGTATATTCGAGCCCGACGACCTTTCCGGCCTTGTCTCTTGTAAACCGCAGGATCGATTGGCGGAACTGGAAGACGTCTCGATCCATAGGCAGGAATTCAGGCACGCCTGCCGAGTCGTTGATACGCACGATCAGCCCTTTTTTACCCGGCGTCGATTCGAAGGTTGCTGTTAGCTCATCGCTGTAGAAACGGCCCGAGTAGGCCTGCATTTCCGCCGAAGTAAGAGTCAAGCCAGGCGCCCGCAGGTATCGTATCGTCTCGCCCTCTTTTGTTTTGATCTCGAGGCTGACTGGGGAGTCGAAGTGCAGATCAACATCAGCCTCAGACATAAAGAATGGAGATTTGCGCTGATTGCGGAAACGGTCCGGTGCCAGGGCTACCAGAGGGCCGCCCCCGGCGGCCACGAGCGTGGTGTTGTTTACCGCGAGTATCAGAGGCCGGCCCGTCTTTTCTTCGAGGTACAAGCCCGCCTTGTTGTTTAGGTCTCCCGGCGAAACGGTGACACCGGCGGTTGCTACGACCCTATTCGGGTCCGGGGCGGCAGGCGGCAGAAAGAGGTCAAATATACTGTTGATATAAGCCTCTTTCGCGCCTCCATCCATATTGCACATAAGGGCGAGCGAGAGCTTTTGGTCAGGAAGCCAGATCGACCGGGCGCTGTACCCGGCCGCGCCTCCGCTATGCCATACAAGTTTGTCTTTTCCGCGGGTTTCCACGAAGAGGGCGCGTGCGTAGCTGAGCTTTCTGCCGTTCTTCAGCGTTGTCTGCTCCTGAAGTTTTTGGGAGACAAATTCGCCAAGGCGGTTATTCATAATGGCCTCGTTCCAAGTGACGAGATCGGCCGCTGTCGTGAAGAGTCCGCCGGCTCCGCCTCGATCGTTGCCGAGATACATGTCCATTTTCCATTGGTCCTTGACCTTGCTGTACGCAAGCGCACGGTTTTTGATGAGAAAGAGGGGGTCTTCAGGGTGTGCTGATAATCTCATACCAAGGGGCTCGAAAAGTCGCTTGCGAGCAAATTCGGAGAACGGCATGCCCGTCAATCGCTTGATTATCTCAGGCAGCAGAACGTAGTTGCTGTTCGAATAAGACCACTCCTCGCCAGGTGCGAAATTGATCTCACGCTGACGGAGGATCATCGACAGACCGTCGGGGTCGCCGCCCGCTAAATTGAGCAGCGGCTGCCAGTCACGAATACCGCTGGTATGAGTGAGCATGTGGTCGATCGAAACTTTGTGGCCGTAATCGGGAAGTTCGGGGATGTGTTTTCGAACGTCATCTGTCAGGGAAAGTTTCCCTTCCTCGACCAGGAGCAGGACCGCCGCAGCCACAAACTGTTTCCTGACGGATCCGGCATCGAGCACACTCGCCGGGGTGAGCGGAACGTTGCGTTCCAGGTCGGCCGAGCCGTACGCGCGGTTTATGACCATTTTGCCGTTTTGCGAAACTGCGACCGCGCAGCCGGGCTCATTCGGCTTCATCGAACTGAATATCTTGTCAACCTCAGCGATTTTGTCCTGTGCAAAGCCGGCACCCGCCACGGATACCAAGACGGCCATAAACAGGGATATTGGTTTTAACATATTATTACTCCGTCAAAGGTCAGGAATTCTGATCACAAGTGAACTGCAAAGTTCTTTACACTATAAAGTACATTAAAGCGGCTGTCAAGGGGCTGTGGGAAAGTCAGTCTAAAGTGGACAGTACTGCTCCGGCTGATGCAGCCGATCTCTCGATCCGGGCCCCGACAGCAGCTAATACCTTATTGACGTCCGTATCCATACAGATCCAATTCGAGCACGTCCGCCGGTGACACGCGACGCGGCATGAAATATCCGTACGTTCGACGCAGATGTCTTCGAGGTTGGTGCTGCCGTTTCGCCACCACTCGGTCGGCCCAAAAAGACCGACGACGGGTGCACCCGCAGCGACCGCGATGTGGGTTGGCCCCGTGTCGCCGCCAACATATACGGCCGCGCGACGGGAAAGTTCATAAAATCCCTTGAGGCTTGGCTGAGCGATCGTCAGCAGGGCGCTTTTGCTCGCGGCCGCGACTTGGGCGGCGAGTTCGGATTCCCGCGGGCCGGCGGCGACAATCGATGGGATCCTATATTCCGTCCATAGACCGTCGGCAAGTTCGCCGAATTTCTCGGGATGCCACAATTTTGTCACCCAACCGCCCGCGGGGTTGAGCAAAGCGAAACGGCTACCCCGGGTGAGTTCGATTATCTTCTCAGCCTCGGCGACATCCTCGGACGATGTGGCGATGGGAAATTCGAACCTCGACGAAGGCACTTCAATCTCAAGGGCTGAGGCGGCGAGTTGTAGATTTTTTCGTATGATATGAACCCTATCTCCGGCGGGTGGAGCGGTACTGGAATAAAGGAACTTCGCCGCAGATTCTCGCAGTTCGCCGGGATCGAAACCAAACCGTAGTCTCGCACGCGATAGTTTTGCGATGATGGCCGACTTTATCAGGCCCTGAAAATCAATAGCTATGTCGTACCTATGCCGCCGCAAGCCGCGGATCTCAATTATCTTGCCGCCGCGCAGACTGCTCGTGTCGATCTCGACGAGATCGTCGATCATCGGGTTTCCCCGCAGTATCTCCGCCGACCGCTGTTCGACAACCCAGGAAATATGGGCGTCAGGCAATGACCGCCGAATAGCGGCCAGTGTCGGCAGCGTGTGAATGATATCGCCGATACTGGTGAGCTTTACGATGAGAATACGCACGCATTCATCGTAAATGAAAACGACGGATTGTGAAATGCGGCGGCCTTCCCTTCCCTATATCAAGGCGTGATTATGGTAAAGTATGGTGAAATAAACTGCGGCTATCCCAATCTATGAAAAGATGCTCGAAATGCAGTCAGAGCTACGACGACGACAACCTTAATTTCTGTCTTGCCGACGGTGCGCCGTTGATCCCGTCCGATAGCGAAGCGACGGTGGTTATTCCACGGCCCGCACAGAAGAATAAGGGGCGACTTGTTCTATGGCTTGGGTTGGCGGTTTTAGCCATCGGCGTCGGAGCGATCGTCCTCGCCGCTGCGTTGATCTACCGATATTCGGGCATAGATAATAACGCAGCCGCCGGAAACCGGAGCACATCGGAACGTCAAACCGCTTCGGCTTCGCCAAAGCCCAAAGCCAGCCCATCGCCCGTATCCACGACTGACGACGACGCTGATAACCCGCCGGCAGCGTCTGAAAACAACAACCCTAACGACACCTCAGACGAAGTAACACCGATCTTTTGGGAGACAACGGCGAACGGCTTTAAAGGCTCTGCGGGCACGACCTACACGTTTCAATGCCCGGCGGATGGGACGCAAAAGGCGATCTGGGGGAATGATGTTTATACCGATTTCTCGTCCATCTGCACGGCGGCAGTCCACGTAGGCGCAATAACCCTCAAAGACGGCGGCGTTGTTACGATCGAATATCGCCCGGGCAGGTCAATCTACGGCAGTACGGAGCGAAATGAAATTAGATCGGACACCATGGGCGAGCACACTCGAAGCTTTGTTATCCGAACCGGCAATAAGAACTAACCGCGCATTTAGGCAGCCCAGCTGGTGATCCAGGCCGCGAAATTCATCCACGCGCTCGTGCCCATCGCCATAAGCCTAAGCGGATACGACGCGATCAAGACGATCGAACCTGCGAGAAACACGCGATCGAGCTTTTGGTTTCGCCACGTGTCATAGATCAATAAGGCGATGATCATCACGGTCGGGACGCCAAAAAAGAATAGAGGGCCCGTTGCCTGCAGCGATTCGATCGGAATCCGGGCGATTGCCGGCGGGATAAAATTTATCACCGTCAGAAGCATCAGACGCTTGTGATGGGCAGGCCGCTTGCGGTAATAAATAGCTGCCCCGAAGAGCCCCGCGAACATCACCAGGTCCGTCATCGGAACGATCATAAAGGAGAGCGGTGGAATGTCGGGCGGCGCCGAGGCAGATCCGAAGGCCGCTGCCGCAGCGGTAAAGAACCCGGAGATGAGGACGACGATCGCCAGTGCTATACCGAGCATCCCGGCCCTCATGTGTACTCGTGCCCTCCTGGACCGGATCAGCCAAACCTGTGCGATAAAGTAAAAGACCCATGCCGTCATCACAAGCGCGTGAAAATGCACGAGCATCGATGGCACGGGCGGCGTGCCAAAAAACGCCTTTAGATAATATGTCCGGGCAAATCCGATAAGGATTATGATCGGAAATAGTAACGCAACCGCCGCAAATAGCCTTCGGTCCGATTGCCGCCAGTCAAAGGTTTCATTCGTTGCCATGTTTGTCTCCGAGATAAAACAAGATCACGGACGCATAAAATTAAACGCGGTCCGACGCGGCCTGTCTGTTAATTGATCATGATGTTCACAGTGCCCAAACCGGACTGCAAAGAAGCTATTCGCACCGATACGCTCATTGATCTCCTTCTGCTATTCCAGCTTATCTGTTTCGGCCTCGGTCGGCTGTGCCTGCGCGAAGGTCAGGGCAAACGACATCAAAACCGTCAAGGCAATGAGCACAGGTTTGCGAATGTGCATCGGTTCTCCTTTCTATCGAAGTAGTTTTAGCCCGCCGGATTATAACACAGCTTTTGCCGCCAGAAACGAGAAATCATGAATGTCTTCAGGAATGAGTTTTAATTCAATATCGATATTGTTTTAGCAGTCCCAATCGTTCGGCTACTTTCTCAGCCGGCAGTCCGGAGTCCTCGATCAACTCCGCAATTGTGCGGCTCGCGACATAACTTTTAGGAAGCAAGGCACAAAGGGCGAAAACGTCGGCTTCCCGTTCCTTCCGGGCCGAACCGCCGACGCCGTGAAAGTTTGCAGTAGCTCCGGATTCGGGCGTGTGAAAGAGAAAGTGCCCGAGCTCGTGAAACAGTACGAGCAGCTTGAACGGAGCTTCAAGCCGACTGTTAACGGCGATAAAATCGCGGCCCTTGACCCGATAATAAAACCCGTCGGTCCTGAGCGGCATTTCAGTTACCTGAACGCGAAACCGTCGGCAAATGCGGTAGAGGTCCGCCTCGTCAAGCGGTTTCCGATTCCACCCGATACGGAGTTTCCTGATCCTTTTTTCGAGGAGATGCATGTGAGTGAGAGAAGCGTGTTCCGCTTATGCAATATTGTATCACAGACTCGATGGTCGGTAGCAACTTTGACAGGAGGCAGTTCGAAATTTATATGGTGCTTTGGGTCAACTCTTAGCGTCCTTTGTATTTACCGTGGTTTTCGACACAGAGGGCACAATGCGAAGACACAAAGTTCACAGAAAACGAAGTTTTCCAATTCAATTAACTCACAACTTTTTCAGCGACCGGTCGAGTACTCGTTTCGCATCGTAAACGGCCTCAGCCTTCTCATCAGCCGAGAAGCTCGCCCACCCCTGGAAAAATACAACGCCGAAATCGGACGGATAGTCACGCCCCTCATGGCTGAACCACAGACGCATTACCTGCTGCGGATCATCATGCTCCTCAAGGGCGGCTATGACATCAAAATCGGCAGCTTCGTCAGCAGCTCCGAGATCCTGCACCCGAGCACCGCGGAGGGCGAGCTTCTGATCGATCATCTCGTCGATCTTTTCTTCGATAAAACGGCCAAGGCCGATCGGCGGCCGCAGCGTGCCGTACATATCGCCTGATCCCGTCAGCAGCCAATTCAGCGATACGCGCGTTTCATTGGCGATCTTGATCAACACCTCGGGTGCCGGAAGTCGTCCTTCTTTATAATAATTTCGCACTGTAGCGTGAGGGATCTTTAATCGCCGTGCGACCTCAGCCATTGTCGCATTGTCAAAGGTCCGGTTAAGGCGTGTGATAAATTCTTCATTCATAGCTGTTGCAACATACGTTTTGAGGTTCACGTCAAATGTTATCCTAAAAAATG
Organism: Pyrinomonadaceae bacterium; assembly: GCA_041745615.1. Classification (GTDB taxonomy): domain Bacteria; phylum Acidobacteriota; class Blastocatellia; order Pyrinomonadales; family Pyrinomonadaceae; genus OLB17. Next base: position 72,096 of record JBGTIP010000061.1, on the reverse strand, counting down.
GCGAGAATCAAAATGCCTAGCGATCGCGGGCGGGTCGAATAAAACTTGACAGCCCGTCCATCGAAACGTATATTCAAAAGTTCGGTTTATTTGGACTATCGCCCCCACCGCACGGCCCCAAACAAGCCGCCCTAGCTCAGTTGGTAGAGCATTCGATTCGTAATCGAAAGGTCGTCGGTTCGACTCCGATGGGCGGCTCCATAACATTTTCTTCGAATCTATTTGTCATTCTTCGTGGACCTGCATCGATGATGTAACTGTGGCCGTTCGAGTCGGCTCAAATGTTTCGTCTGTGGTACAATGTTTTAGTATAAGCTAGCCGGATAACCGTTTCCAGTGGCTTGCTGCACTTCTCACATGGAGCGAACCGTCGTAACATCCTCATTTCCCGTTTTTCCGGAACAGATCGGTGAAGGTACTGAAATCGTTGCCCTTGGTTCTTCGGCCCCGCGGGAACTCAAAATGCGGCCGCGATCTTTATCAGGGATCGCGGCCCAAATACTGAGCAGGAATGGATTGGCGATCGCGACCCGGGTGCATGCCCGCCATGTTTTGAAGCAGGCGATCTACCGTGCGGCTCCCGCCGCGGACATTAGCTCGTTGACGTCGAGGATCGGCGGAAGCCTCGACATCGTGCTGCGAACCGGCATAGATGCGGAGCTTCTGGCGGCAAATAGTTCGCCCCGGGTCAGAATGCTCGGTATGATCGCTATCGCCTACCGCAAGGCTCTCCGGAGAGAAGGACTGGTCGACCAGGCAGAGAAGCTGCTGGCGGCGAGCTCGCTGGTAAGCGAGAAAAGAAAGATCCTGGTGTACGGACATTTCCGCGCCCGGCTTGAGGAACTGCGTCTGATCGACGCCCTTGCCGGCGACGGCAGCGTTTACTTTCTCCCCTGCGGGGCCGACCCGATGTTCAACGTGAACAATTTGGGAGTGAACGAACTCGTCGCAAACGGGTGGCTGGTCCGTGATAGTGAGCCGGACAACACACTTTCAGTCGGCGGCCAGGCTGCTGCCAGATTTGCGCACGTCTCGGGCGGAAATGCTCGGCTGACTGGCCTTGCTTTTCCCGATATCGATACCGAAGTTCGTTCGACGCTTGCGAATGTGAAGCGACTTATCCGCGTAGGTACAAGCCCGAATGAGATAGCCGTGGTCGCCCGCGATATAAGGGTATATGCAAGGCCGATCAGCGTGACAGCCGACGAGTATGGCCTTCCGGTCGAGATTGACCATACTATACCGCTCGAAACCACTGGATTTGGCGGTTTCGTAAGCATATTGCTTGAGGCTATCGAGCGGGATTTTGCTTTTGAGCCAGCCGCGAGGCTGGCAATGCATCCGTTTGGGCCGGGGCTTGAGGAACGTCAGATCGCCGAGGCCCGGAGGAAACGAACGACGGGACTAACGCAATGGCTGGAGTTATGCCCGATGCTCGAAGGGCTGTGCGACAAAGGCGAAAAATCGCTGCGAAGCTGGGCCGAAGGCCTGAGGACCGCGACCGAGCTGCTCGGAACACGGACTCGGGCCGTCGGGCTAACTGCAGAATGGCTTGCGTACGAAAGTTTTTTCGACGCTCTCGAGGCGGCCTCTGGCCTTGAGAAAGACCGGGCGATGACCTTTGAGGGATTTGCCGCCTTCACTGCCGAGATATTAAAGGAAGAATCGGTGCCGATGCGTCCGCGAAGGGGCGGCGTCAAAGTGCTGAAGCCAGAAGATGTGGTGGGTTCTACGTACGAGCATATTTTCGTCATGGGCCTCGCCGAGGGAATTTTCCCAAAGCCTCCAAAAGAAGACCCGGTGATAGATTTTTATGAGAGGCGGCTGCTACGTGAGGAGCACAATGTTCTTTTTGCATCCGCTTCAGACGTGGCTCATTGGGAAGAACTTTCCTTTTACTTTACGCTGCTTGCCGCCCAAAAACAGATCGTCTTAAGCTACCCGCGAGTCATTGACAACGCCGAGCTGGTCCCAGGAGCGTTGTTTGAAAAACTCGGGATCGATGGTGAAAAACTTCCTGTGAGTCGTGAGCCGAACTCGTTATCGAGCGTGGAAGAGGTAAGGCGGATCATGCTGCGGCAGCCCGTGCTGGCTTTCGATTCCGTGCTCGACTCTGCAAGGCATCACTACCGGGTCGAACTCGCTCGTGAGACAGGCCCGTTCTATGACGAATTCGATGGTGTGATCGGGGTGCCGATCGATCCCGCAACCCGCACGTGGAGTGCGTCGCAGATCACGACTATCGGCCAATGTTCATTCCGTTGGTTCGCCGGCCGGCTCCTGCGACTCAACGCAATCGAAGAGATGGAAACCGGCCTCGACCCAGGCACTCGCGGACGTCTGTATCATAAAGCGCTCGAGATCGCGGTTTCGCGGGCGATCGACGCTTCGGATATTCGTGCTGCTACCTTGGAAAATCTCGACGATGCTTTTGCCGAGGCTGAGAAAGACGAAAACGTCAGGTTGCCGCTTCTGCCAAACTGGGATGTCGAGCGGCGGGAACAGCTCAGCGAGCTGCGAAAGGCTGTCGAATCGCCCGACTTTATCTCGCCGGACGCTCGGGTCGCCGGGGTCGAACGGGAGTTTAAGGCCGAATGGGAGGGCTTCCGATTGAGAGGGACGGTCGACCGCATTGATGACACGGCCGCCGGCCTGATCGCCATCGATTACAAGACCAGCGGACAGGTTCCAAAGGGTGCGAAAGATGCGTCAGGAAAGCTGACAGTCGATGTCCAAATACCGATCTATGCGAGGGTTGCTTTGCCCAAGCTTTTTCCGGGCAGGGCGGTGGGAACCAGCGTCTATTACTCGCTAACAAAAGGAAAGGTTTTGCGGGCCGAACAGGAAGGTGACATGGACCGGCTCAGCAGCCTGGCGGCATTTTTGCGGTCGATACTAGCGGAGGGCTCCTTTGCTGTCGACCCGGACTTTCAGGAAAAGGCGTGCACATATTGTGATTTTGAAACGGTTTGCCGCAAAGGCCCTAGATTGAAGAGGAAAAGGCGAATCGAATGAAACTTACTCCCGAACAAAAGCGGGCCGCTGAGGCCAAAGGCAGCGTGGCCGTCACGGCAGGTGCCGGAACTGGAAAGACCCGCATGCTTGCCGAACGGTACCTTTATCACGTACGGGAACACCGGTTTTCACCGTTATCGGTTGTAGCCGTGACCTTTACCGAAAAGGCAGCGGCCGAGCTGCGTTCAAGGATCCGAACTACATTGGTAAAGCATATTTCGGAGGATAGCGTGATCGCCGAGGTCGAGGCCGCCCAGATCAGCACGATCCACGCGCTTTCGGCCCGCATCTGCCGTGATTTCTACGACATTGCCGGCATCTCTGCGGATTTCGCGGTTTTGGATGAAACGGAATCGCCACTGTGGTTCGGAGAAAAGTTTGCCGAAGCGATAGCCGGGCTTAGTCTGGAGATTGTGGACGCCCTGGGCCATAGAAAGCTGATTTGGCTGCTTCAGGAACTGTTGAAGGACCCGCTTGCTTCGGAAAAGGCATTGCTCCATAGTCCGGATGACTGGCCGGCGCAGCTCAAGACTGCTCAAACTGAGGCGAGGGAAGCATTGATCTCATCCGATGAATGGGGGCACGCTTGCGACGCGATCAATGAAAGTTCGGGAACGGGGAATGACAAGCTCGAAGAAATACGCTTCGCACTTCTCGGGCTCATCGCACGTGACCGATCAGACGTGGACATCGAGGCCCTGAGCGACGTTCTTAAAGGCTTCAGATCTAATCTCGGCAGCGCCAAGAATTGGGACCCCGCAACATTGGAACGCCTCCGCCGATGCATTTTTGCGTTCAAAGAAAAGGTGAAGGCCGCGGCCGAGGTCTGCAGCCTTCGATTCGGCCCCCTCGATGACGATCTGGCGATCCGCCTGCCTCTTCTTGCGGCCGCCTTCCGACAAACCCGTGACTATATTGCCGCTGAAAAGATTAAAGAAAAGGTCCTGGATTTTAATGATCTCGAACATTACGCACTTAAGGTCCTCGAGAATGAAGAGGCCCGCCGGTATTATGCCGTCCGCTGGAAGGCATTCCTGATCGACGAGTTTCAGGACACGAATTTCGTGCAGTCCGAGATCATCGGGCGACTTACGGAAAATGCGATCGTAAGTATCGTAGGGGACGAGAAGCAATCGATCTTCGGTTTTCGCGGGGCCGATGTCGAGGTTTTCAGCAAGGTGAGGGACGAGATCATTCGCGGCGGCGGCTCCGATGTCTCGCTTGACCGGACGTTCAGGGCCCATGATGAGCTGGTTCGAGCGATGAATGCGGGATTTCGCCCGGTCCTCGGAGACCTTCATCAAGACCTTACGGCTGAAAAAGAAGAGTCGTCGTTTTCACCTCCGTTTATGCGTTTTGCCGCCGTGGAAGACCATAAGGGAAGCTGGGAACCTCAACGCCGGGTGCTCGAGGCTCGCTATATAGCAGACCAGATCGAGGAATTACACGATCAGGGCGTTCCTTATAGCCAAATGGCCATTCTCGGCAGACGCTGGGAACCGCTCAATACATATCTTGACGTCCTCTCGGCGAGGGGAATACCGGCAGTAAATGCCGGCGGGGGCAGCCTGCTCGCAACGATCGAGGCTCGGGACGTTTATTCGCTGCTTCAGTTCGCAGCCGATCCGCATGATGATATAGCTCTTGTGTCGGTGCTTCGCAGTCCTTTTTTTGCCTTTAGCGACCGGTTACTTTTTGAAACCGCTCGTTCGCTGAGAGAGGGATCGAGCTGGTGGGATCTGATCCGCGACAACCCCGCATACGGAGCTGCTGTCGGCACGCTTGACGAGATAGTGGAAACATCGAAAACACGGTCGGCGGAAACTGTAGTTCGATTTGCAGACAGGCTTACCGGTTACAGTGCTGTGATCGCTAATTTGCCCCAGGGCCCGCGGCGGGTCGCGGATCTCGAAGGGGTTTTCGATGTGCTGCGAAAGCTCGCGTTACGCGGCCGCGGTGATGTGTTCGGCGTAGTACGGTACCTGCGCGAATTATACGAGACCGATATCGCCCTCCCGCGGCCGGCGGTTGACCCCGGCGAAGCAGTCGTGTTGATGACCATCCACAGGGCCAAAGGCCTGGAGTGGCCGGTTGTGTTTGTCCCGGACCTATCATCTCAAGCCGGGGGCGGGTCGCTGCCGATACTCATCGATGCCAATCTCGGCGTCGGCTTTAAATTAGATGATGACGAGCACGTCAAACAGGAACCGGTAATTTACGGTCTGATCAAAGCGAGGCGAAAAGCACGGGAATTGGAAGAGGCCCGCCGGATACTTTACGTAGCCATCACGCGGGCAAAAGACAAGGTATACGTGACTGCGGGCAAGGAAAAAGGTTACGACATCGACATTCTAAGGCCAGGCCTGGAAGCAGCCGGTATCGATACGGAGACGATCGTATATGATGACGAGAAAACGATCGCACCAGCCCCCGGCCTGCCACCTGAGCCTTCGGTCCCGAGTCTCATCGATGTCGAACCTGTGAGTGCAGGTCTTAGCGAATTACCGGTGACTGCTCTCTCAGTATTTGCGGCATGCCCTGCCCGCTTTAGATGGCAGTTTATCGAGCAGCATCCCGGGGTGCTGGAGGGGGATGGGAAAGCAATGCGGATCGGCACGCTCGCCCACCTCGCTCTCGAACATGACATCACGCTGCCCGCCGAGTTGAATGCATACGCCCCATCCTCCTCGGCTGATGAGATCGACCGGGCGATAAGTCTCGCTACTGCATTTCGGGGTGTCGTTTATGAACGAGCACGCGATTTAGGTAATCTGCGAGAAGTGCGGTTCGTTGAGGATTTCGGACCGTTTCGACTAAGCGGCATCGCGGACCTGGTTGGTGACGATTTTGTTTTGGATTACAAAACTGACGCGGTCATGGATCCTGATAGTCACCGTTTTCAATTATGGGCCTACGCTAAAGCTTTAAATAAGAGTCGTGCGTTCATCGCGTATCTTGCGCACGACGTCCTGCATGAATTCACGACCTCTGACCTGACCCGGATCGAAGACGAGGCCCGAGACCTACTGGAACGCCTTTCTAAAGGCGAGAATGCGGCGACGCCGTCGGCCACTGTTTGCGGGGTATGCGTTTATAACGAAGTATGTGCTTTCAGATACGTAGACGAAATAAATGGCGACACCAACTGAGAGGGCCGCGGCCGCGGTCAAAAATGCACGAAAAGTTTTCGCGTTGACGGGAGCTGGAATGTCGGCCGAATCCGGCGTGCCTACCTTTCGCGGCGGCGGGGGAGCCGGCGTTTGGCGTGGAATGCCCTTTACGACACTTTCATCTGCCGAAATGGTAAAGGAAGATCTGCCGCTAGTATGGGAATGGTTCGATTATAGACGCTCTGTCCTTGCCGAGTGCAAACCAAACGCGGGACATATAGCCCTGGCGAAAGCTCAGGTCTCCGGGCGGTTCGAGTCGTTCACCGTAATTACGCAGAACATCGATAACCTGCATACCGAAGCTGGTTCTGAAAATGTCATTGAGCTTCATGGAAATATTCACGAGGCCAGATGTCTATCCTGCACGCTGATAGTTCCACTAGCTGATACCAACCCCACCGAGCGACCGCCGATCTGCCCCTTTTGCAGGGGTCAGATGAGGACAAATGTCGTACTTTTCGGAGAAATGCTGCGCCACGAGACAGTGGAAGCGGCATGCGAGGCTGCTGAGAACTGCGACGTGTGTCTGGTCATAGGCACATCGGCTGTCGTGTCGCCCGCGAATTTGCTGCCCCCTTTGGCAAAACGCAAAGGGGCGATACTGATCGAGGTTAATCCGGAGATAACAGATCTTTCATCGTCCGCTGACATCTCGATCAGAGGTTTGTCAGCGGCAGAGTTAAATTCGATATTTTGAAAAGGTCAGAGTAGGAAAAAAATGACCGGCCGCTTACGCAACCGGTCAATTCCACAGGGAAAGAGCCTTTTATAGCTCTTTCCTTTAACTGTGAGTGGGATCCTACACCGCTCTTCTGCCGCTCACGAGCTGCACAACGAGCACAATGACCGCGATGACGAGAAGAATATGGATCAGGTTACCAACCGCTGCACCGGCGAAGCCGAACCCAAGAGCCCAAAGAATTAGAAGTACGAGAATGATTGTCCAAAGCATTATTTTTTTTTCCTCCAAGAATTAATGTTATTGCTATATTGTTCTACCGAGTGTTACGTTTCGAGGTAGTCTGACCACCCGTTGACCGTTTGCCCGATGTCGAAGCGGTTTCTGCTTTCGGTTGGGCCGCAGTCTGCTTCGCTACCGACGCAGACTTGGCCTTTTCACCCTTGGCTTCACCGCTGCCATTGCCTGCAACTCGAGGCGGAGAGGACCTCGTACCACCGTTTGCATTCGTCGTCGACAAATCCTTTGTCCGGGCCTTCCGAGGCTTATCATCGATCCCTTCAGGGACGTTTTTTGCTGTTTTCTTATTTTTGTCGACCATGGATACTAACGCTCCTTACTCGTTTGCGATGCAGCGAATTCTGCATTCTGATACCAAGTTTAGTTGAGCCGTGCAGCGGCGTCTGTAGGCTCTCGTACAGAGTGGCATTTTGACGGAATATCGATAGCGTCTGGGAAATCGTTTTTTTGATAAGTGTCGACTGTTCTGCGTCGTACAGACTGGCAGCCGGACACGCGGTTATCTTTTTAATATTAAAGGTTTGCTATATCTCTAGTTTTAAAGAAAGGGGGAATTTAGATGTTTGATTATCTCATTGTAGGGGCCGGGTTCGCCGGCAGTGTATTGGCGGAACGATTGGCGAACGGTTCGAATAAAAAGGTATTGATCTGTGACAAAAGGCCGCATATAGCGGGAAACGCTTACGACCATTTCAACGACGACGGTATTTTAATTCATAAATACGGACCTCATATATTTCATACAAATTCAGCGGAAGTCTTCGATTATCTAACGCGATTTACAGAATGGCGCGAATATCAGCATCGGGTTTTGGCAAATGTCGACGGCATGATGGTGCCGATACCCATCAATCTGGACACGATCAATAAACTTTACGGCCTATCGCTTACCTCATTCGAATTGAAGGAATTTTTCGATAAGATCCGTGAGCCGCGTGAGCATATCCGCACGTCCGAAGACGTCGTGGTCAGTGCTGTGGGTCAGGAACTTTACGAAAAGTTTTTCCGCGGATATACCAGAAAGCAATGGGGCCTCGACCCCTCAGAACTTGACGCATCGGTAACGGCCCGTGTGCCAACCCGGACGAACCGGGACGACCGATATTTTACTGATACCTTTCAGGCAATGCCGCGGCACGGATACACCCGCATGTTCGAAAACATGTTGGATAGTAAGAACATCAAAGTCTTACTTAACTGCGATTACAGAGAAATTGTTGATGAGATCCCGTTTCGTGAGATGGTATATACAGGGCCGGTGGATTCGTTCTTTGATTACCGATACGGAAAACTCCCTTACCGGTCACTTGAATTTAAACACGAAACGCACGGCACCGCTAGATTCCAGGAAGCTCCCGTTGTCAACTACCCTAATGAGCAGCCGTATACACGTGTGACTGAATTCAAATATCTGACCGGGCAGGAACACGAAAAGACGAGCATAGTTTATGAATACCCGCGTGCGGATGGAGACCCCTATTATCCGATCCCGCGAAAAGAGAATGGAGCCTTATATGCGAAATACAAGGCTCTGGCCGACGCCCGGCCGGATGTTCATTTTGTCGGCCGGCTCGCCACCTATAAATATTACAATATGGATCAGATCGTCGCGCAGGCGTTGACTGTGTACGGAAAGATCATCGGCCGAAAGCGCTCTGAGGCGGCAAAAGTCAACGGAATTGCCAAAAGTTCGGTCGTTCCGCTAACACTTGCATCGGTAAGTAAAGGAAAGGCGGTGGGAACGGCGGCGACCGGATCCAGCGTCTCCAGCAATTAAATTTTATGAAAATTCTCGTCACTGGCGGAGCTGGCTATATAGGCAGCGTTGTTGTAGAGGAGTTGATCGAAAACGGTCACAGCGTTGTCGTATATGACAATCTTTCGAAAGGTCATCGGGAATCGGTCGACACGCGGGCTGAATTCGTCCTCGGCGACCTCCATGATGGCAAACTCCTCCTAAACACGCTGGCGGCAAACGGCATCGATGCGGTCATTCACATGGCCGCATCGTCGCTGGTCGGTGAATCCGTCCGACAGCCTGAGAAATATTATGACAATAATGTGGTCGCGGGACGAGTCCTGCTTGAGTCTATGGAGCAGGGAGGAGTTAGAAAGATCGTTTTTTCTTCTACGGCGGCCGTATATGGTGAGCCTGAACGTCAGCCGATCGTCGAAACTGACCGTCTGGCTCCCACCAATCCGTACGGTGAGACCAAGTTGGAATTCGAAAGAGAGCTCGAACGGTTCCGGCAGGAACACGGCATAAATTACGCCAGCCTCCGGTACTTCAATGCCGCGGGTGCCAGCAAGCGATGCGGTGAGCTGCATGAGCCGGAAACTCATCTGATCCCGCTGGTCCTTCAGGCTGCCACTGGTCATTTATCGCATATCGATGTATTCGGTGACGATTATCCGACCCGTGATGGAACGTGTGTAAGGGATTATATCCATGTGATCGATCTTGCCCGGGCCCACATACTAGCTCTGGGAATTCTGGATGATCGCAGCGAGATCTATAATCTCGGCTGCGGTGGTGCAGGGTACACGGTACGTGAAGTGATCGAAGCGGCCCGGGAGATAACGGGGCATGAAATATCAGAACGCGTGGCCGATCGTCGGCCCGGCGATCCTGCAGTACTGATCGCATCGTCAGATAAGATCAAGAGCGAGCTCGGCTGGGAACCGGAGTTTCAAGATTTGCCAGTCATCATCGAATCGGCGTGGAAATGGCTTCGCCAACATCTGCAAAGCAAAGCTGCACCTTAGATTGCATCATTATGGAGGAAATCGAAACACTTCAAGATCCCGAGATGCACCGTCGACAGATCGAGCTGCTCGATGGCCGATACCTTCTGTTTTACACCTTCGAAATCCAGGACCCTGCGGGCTCCGATCGATCCCTGAAGGACGAAGAAGAGGTTACCAGATAGAAATGTCCGAGCTTCGTTTTAACCCACTCCTCGGTGAATGGACGGCAACTGCTACGGCTCGCCAGGACAGAACGTTTTTGCCGCCGGACAACTATTGTCCGTTATGCCCGACTGCCCCGGGCGGTTTTCCGACCGAGATCCCCGAGCCGGATTACGACATCGTTGCCTTTGAGAACAAGTTCCCCAGCTTAAGGTCGATCCCCGAAACTCCTTCGATCATAGGTAACGATTTTTATCGTGTTGAACCTTCTCTAGGAGTTTGTGAAGTCGTGGTATACACACCCCATCATTCGTCGTCTCTTGCTAACGAATCCGTCGAGCAGATCTACAAGCTTATCCGAGTATGGACAGACCGATTTAAGGAACTCGATTCGCTGGATTTTGTCGACTATGTGTTTATTTTCGAAAACAAGGGTGAGGCCGTCGGTGTAACACTGCATCACCCCCATGGTCAGATCTACGCCTACCCGTTCGTGCCTCCGTATATCCTCAAGGAACTCTCGCAAGCCCGGAGCCATAAGGAAACTTCCGGGCGATGCTTGTACTGCGATGTTGTAAGCGAAGAGACGAACTTTAAGGACCGTGTTATTGCGGAAAATGAGTCGTTTATGGCCGTGATCCCGTTTTTCGCCAGGTATCCTTACGAAACCCATATCTACTCGAAGCGTCATCTTCAGGCGCTAACGGACCTTTTCGTTCATGGACAACGTGATCTGGCCGAGATCCTGAAACAGGTGCTGGCAGCATTCGACCAGCTTTTCGAAGTATCGTTTCCATATATTATGTCAATTCACCAGCGGCCGAGTGACGGAGCTGTTTACGACTATTACCACTTTCATATCGAGTTTTATCCGCCAATGCGGTCAAAGGCCAAACTCAAATACCTGGCCGGGAGCGAAGCCGGGGCGGGGATGTTCATTAACGACACTTTGCCGGAAGAGAAAGCCGCAGAACTGCGGTCGCATATCGAGCCCGTATCGTGGCAGCCGACGACATGATCGACCTTACCGAATTCACAAGCGATTTCGAACGGCGGTACAATGCCCGCCCGCAGATATTCAGTGCTCCCGGCCGGGTCAACCTGATAGGAGAGCACACTGACTACAACGACGGTTTTGTGCTGCCGTTTGCCATCGACAAGCGGACGTACGTGGGATGCAAAGGCCGAGATGACGGTGTGATAAACGTCCACTCACGCACTATCGATAAAAGCGCCACTTTCAGACCCGGGGACGCCGAAAGAGAAAAAGGGTGGAGCTTGTATGTAAAGGGAATGGCCGAGGTATTGCAGCGTCGTGGCACGCAAATTGGGGCCGATCTTCTTATCGATTCGGATATTCCCTTTGGTGCTGGACTGTCTTCATCGGCCGCCCTCGAGGTATCGGTCGGGCTTGCCCTTTCCACAATTGGGGGCAAGAGCATTGATAAGGTCGATCTCGCATTCGCAGGTCAGGAAGTGGAACATGAGTATATTGGCGTTCGCTCAGGAATAATGGACCAGTTCACTTCGGCGCTAGCCGCAGCTGATCATGCCCTGCTCATCGATTGCCGCTCATTGGCGTTCGAGAAAATTCCGATGACACTCGGCGATCTCGCGCTCATAGTTTGCGATTCCAACGTCGAGCATGAACTCGCCGACAGCGAATATAACAAGCGGCGGGAAGAATGTGAGGAAGGCGTAAGACTGCTGCAAGGTCGGTTTCCGACCGTCCGATCGCTGCGTGACGTTTCGGCGGAGATCCTCGATGAGGGAGCGGAACTTTTACCCGAAACGATAGAACGGAGGTGCCGTCATGTTGTTTCCGAGAACGCCCGCACCCTCAAAACAGCCGAAGCCCTTCTCGACGGTGATTTTGAGCAGATCGGAGAACTCATGTATGAGTCTCACGAAAGTCTGAAAACCGACTACGAGGTCAGTTCTACCGAACTTGACTTCCTTGTTGACGCAGCCAGGGAGTTCGACGTGATCGGTGCACGAATGACGGGCGGAGGCTTTGGAGGCTGCACGATCAACTTATTAAAGAAAGATCGCACTGAAAGCTTCCAATCGCATATAACCGCCAGATATAAAGAAATTTTAGGCCGCGAGCCTGACGTGTTCAGCGTTGTTCCCTCGGAAGGGGCGTACGTGCATTCCGGATCGGCGGGGTCATGATCGTTTCGCCAGCGGGTCGATCACTCCAGCCATATCACCTACCGCCCTCTCAGAATCGCGGACCATCCTCTTGAACTCATCCACGAGCGGAGTTTCGATCCAGCGCTCCCCCTCGTTTTCACGGTTTAGGCGATACAGACCCAACTCCAAATAGTAATTTTCCAGCGGGTCCTGGCCAAATCGATATCGCCAATCGATCATCGTGAACAAGGGGAACCAAGTATATCCGATCACCGGAACGCCTTCGCCACGCAGCTCCCGGATATGTTTGACCGAATCGTCCAGCCAGCGTAACCGGAGGTCTTCAGGCCCCACGGCGCTCGTTTCCGTTATCATCACGGGCACCTGATATCGTTCGTAGTAATGTCTTATGAGTTCGGAAAAGCCTTCGCCCTCCGGTTCTGTCTCACGAAATGCGATCCGCCCTTTCTTATCAAGATAGATCTGCTTGGTAGACCACTGAGGATAGAAATTCATCCCGAGGACGTCGAGCGAAATTTTGTTTTCCTGCAGTTCTAAAAGGGCATCCGGTGCGGCTCCGTTGCGTAAAAGCCACGAGAACAGCAGGTGATCGTGGGCAATGCCTCCCGAGATCAAATCGAAACAGAGAAAGCCGCGATGGGTTTCCTCGTGAGCCAATGAAGACAGATCTTCGCGGATCGAGCGGGTCAAACCAGTTGCCTCGACATGGAACATGATCGCGCCAGGGTCGATCTCCTTGATCTTCTTAACAGTGTGCTGTATGCCCTTAGCAACCTGGAGCATGACGTCAATATATCCGCGGTCACCGCGTTTATATGGCGGCCACAGGCCACGCATTCCACACATCAGAGCCGTTATGATCGGCTCATTCAGTGGAGTGTACCAATTGATCCTGTCCTTGTAGCGTTCGGCAAAGACTCCTGCATAACGCGCGACGAAATCGGGATATTTTTTGTTCAGAAAACCGCGATCCAACCAGAATGGACAGCCATAATGAACAAGATCGATCATCGGCTCGATCCCCAGGTCACCCGTCATGTAATCGACCACCTCGTCGATCCAACTCCAATCGAATTTTCCCGGCTCCGGTTCGACCCGGTACCACGGAATACCCCACCTGAGTGACTTAAGTCCTAATTCACGACAAAGATCGAGGTCAACGCGCCAGTTTTCGTAATGGCCCATTAGCTCGTATTCGTCCAGTGAGCGATGGCCGGGCCGGGTTTGAGGTACAAATGTATCTTCAATTCCCGCCGCCCAGATAAAATCACTGGCCGACTGTTTAAATATGCCGGGGGAGGCTATTTTTTTATTCACTCCGAAAATTTTCGTTCGATCAGGAGAGACGATTATTCGAATTTAACGCAGGCATTTGACTGTTGGCAAATCGACTCGGAATTTTCCACCCCTGATCCCGGAATCGTTAGAGAACTTAAATCATTGTATATCGGATCATATCTACCTCCGCCCTTGTATCCTGAACCGAGATCCGAATGTGTTCCCCATCTTTAGCGGGAACCGAACCCATTAGAACCGAGTCCAGGTAAATGTCGGCCCGACCTCTAAAACTAACGATCCGGAACTGGCTGAACGAATGAGGATCATAGGCGATGGGCAGAGCTAAAACCCTCCCTTCAGAGTCCAGCACTGGTTGCGGATTTGGTGTCAGCGTAAACATATTTCCACAGCCGAAAGTCAACGCTGCGGAAGAACCAGTGTTTTCGGCCACTCGCAAATTGATACACAGCTCATAATTTCCTAGCTCGACATTGCGAGTGAGGATAGCATTATCGGCACCTTTTCCTTCCATAATAAGAAGGCCCCCGACCAAAGTAAGGGTGCCTCGATTAGCGTAATGGTCCCAGCCACGTTTTAGTATCTCTTCAGTTTGAAACAGCTCTTCGAAACCAGGCGTCAAGTCGATGGGCCCAAACTCAGCCCCGACCTCTTTGGAGTACAGCGTCAAACCCGTCGGTTTTGCAGGTAGGGTCGCGGATACTGAAACGTCGCCCCCGTCAAGAGCGACGCAGACGGTCTCAAGCTCAATATCGAGCACCAGTTCGTGAGCGGCCGTCGGGTCAAATCCGGACGGCAATGCGATCGAGCGATTGCCCCCGCTTCCCGGCCATTCGGCCCATGCAGTAAGCAGCTCAACGTCGATCGAGAAATTAAAGACGTCGATCTCGGCCGACTTCAGGCATACACCGATAGAGCCCGCCTTGGCCGCCGTCCTGAAATTGATCTCATAATGCAGATCTGCTCCCGGACCAGTATCACAACATATTTCATTGAGACCCGATCCGGTGGACACGAGCATTGGTCCGTCAGCGTTCCATTCTCCTGCGACTAACTGCCAGTGGTCTTCTATTCCGCCAATGCCTGCAAGGCGTTGAACTGGAAAAGGATATGGCTGCGGCGTGTCGGTAGGGCCGTTAATGAAAAGCCGCTCACCCCCGGCAAAATCCATACGGTCAATGGCGAGGACCCGGCCCGCGTCGCTCCATCGGTGATATACACAATACAATTCTCGATTATTCGGTCCCCTGACCACCGAGTTATGTCCCGGTCCCAAAATACGTTCCGGAATGGTCCGCAATACGGGCAGCGTTTTTTCGCCATCGGAAAACTGCACCCATTCGCCATCCGGCTCGACGGTGTCCGAGACTGCAAAGCTGACTCCGTAAGTCTCATTCTTCCAATTACCGCCGCTGAACATTTGGTAATAAACGCCCTTTCGTTTCAGTACAAAGGGCCCTTCGACGGTATGCCAGCGAACGCCTCCCTTCTCCTTGCGTTCAGGGTCATAAACCTGCCAGTCGTATCGTGCACGTGTGACCGGCCGGGGGTTGCCTTCGAGCGTGAACGGATCGAGCATACGGTCGACGACCGTGCCCGTACCAATATGCGAATGGTCCAGAAAATCGGCAGCATAGAACATGTACCAATGTCCGACGCTGTCACGTACAATGTGCGGATCGATAGCGAAATCTTCACGGGTCAGCCGCATTCCGCTATCGATGAAATCGCCGTCAGGACTGTTGGCGATTGCAACGCGTATTTCCATCAGCGTTTCGTTTCCAACGCTGTAATAGAGATAAAATTTGCCGTTGTTATAGGTGACTTCCGGGGCCCAATAGTGAGGATGAGCGTCGGCGAGCGGCCGCATAGCGCCAGAAGCCCTGGTCCAGCGAACGAGATCCGCCGAACGCAGGACGCCAAACACCCTGCCGTCATCTGCAAATCCGGTGCAATAGGCAAAGTACTCGCCCCTGTGTTTCAGAACGAAAGGGTCCGGAAAAGAATGCTCATATACGGGATTTGTGTATGTCGCCGCCTCTGAAGTAACCTCGGCCATCATCCAGAATTATCCCGCGTTCATTGTTGCTGAAAATGACTGTGTTCCTGTCTCCCGGTCAATTATGGTCTTTAACTGAGCGAAATTCGCGGCGTAATAAGGCTCCGCCGACTTTGACGACCTACTCTCACACATTGCAACGACCGATAAATCGTTGCCCGCTTCGGGACCGCACAGACCGGCCCTCAGGCTCTGATAGCACTCGAATATCGGAGACGCTTCCAGCATCACGATGTCGGGGCGGCCCTCGACCGTGAAGTCTGAAAGTTCCTCGATCGCATGTGACACGTCAAGAGCCCAAGCGGTCAACAATCCTTTATCTTTCAGCCACTTACGAACTTCTGCACTATTCGAGGATCGGGGTTCAACCAATAATAACAAGCGTTTTTTGTCTTTCTTAGTTTTCACTTTGCGTTTATTAGAATGCATCGGTATCGCATATCTTCTCGCGAACACTCAGTCGGTTCTGTACGCCTCCTTACACAACGTGACCCGCGGTTACGGACCGGAAGAAAGTTGAGCAATTGTTTCCCATCAGACAATTGTTTGACGACACGACGCTTAGTCTTTAGTAATCAGTTGCCATAAGGGCATTTTTTAATATGCTGCGTGTGAAAACTAAACTAAGCGTCAGCAGGATCGATGGTATCGGCCTTTTTGCAGACCAGTTCATTGCACGCGATACGGTCGTGTGGGAATTTAATCCTTTGATCGACCTCAGATTAAAAGAGGATGAAATAGCGTCCCTCTCTGAGGGAGCGCGTCAGCAAGTTCAGAAATACAGTTATAGGGACGAGTTAACTGGCCTATACATTTTTTGCGGCGACGACGCTCGGTTCTTCAACCATGCGGATAAGCCTAATTGCATAGATGTTAACTGGGGGCCATTTGGCGGACGCACAATTGCAGTAAAGGACATCGATCCCGACGAAGAACTGACCTGCAATTACGCTTCCTTCGATAAAGACCTGATGAGCGACAAATTTCGTCTGCCGGAACGGAATGGGGAAAAGTTTTTCATTCCGGGAAATCATGAGCCTGGAAAGTCGGCATCGAAACATTGATATAAAATAAAATTATTCTTATATGTCCCGGCCACCTCCAGCGGCCGGTTGTTATTTGTAACCGGATCAAGAGCGATGAAACAAGGAAATCTGCAGAGTTTTATATTAGGAGGATTTGAGTGTTCCACTCATCGTCGTTATGACGGCAAAAGGCTCGATCTTATCGCGTCGACAAGTCACGACCGGCTTGCTCGTGAAGATTACATGCGACTGGCGGAATTTGGGATCGGCGGAGCTCGGGACGGTCTGCGATGGCATCTCATCGAGACCGCACCGGGAAGATACGATTTTTCCAGCGTCGTTGATCAGATAGAAGCTGCCGAAAACGCCGGGGTTTCGGTAATATGGGACCTGTTTCACTATGGATATCCCGACTTTATCGATGTTTTTGCTCCGGATTTCTCGGAACACTTCGCAGCTTATGCCGCCGCATTCGCTTCCTATCATCGGTCACGCACCGGCAGGGCCCCGATGGTTGTGCCGGTTAATGAGATATCCTTCTTCTCCTGGATCGCCGGGGATATCGGACAATTCCACCCTTTCGCGATTGACCGTGGGGACGAGTTGAAGCATCAGCTTGTCCGCGCCGCTATCGCCGGCATTCGTGCAATGCGGTCAATCGAAACTGACACATTCGTGCTGACGTCAGAGCCAACTGTACATGTGACGCATCGAGCGGAGGAGCCGTGGTTCGCTCACGACGCCGAAGCCTATCGGCTCGCTCAGTTCCAGGCACTCGACATGCTGGCGGGCACGCTGCAGCCCGAGCTAGGAGGATCTCCGGACCTGATCGACGTAATCGGACTAAATTATTACCCGCATAATCAATGGTATTTTCCAGACCGCGAGATGATCCCGCTGGAAGATTCGAATTACCGGCCGTTCCGGGAGATGCTCGCGGAGGTATATGAACGGTATGATAAGCCCCTGCTGATCACCGAAACCGGGACTGAGGATGAGCGAAGGCAAGGGTGGTTCCAGTATGTCGCTGCTGAGTGTCGTGCAGCCTCAGAAAAGGGCGTGGATCTTCGAGGTATCTGCCTCTATCCGATCGTGAATCATCCAGGCTGGGTGGATGATCGCTATTGCCACAACGGTCTTTGGGATTACCCCAACGAAAGGGGCGAACGCGAGATATTTCAGCCGCTGGCAGACGAGGTGCGGCGAAATCTCGGCAATGATCTCTCGATGTTCGCCGCAAGATGAGAAAGCCGAAGCTATACGATAGCTGCTCCGGCTGCCTGTCTCTCCGACACGCTATTCTTTGATATCGCTTCTCTGATCACCTCATTCATTTGATCAAATGTCTTATCCCAGGAGTTCTGCGAAAGGAACTCTGCTGCGGCAGTTCGTCTCTCATCGGCATCCTCGTCCATTGCCTCGCTGAGCGCCTGAACGAATTCCTCTGGAGTAGACGCTATGTGTACAAGACCCATTTCACCATAGGGCCTGACAACGTCGGTTATCGGAGTCGAGACTACGGGCAAGCCCGCGGCTAGGTATTCAGGCGTCTTGGTGGGGCTGATGTACCGGGTCGATTCGTTTAATGCAAAGGGCATCATCGCAGCATCCCAACCCGCAAGAATGACGGGCAGATCGTCATACGATCTTTGGCCCAAATAATGGATGTTATCGCGGCGGGGAAGGTCATCCTCGCTGATCTTGATCACCGGGCCGACCATAATAAAATTCCAGTCAGGCCGCAGCTCGGCAATTGACGCAAGGAGTTCTATGTCCGTACGTTCGTCGATAACGCCGACAAATCCTATGCGGGGATGTTCGATCTCAGCCTGGTCGGGGAAGTCATTTTTTACCTCAAGCGCCTTAGCGAAATGTGCCGAATCTATACTTGAGGGAAACGCATATACCGAATGATGCTGCTCTTTTTTCGCTTCGTACAAGCTTTGCCCACCTGTAAATACGACATCTGCTTGTGTAAAAAGCTCGCGTTCCCGCGGCAAGAGCTCGGGTGGTGCGTTCTTGAAGGCCGAGAGCTGGTCCATACAATCATAAACCGTCGCTTTTGGCTCCAAACGAGCACTCCATTCGATCATCATCGGGGTGTAGAACCAGACTATGTGCTCATGCACTTCCCTATCCTGCCGAAGGCCTGCGATAAGCTGCGGTATTTCCTGCATTTCGCCTTCCGACACATGCGGAACAGATACAAAGATATTATTTCAGCGGTCCGAAACATCGATATACGATGGGCCGTCAATAAATGTCGGCTCTTCGATAAAAAAAACACGACCGTTCCTGGCAAAGCGCGTCATCAGGTGCTGAGGCCGCTGAAAAACGAAATCCCACCGCAAATGCGAAAAACAAAACACGTCAACGCCCATAATGTCCGTTTGGACGTTATTATTTTGCGAGTTCTTTTCCATATAGAGTGATTATTGCGAGATCATTCGAAATTCTAAGCCATAATAACCGGCCAAACTGTCCGCACGTATACCAAATCATCGCAACTAACTTACTAAGCTGCTGGAGCATCTTCGACTTCTTTATCCTTGAATCTAAAATAGAGGATCACACCGATAATGTTATTTACGGTAAGTGCCGCATTCGTAAAGACAAACACCCAGTTTCGGGTCAGATAACTATAGACCGTAAAACCGATCGACGCCGTAAGCTGGCCGACGAATAACCATTTCGAGATCCCGTCTGTGCGGCCTTCCTGCCACTGCTTGTATACCTGTCTCACGAGGGTCGCCAGTAGGACCATCGAACTTGACCATCCCAATATTTCGATCATTTGTCGCTTTCCTCAGTATCTGGCATTGTTTTCTTTTCCTTCGTCGCGAGAATGTTCTCGTACTTGATACCGACCCTTAATCTGCGATAAAGGCTCATCCACTGGTTGGCAAACCATGGCATCACAAAAAATGCGAAAAGATAGCCCCGAAAATCGTCATACAGAAACTTATATCCCGTGATCGCCAGGACCACCATTGTCACCCAGTAGCTGAAGCAATACTCGCACGTGAAAACATAGAAGAATTTTCTCGAGAACAGTGTCGAAGCGTTTTGGCTTTTTTCTGCGCAGTATTCTCGGGGCTCGGAAAAGATCTCCTCCTGGGTAACGGTCCAGGCGATCGATGCCACTACAAGAGAAAGGCCGACGAGATAGTAGATCTGCTCTGATATTGACATCTATATTCCGCAGGTACACTCAGAAAAAAGACGCTGCACCTGTTACAGGAGCGGCGTCTTCTTTGCCGATTCGTTCTGGATCAGAAGACAGGTTTTCTCGGCAGCCCCGCGTGTCCTCCCGCTCCCTAATAGAAGGAAGCTTTTTTACGGACTACATACTGACGATTATCTATCCTATAGGCGGCGTATAGGGGAGATTGTATTGCAATGTACATTCCCTTATTTATTTCACCCTTACACTAAGGGACAAGAAATGGAAAGTAACGCAAGGATACTTGGGCACTCTATGCATCCGATGCTGATCGTATTCCCGCTCGGATTACTTTCGACGTCGGTAATTTTTGACGTCCTATTTTTGATCTTCGGAAATGCCACCTTTCCGGTGGTTTCCTATTGGATGATCGCCGCCGGAATTATTGGGGGGCTAGTCGCGGCATCGACCGGTTGGATAGACTGGTTCGGTATACCTAACGGAACACGCGCAAAGAGGATTGGCCTGATCCACGGCCTTGTAAACGTCGGTGTATTGGTGCTTTTCGCGGCGAGTCTTTATTTCCGCCACTCTCTAGACGTAGTGCCTGGATCGATACCGCTTGCTTTGTCTTTCATCGGTTTCGGCTTAGCATTGGTAGGCGGGTGGCTGGGCGGCGAGCTAGTCGAGCGCCTGGCGATCGCCGTTCATACCGGGGCCCACGCCGACGCGCCGAGTTCGCTGACGACTGATACTGTTCCGGCGGCGTCCTCAAAACAGCGAGAAGTTCCATTATGAAATCTTTCAGACAGAAGAGTTTGGACGAGCAAGTGATCGTCCTTACCGGAGCCACCAGCGGCATCGGTCTGGTCACGGCCCGAATGGCCGCAAAGCGCGGAGCCCGTTTGGTACTGGTCGCTCGCAATGAAGCAGCCCTGGACAGGCTGGCTGATGAGATCCGGCAAAACGGCGGCCAGGCCATCGCAGTGCCTGCAGACGTTTCAAAGGAGTCGCAGGTGAAAAACGTCGCCAGTCAGGCTGTTGAAGCTTTCGGCTCGATCGACACCTGGATCAATAATGCGGGCGTATCCATTTACGGAAAGCTCGAGGATGTGCCCGACGCAGATTCGCGGCGGTTGTTTGAGACAAACTTCTGGGGCGTAGTTTATGGCTCGCTGATCGCCGCCAAGCGTATGGAAAAGAAGGGCGGTACGCTCATAAACATCGGCAGCACGCTTTCGGACCGGGCGATCCCGCTGCAGGGGATGTACTGTGCCTCGAAACACGCGGTCAAGGGTTTTACCGACGCACTCCGAATGGAACTCGACTCGATCAAAGCACCGGTGCTGGTGACGCTTGTAAAGCCGGCTGCTATCGATACGCCGTATAAGGAGCACGCAAAAAATTACCTCGGCGTCCAGCCTGAGAATCCGCCGCCTGTCTATGCACCCGAAACGGCGGCCGAGACCATTCTCTATTGTGCGGAAAACCCTGTACGCGATGTTTTTGTCGGCGGCGGCGGCAAGGCCCTGTCGGTGATGGGCAAGTATGCGCCCGGCTTCACTGACCATTATATGGAGGCAATGATGATCGATATGCAGAAAACCGATATTCCTGCGGGTGAGAATGCACGCGAGAGCCTCCATTCATCCAACGACAACTCTCTTAGAGAGCGCGGAGGTTATCGTGGACACGTCGCCGAGTCGAGCCTTTATACAAAGGCGTCGCTGCATCCGGTAGCCACCGGGGCCGCCGTCGCCCTGGGATTGGGAGCGGCTTTTGCCGTTACGCGCCGCATCTTGTCCAGTGGAAAAGAGTCTCCCGTCGTGAATCAGTAGTTCGCCGCCCTCGAGAGCGGAACGAAATTATTTTTATTTTTGTAGAAGTTTTGACGTCCTGTATCTCTATTTTAAAATCTAAACAATTCCAGCCAGGTACGATTCGATGTCGAACTCTTTGTGTGAGAGGCACTTGCCTTAACAGAGCTAAAGTCTGCACTGGGCTACCCACCGAATACCGGAATTTGTGATTATAATTAACTAGGTAAATAAATATGGTAATAGATACGGAAGGAAATTATCTGATTATCTATATCCAAGAAAACCTTACAAAAATTAGTGTTGTAAGTGGGCAAAAATATTTGCATTCCGCAGACCATTTGGAAGGAACATTAGATATAGATAGATTGATAATTAGTTTTTTTGCCAGAGAACTTAATTTACAGATTGGTTTCAGAACTGCTCAGGCCATCAGGACGGAAATTGGAAATGCTGGAGAGCAGCAAACAGTTTCGGAGATAAAGGTTCGGTCAAGAGTAATAGATTCCAATGTTAATATACATGAAGTTACAGTTACAAACGGTCAGATTAGAAATGCAATATCAGGCTATCTAAATAGTCTTGCTACGGAAGTTAATAAGGTTGTTAAGCGCTTTAAATTGCAAAATAACCCAGCCTTCGGTGATTGCAAAATTTTGTTACGCGGGGAGGGAAGTTCGCTGAATGGATTGGATAAGTGGTTGCAAGGGGAAACTGGGTTACCTGTAATTAAAGCTAAATAGAATGTGATAGTTTTTTTATTTGTCCTTGATTGAAAACTCGAAATTTTTTCCCGTGGTGGTTGATCGGTTTTTAAGGATCTTAACGAAAGAACCGGCTCTTAGCTCGTCGAGAGTCAGGCCGGTCAGACCCAATGCTTCTTTCTCGGAGACCGCGCCGCAATTTATCGCACGCAGAAAATAGTTCAGCAGCCCCTGGCCGGTCGCGGCATCGTCAAAAACATCTCCGACAAGCGTGGCTTGCGCCGCCTTCTCAATAAAATTGCTCAGCCGTTCCGACGCGGCATCCAGCCCTTCCAGAAAAAAGGTATAAACCGCAGCATATCGAGTCGGGAGTTGTGCAGGATGAAGGTCCCAGCCCTGGTAAAAAGCGTTAGCAAGCGAATGACGGCAATGTTCGTAATGCAGCCGCCAGGCGCGATGAACAACACGGCGATTCTCATCGATCTGTTCCGTGGTCAGCCCATCACCCCGATTCGGCGGCACAGGCATAATATTGGTTGCACCGTCGGAGAGCCAAACCCCTGTCCCGCCAAATGACACCTGCATCATATGCCGTGCAAAGTCGCATGCCGGGTGAAGCATGTCCTGATAGGCGGCGGTGATGCTGCAGCTGGCCGTATAATCGTACGTCCCGAAATGCGCCCCCGTACATCGCCCCCGGGCCGCTGCAAGCAGATGAGGAAGGCCGATCTCGCCTGATGACGAAATGATGGATTGAGTGGTCTCGATCATCATTTCCATTTTTAATGACGCGGCCGGCAAGCCGAGTTTTGGTTCCAACTCATCAAATATATCTGCAAGAGCGGCAACCTGTTCGGTCGAGACGATCTTTGGCAGCGTGACCACAAAATTCTCCGGCACCCTGCCACCTGTGGCGTTTACTAAAGCCGTTAAGAATAGATCGAGTGTTCGGATGCTTCGGGCGTGAAGTTCCTCGGAGAACGTCTTTATCCGTATCCCGATGAACGGTGACAACGTTCCCGTCGACAGGCCGCGGGCGACCTCGTTCGCGGCTGAAACTGCGTGGCCGTCTTCTTCCGCATCGGATCGCGTTCCGTAACCGTCTTCGAAGTCTATGCGAAAATCCTCAACGGCCTCACGCCCAAGCTTTTCGGCTACCCGTTCGTAGATCGTATCCACCAGAGATCTCGGCAGGTCGAGAATTTCGGCAAAGGCATTAGCATCCGGAGCGTACTCGTTGAAGGCACGGACCGCCAGGCTCCCAAGTTTGACGGTAGTATCGGACTTGAAGAGGTGGGCCCCGCCATAAACCGTGTGGACGGGCTGCCGTCCGCCTGACTCTCCCGGATATCTGTCGGCAAATCCCGCCATCGAAGACTTGAGCCGCCCGGTAATACTGTTTAGAGATTTCGAAGAAAGTGAAGTATTCATCAGCGAGTAATTGTAGCCTCTATCAGCCCGTGTGGCTCGTCTGTCGGGACAAATATGCAGTTTCGGTTTTCAAGGCCGAATTTCGTAATATCGACCGGCAGGCAATGAATATTCGGAAGAGAAAAGCTAATTTCCTCGACATGCGAAAATCTTTCGAGTACCGCCTCGCCCATGGCATATAAAGTGTGCTGCACCGATTTGCTGTCGTGATCGGCAAACACTTGGAGAATGGTTTCCCTAATAGAGCGAAACTGATCGTAAAGGTCCGTGGCGGCATCACTATAACGCCATGTTGCCTTTACGGACGTGGAAAGGATCCGATCGGTCGCTTCCGGCAGGGTAGTAAACGGATCTTTGATAAAACCGGCAAAGCCGGAGCCCGATGTTTTCAAAACCACGAGACCCTCTACGCCCGCTTCGATGGTCATCTGCCCCCGCGTTGCGATTATCAATACCAACCGTTTCTCGTCGCTGCCCCTAATAAACGAGTGGGAATGTTCGGCCTCATCGAACGTCATCCGCTTCCAGATGGTTTCGGTTATCCGCAGCCTTATCATAGATACCTGGGGGTTATTACGCAGAAAATGATCAGCCAGCCGTTTACCAAATGCCTCAGGCTGCTCGATCCCGTCAATCTCACCCGCGAGGGCGTAGACCGAGTTTTTCATTGTGTCCGTGGGAAGGCAGAGACTATTATCGCCCTTCGTATGAATAGCATCGAAATCGCCTTCGAGCGCGATATCTATGGTCAAGTTTTGTATCTCGTGCCGAGGGTTGTGCCTGGCAACCTTGATAAGCCGAACGCGGGATTTACCGTAGCTGTTCCGGGCGATACGAACGCTCATACTCTAACTTCCGCGATATGTCGAAAAGCCGAACGGGCTCAGGAGAAGCGGCACGTGATAATGCTGTATTGGGTCCTTCACTACGAACATTATTGAGATCTGCGGGAAAAATACCTCGCGGTCATGAACAAGAAAATATGGCCCGCTCTCGAAGATCAGCCGATAGTGCCCCGGCAGGAAAGCCTCGCTGTGCGGCAAGAGATCGTTGATCCGACCGTCTGCATTCGTCATCCCTTCAGCGATCTTTTGCCAACCTGCCGAGTGGGTCTTTCGTTCAAGAACGACGGAAATACCGGCCCCGGGTTGGCCGCTCGCGGTATCAAGCACATGTGTTGTAATAGAGCTCATTTTCCAGTAGTTTGGTAAGTCGGAGTTCCGTGATTTTATGCTGTTCGTTCGCGGCTATCTTCATTTCCTCCTGCAGTCCGTTGCGGAGCCGAGACCTGCAAATGCCCAGCATTTCTTCCGCCGATCGCCCTGTTGCACAGACTATAAATATAAACCCGAACTTCTTCTCATACAAACGGTTGGCTGCGGCGAGTTCTTCCTTAACCGTCCTGTCTGCCCCGGCCGCTCCCGCTTGCTCCGCCGCCGCCCATTCAGATGACCTTGATCTTTTAGAGGAATTAGAACCGATCCGCGGATGAGCGGCGAAAGCCTCCAGCCAGTCAGCCGGCGTCAGCGAGAACCATATTGCCCCCGCATTTCGGAATAGATCATCGAGCATTCGGAACGGACGGCGTCTGGCCATCCTCGTGGCCCATTCGCTCGAGCCGCAGCAGTCTAGAAGCACCTTTCGGGCCTCTTCTTCCGGCAAATCGTTCAGGCCGGCAAGACTTTTGTAGATATGAAACCGCTGCAAATCGAAACTAGTGTATAGCAGAATCGAATTCTATGCGATGCGGCCGTAGATTCTTAATCGACTGACGCCGCCGTCCGGGAAAATATTAAGTCGAACGTGCGAAATCTCGCCTACGCCCGCTAGTTCCTCGCTGAATAAATGTCTCGTGTGGCCCTGTAATTTTGACAGAGGCAATATTTCCTTCCACTCGATATCATCCAGCTTGTCCGCAACCGCGAGTCCCCCTTCGAGAGAACAACTTTCAGGGTAGTTCCCCTTGAAATGTGAAGTATCGACTTCAACGCGCGTCACTCTGCCTGGAGCTCCAAGTTTGATGACACACCAGTCGTGCCCGGGGCCGCGGCGGCGCTGCGATTCCCATCCATCGCTCATACCCCGTGCGATCCCAGGCATAATCAGGTTTTGGCGATGCCCGAAGAACATATCGCTCGCGAGCGGCACACTGCCGCCATTCTCAGCTGCGGCGAGGTCGATCTCACTGTCTCTTTTCCGAAGAGAATCCCAATCCGGCAGGACCGTACCGTGAACTCGCAATCGGGCTACACCGCCGTCCGGATAGATCTTGAATCGCAGGTGCGTCAGCCTGTCGCCACTGTGCACTTCAAACTTGTTTTGCGAATCGCCCTTGAGCCCTGATATTGGAAGAATTTCCTTCCATTCCGCTGCGTCCGCCAAGTCTCGGACGTCCGGATTGCCATTTATCGAGCATCCTTCGATCGAGCAATGCGACGGATAATTTCCACGGAAAAATGCGGTGTCTACGACAACGCCCTCAACTCTTCCCGGCAAACCCAGCCGTATGATGCACCAATCAAATTCTTCATCCTGCCGCGGCGAACGCCGGCGACAAGTCTCCCAGCCATCCATCCACTTGCCGCGGTCGGTGTATTCCCCTTCTTTCCAGATCGGGGCGGCGGGCTTAATAAGGTTTTCTTTCGGCGCAAAGAAATCGTCGTTAGCGATAAGCACTGTACCGCCCAGTCTCTCAGAAGCAAGATCGATCAGGTCCGTAAATTCCATAATATTTTTATCGGTCTGCAATGATCAGCGACCCGCGAATTTCCATACCTCGGCGGCCCCGACTAAACACGCTTTCACCTCGCAAATAGGTCGAGTCGATCTTACCAAAAAGGCTCATTCCCTCATACGGTGTCAGTTTATGGCGATGTTCGATAATGGCACGGTCGACGACAAAATGTTCATCCGGGTCCCAAATGACAATATCCGCGTCATATCCGGCGGCAAGCTTCCCTTTCCTCGAGTCCAGGCCTGCCAGCTTAGCCGGCGACGCCGACATAAGCCTGCTGAGATCTTGAAATCCGAAGCCTCGAGATTTCAAATTCGTCCAAATTACCGGCAGTCCGAACTGCAGGGCCGAGATACCTCCCCATGCCCCCATGAAATCCCCCGATCCCTGCAACTTCAAGGCAGGGGCACATGGCGAATGATCTGAAACGATCATGTCGATCGTACCTTCCGCAACCGCTTCCCAAAGCTTCTCACGATTTTCCCGCTCGCGGACCGGCGGGCAGCATTTGAAATGGGTCGCCCGGTCCGGAATCTCTTCGGCAGCGAATGTCAGGTAGTGCGGACAGGTCTCGGCAGTGATCAGCAAACCCTCGGCCTTTGCATCCCTTAACATCGGCAGTGCCTCGGCTGACGAAAGATGTACGATGTGGACACGACAGCCGGTCTCGCGGCAGAGGCCGATCATCATAGCGATCGCCTGGTTCTCCGCCTCTGCGGGACGCGAGCGCAAAAAAGTTTCGTACGAGCCCGGGTCGCTCCTGGCTGCTGCTTCGGCGGCATCATCGATCGGTCCCGGCAATTCTGCGTGGACCAGCAATACCGAGCCAAGCCGCGCGATCTCGGGCATCGCTATTCTGAGGTCGGCCTCGGTGACATGCGGAAACTCCTCGACCCCCGAATGGATCAGAAAGCATTTAAAACCCCTAACGCCCCGCTCGATCAGCGGAGCTAACTCCGCCGTGTTCCCGGGCACAACACCTCCCCAAAAGGCTACATCGACAGAACACTTCTCCTTCGCAGCAACAAGTTTTTCTTCAAAATTCAACAGCGTCGTAGTAGGCGGGATACTGTTGAGCGGCATGTCGACAATGGTCGTAACGCCGCCGGCCGCAGCAGCCCTCGTAGCCGTTTCAAAACCTTCCCATTCTGTCCTCCCGGGTTCGTTGACATGAACGTGAGCGTCGACGATCCCGGCCATAACGACCAGATTCCCCGCGTCATGCAGCGGAACTCCCGCAGGGGCATCGTCCCACTCGCGAATAGCCGCGATCCGGCCGCCGCTGATATGAACTGACGCCGGGCCCGTCAGGAGCGGGGTAACAACACGTTTGCTTCGGATGATCTTGTCCATTTGTTTTCTCTTCCGAGCCAAAGCGCGAGGCCTTGAACGTATTACGTCTGAGGAAATCAATGAAGTTTAGATCAATTTCAAGCGGGAACGCGACCCGTCAGAACCGAAGTAGCTCGTCGCGATGCCAGGGCGGTTTGAATCGTATCAAATTGGCCGAGCTCCTGGTGGGGTTGAGCAGCGTTCGGCTAACCATCAGAATGAATCGATTCCCGGTCCAGCTTTCGAACTTCCGGATTAAGTACTTATCGAGAATATCCTCCGCGATCAACATCGCGATTCCGCCAGTCGGTGTGATCACTATGTCAACGTAAGTCTGCTTTCCATCGAGCCCGACGTTCCCGATCGAAGCCTGGCTGATCGGTCCTATTTCAAATTGCGTGCTCCACGCGGCTGACCATGCAAAAGCTTTCATACGGCTTTTCCAATATTCTCGTGACCTGCCGAACGTCTGGTTCATCCCACGAGGATCATTTTGCACGTGTATAAAACCTGTCAGCGATCCCTGCATTGGATGAGCAATATAATTCGTGAAGAATCTTCCGCCATCTCCCCAGCCGCTTAGAGACTTCACCGACCTGGCATAGTCCTTTAGGAACGGGCCCTTCAGAGACTCACGGGTCTTGGGCTGCGTCATCGCATAACCGTGCTGAATTCCCAAAAATAAAACGGATTGCCGAATGGCCGGGCCCCATCGAAATCCGCTGCTTATGGGATAAACGATGGGGTCCCCATCGTCGGCGGGGCTGTTGCCGGGATCGGATACTGGTAAAGGTTGTTCGGCAGTCACCCGAGACTCAAACGAATTATGGTAGCTGTATTCTGTGGTCGCAGGTGCAAATTCGGTTTCGGAGCCTGAGATCTTCTTGAAAATCGCCAAATTATCTGGTCTCCACCCGACCCCGGATTCTGATCGGGCAATGTCAGTCCAATCGTCAATCGGTACCTGGGAGTGGAAGTTCAAAGATTCCGACAGACCTTTCTGCCCTATATCCTCCTGTGCTGAAATCGTAATATTACTGAAACATAATAAGACGCCGAAAAATACGTAAATGGTCCTCATTTAGCCCCCTGCTCTTTTCTCTTGATATCCGTATAGAATTACTTTGATTTACGCATAAAAATAAGAACGTCACTGTACGCCTCCATTCATTGCATATATGGCTATATGTCGTCCGTTTGTCATCATCGATGAATGCAACGATAATAATCTTCCTATGGACCTCCCGAGAGCCAGCGGAATACTCCTCCACCCAACATCTCTTCCCAGCCGATTCGGTATCGGAGATATCGGTCAGACATCATTTGTTTTTGTCGATTTTCTGGCTGCATCCGGTCAAACCTATTGGCAGACCCTTCCGCTGGGGCCGACTGGTCTCGGCAACTCGCCGTATTCCACCTTCTCCGCATTTGCAGGGAATACGCTTCTGGCATCACCCGAAACTCTCAATGATCTGGGCCTATTGCCAAACTCAGTCATTGCCGAATCTCCTTCGTTTCCGGAAGAGTTCGTCGATTACGGGCAAGTTTACGAATGGAAAACACAGGTTCTAAGTCTTGCCTTCGAGAATTTCCGCTCGACTCCCGACAATGTACTTAAAGAGGCATTCATCAACTTTCGCCGACAAAATTCGTGGTGGCTTGATGATTACGCGGCCTATCGGGCGATCAAATCTGCTCAGGGGAATAAGCCGTGGTTTGAATGGGCCGAACCGCTGCGCCTCCGGGATCCGGATGCTCTGGAAAGGGCCGTTTCTCAGCTTTATCGCGATATCGAGGCCGAGCGTTTCTACCAATTTCTGTTTTTCAGCGGGTGGGCCGACCTTAAACGATACGCTAATGAGCGCGGAGTATCGATCATTGGTGACATCCCCATCTTTGTCGCGCTCGATTCTGCAGACGTGTGGTGCAATCAGGAAAAATTCAAATTAAACCAAGACGGAACGCCAAAGGTGGTTTCGGGCGTACCGCCGGATTATTTTTCAAAGACCGGCCAGCTGTGGGGTAATCCGATCTACGACTGGGAGGCCATGCGGACCGATGACTTTAGCTGGTGGACTGCCCGGATCGCATTCGCACTCAGGACCGCGGATGTCGTAAGGCTCGATCATTTCATCGGCTTTGTACGAAACTGGGAGGTTCCCGGCGGTGACAAGACGGCCGAAAACGGAAAGTGGGTAAACGTTCCTGGCACGGCCCTTTTCGAGACGCTAGTTCGGAGGCTGGGT
The DNA here is from genome assembly GCA_041745615.1 of Pyrinomonadaceae bacterium. Classification (GTDB taxonomy): domain Bacteria; phylum Acidobacteriota; class Blastocatellia; order Pyrinomonadales; family Pyrinomonadaceae; genus OLB17. The sequence goes on along the minus strand of JBGTIP010000061.1, from coordinate 42,058 downwards.
CCCTTGCCGTTCATTGCCGAGGACCTCGGCTCGATGACCCCTGAGGTCGAGGCTCTGAGGGACCGGTTTGAAATGCCCGGCATGCGGATCCTGCAATACGCATTCGGGGGCGACGCACATAATCGCGACCTACCGCATAATTACATCAAGAACACGGTCGCTTATACGGGAACTCACGACAACGACACAACCGCCGGCTGGTACAAAAAAGCCGGGAAACACGAACGCTCTTTTTGCCGGAAATATCTCCACGCAAACGGCCGCGAGATCCACCGCGATATGGCCCGTGCGGTGTATTCGTCAGTAGCCGACACCGCGATCATACCAATGCAGGACGTCCTCGGCCTGGGAAGCTCGGCCCGAATGAACACCCCGGCAACGAGCGATGGTAATTGGAACTGGCGGCTGCTCGAACATCAGCTAACTGATGAGGCGACTGCAGCCTGGATCAGAGAGATGACCGAAACTTACGGTCGGCTGCAAGCGGGTAACTGAAATTGACTTGATATAGCAATTCGCGTAAAACTTTTAGGAGTTTCCGATACACATTTCCACAAATTATCGGCGCTTTTCGGACTTTTATGGCTTCTAATCTGGTTTCTATTCAGCCGCGAGGATTTGGTCAGACAATGCGGAAGGACCGCTGGTGGGTCACGCCCCTGTTGACCTTTCTTGGTCTGGGAGCATTTGTCGTTTATTCGACCTGGGCTGCATTTCAGGGCGAACATTACTGGGTCCAGGGCACGGGCTATCTTTCACCAATGTATTCGCCGGTTTTGTTCGATTCGTGGCGTGTGGCCCCGGCGGCTTCAGGGCATTCATGGTTTGGGCCATGGCCGGCGTGGATGCCGCAGTCGATGATTCTTCCGTTGACACCTGCTTTCCTGATCCTGTGGGCACCGGGCGGATTTCGGTTTACGTGCTATTACTATCGCGGAGCTTATTACAAATCGTTTTGGGCCGATCCAATTGCTTGCTCGGTCGGCGAGCCAAGACATAACTATCGCGGCGAAAAAAAGCTGCCGCTCATCCTGCAGAATGTTCACCGATACTTCCTCTATCTGGCACTGATCTTTATCGTGATCCTGTCGTACGATGCGGTAATAGCGACACAATTCGCAGACGGTTTTGGGATCGGGGTCGGTACGCTTGTACTTACGATGAATGTGATTCTGCTCGCGGGTTATACCTTCGGCTGCCATAGCTTACGCCATCTGGTCGGCGGCGGCTGTGACCAACTTTCGAACAAACCTGTCCGGCATGCTGCCTGGAGATGGGTGAGTAAACTGAATCATCGACATATGCTTTTCGCGTGGCTCTCACTGTTCTGGGTCGGCTTCAGCGATTTTTATGTGCGAATGGTGTCGATGGGAATTTGGACGGATTACCGTTTATTTTAACCACTAAATGTCACGAAAATGACACGAAGGTAGTGTCTGTTTAGTGATATTTCGTGCGTTTTTGTGGTTACTAATTCATGGCTGATTACACAACATACGAACACGACGTTTTGGTTATCGGTGCCGGTGGTGCCGGGCTTCGCGCGGCGATCGAGGCATCGGCTGCCGGCGTAAGCGTCGGGCTCGTCTGCAAGTCGCTTCTCGGAAAGGCGCATACCGTTATGGCGGAGGGCGGAATGGCGGCGGCGATGGCGAACGTTGACGACCGCGATAACTGGAAGGTCCACTTTTCTGACACGATGCGCGGCGGCCAGTACATAAATAACTGGCGTATGGCCGAGCTTCATGCAAGAGAAGCGCCGGAACGGGTGCGCGAGCTTGAAGCCTGGGGGGCAGTATTCGACCGGACGAAAGACGGCAAGATACTTCAGCGAAATTTCGGTGGCCACCGGTATCCTCGCCTTGCTCACGTCGGCGACCGCACCGGGCTTGAGCTGATCCGAACGCTTCAAGACCACGGTATTCATCAGGGCATCGAGGTCTATATGGAGGTCACGGTGGTCTCGCTGCTCAAGGACGGCGACCGCGTGATCGGGTGCCTGGCATACGAGCGTGAGCACGGCCGTTTTCGTATTTTCAAAGCCAAGGCAGTCGTTCTTGCCACCGGCGGCGTCGGACGGGCCTACAAGATCACGTCCAACAGCTGGGAGGGCACAGGCGACGGTCACACGCTGGCCTATGACGCCGGCGCCGAGCTGATCGACATGGAATTTATCCAGTTCCACCCGACGGGTATGGTCTGGCCGCCGAGCGTTCGCGGGATACTTGTGACTGAAGGAGTGCGGGGTGAAGGCGGGATCTTGACGAACAGCGAAGGCCGGCGTTTCATGTTCGACGATATCCCCGATAACTATAAGGACCAGACCGCCGACAATGAAGAGGAAGGATGGCGTTATGTCACGGGTGACAAGGACGCACGCCGACCTCCAGAGCTGCTCACTCGCGACCACGTCGCCCGGTGCATCGTACGCGAGGTCAAGGCTGGCCGCGGTTCGCCTCATGGCGGCGTGTTTCTCGACATCGCCTGGATCAAGGAAAAGATCTCGAACGCACCTGAACACATAAAGAAAAAGCTGCCTTCGATGTATCACCAGTTTAAGCAGCTGGCAAATCTCGACATTACTACGACCCCGATGGAGGTCGGGCCGACGACGCACTACATCATGGGCGGCATCCGCGTCGATGCGGACACGCAGGCGTCGACCGTTCCGGGCCTCTTTGCGGCCGGCGAATGCGCCGCGGGCATCAATGGTGCCAACCGGCTCGGCGGTAATTCCCTCTCGGATCTGATCGTGTTCGGCAAACGCGCGGGCGAGTACGCTGCCATATTTGCAAAAGAGAATGGCCACGGAATGGTCGATGACACCGCGATCGAAAAAACAACCCGTACTGCTCTTGAGCCCTTCGAACGCGATGGCGGGGAGAACCCATTCGCAATACAGAACGACCTTCAGGAAATGATGCAGGACCTCGTCGGCATCGTCCGTACCGAGGACGAAATGAAACGGGCCCTTGATGGGCTAAAGCAGCTCAACGAGAGATCGGCGAGAACCTTCGTCCCGGGCAATGTAGATTTTAACCCCGGCTGGCACACAGCACTAGATCTTCATAACCTCCTGACCGTTTCCGAAGCAATAACACGTTCCGCGATCGAGCGACGCGAAAGTCGCGGCGGGCAGTACCGGGATGATTACCCGGCGAAAGATCCGGAATTTGCGAAGTTCAATTTTTCGTTAAAAAAAGACGCCGACGGACAAATGCAGATATCGCGTGTACCGATCCAGGAAATGCCGGAGGAGTTGAAGCAGATCATCGAAGAGATGGGCTAAGTTTTGAGTCCCGCCTTTAGGCGGCCTCAAGCCCCAACATTTGGCCCGCTAAAGCGGGTACTCAAAACAATGAAGAAAGCTAGATTCAGCATACGACGAGGCGGCCGCGAGGGTGGTGAGTTGGTGGATTACCAGACCGAAGTGACTGAGGGAATGGTAGTGCTCGACGCCGTTCACCAGATCCAGTCGGAATCCGCACCGGACCTCGCTTGCCGATGGAACTGCAAAGCAGGAAAGTGTGGCTCGTGCTCGGCGGAGATAAACGGTAAGCCCCAGCTAATGTGCATGACGAGACTCGACACGATCCCGATCGACGAGCCGGTCACGATCGAGCCTATGCGGGCCTTTCCTCCGGTCAAAGATCTGATCACCGACGTCTCATGGAACTACGAAGTTAAGAAACGGATCAAGAAATTCAACCCTCGTAAACCCGACGCGCCTGACGGAACATGGCGTATGCAGCAATCGGACGTCGACCGCGTGCAGGAATTTCGAAAATGTATCGAGTGTTTCCTTTGCCAGGACGTGTGCCACGTACTTCGCGATCACGAAAAGCACGCCGAGTTTATCGGGCCGCGTTTTCTCGTCTACGCGGCCGCTCTCGAGATGCATCCGCTTGATACAGAGAACCGCACAGAAGAGCTCAAAGATGCATTTGGCATTGGCTATTGCAACATTACGAAATGCTGCACGAAAGTGTGTCCCGAGCACATAACTATCACAGATAATGCTATTATTCCGCTCAAAGAGCGCGTCGTCGATGACCATTACGACCCGTTTAAGAAACTGGTGAAGCTTTTTAGGAAGAAATAGGAATGTTCGAACTAAAACCCTTGTCATCAAAGGCAGTTCCCGCCGCCCTTGAAAAGGCTAACCGATACCGGCTGCTCAATGAGCCGGGCGCGGCTGAAAGCATCTATCTCGACATTCTCGCGATCGAGCCCGACAATCAAGAGGCCCTCATAAATATCGTCCTTGCGATGAGCGATCGCTTTGGAAAAGATTATGCGATCGGCGACGCCCGAATCACTGAATATTTGACCCGTATCAGCGGTGATTACGAACGTACGTACTACAGCGGCATCATGTACGAGCGCAGGGGAAAGGCAACGCTTGCGAAAGGCGGCGTGGGTGCCTACGAACTTTTTCGCCAGGCCATGGATTGTTTCGAAACCGCTGAATCGATGCGGCCCGCGGGAAATGACGATGCGATCCTACGCTGGAACGGCTGTGCCCGGATTATCACCCGAAACAATCTAAAGCCGCGAAATATGCCGCATGATTTTCTCGAATAACACGCTGCCCACTTGCGGCACATATCGTCACTGTGCAATATTTTATTCGCCGGAAAGCAGTTTCATCCGCATGTTACATTTTACGAATTAAGGAGAAAATTATTCATGGCAGGAAAATTTGAGATCAAAACCGGCAAGACCGGAAAAGTCCGTTTCAACCTAAAGGCTTCCAACGGCCAGATCATTCTGACGAGCGAAGCTTATGAATCACGAAGCTCCGCAAACAAGGGAATCACCTCCGTAAAGAAGAACGCCGCAAATGACAAGCGATTTGAGCGTAAGACCGCAAAGGATGGCTCGCCCTATTTTGTCATGAAGGCCGCTAACGGTGAGCCGATCGGCAAGAGCGAGATGTACAAGACCAAGCGTTCAATGGAGAACGGGATTGCCTCGGTCGCAAAGCATGCTCCGGATGCTCCCGTAGCAGACAGTGATACCAAGCCGGCTGCCAAGACAGCCGTAACAACAGCGGCGAAACCCGCACCGAAGGCTGCTGCTAAAAGCGCCTCTAAACCTGCGGCCAAGAAAGCGGTAAATAGCTCGACAAAGCCTGCGGCAAAAAAAGCTGCAAAGCCAGCCGCCAAGAAGGCTGCGAAGAAAAAGTAGGATCCGCTCCGTTTCAGGGACACATTCTAGCCCGAGCCTTGCTTGGGCTATTATTTTGAAATATGGAAAGAAGAACGACCCTTCCCGGCATCGAAGTTTTGCTGAATGAACGCCTCGACCTTTTACAGGGACAGCGGATCGGCCTGGTCTGCAACCAGGCGTCCGTACTGCCCGACCTTCACCATACAGCAGACATATTCCATGAGCATCCGGAAATCGACCTGACGACCTTATTCGGCCCGCAGCACGGCATTCGCGGCGATGTGCAGGACAACATGATCGAAACTGACCACTCTGTGGATTCACACACTGGCCTATGGATCTATTCGCTTTACAGCGAAACCCGCGAGCCGACCGAAAAGATGCTCGAGAATGTCGACACGATCGTCTTTGACCTGCAGGACGTCGGCTGCCGTATCTACACGTTCGTTTATACGATGGCCAACTGTATGCGTGCCGCAAAAAAATACGGCAAGCGGGTAATCGTGTGCGATCGCCCCAACCCGATCGGCGGCGTTCAAATCGAGGGCAATGTGACGGAAACAGAGTTCACTTCTTTCGTGGGCCAGTTTGAGATACCGACCCGGCACGGCATGACCACGGGAGAGCTAGCTAAAATGTTCAACGAACATTTCGGCATCGGATGCGATCTGGAAGTGATACTCATGGACGGCTGGCGACGTGAGATGTGGTTTGAGGACACCGGATTGCCATGGGTCCTGCCCTCGCCCAATATCCCGACTGTCGACACCTGCGTCGTTTTTCCCGCAACCGTTCACATAGAAGGCACCGAGCTAAGCGAGGGCCGCGGCACTGCTAAGCCATTTGAACTTAATGGTGCACCCTTCATCGACCCATGGAATTGGGCCGCGGAACTTGACCGCTACAATTTCCCCGGTGTCGTTCTCCGGCCGTGCTTTTTCCGCCCGACATTCCAGAAGTGGGCCGATCAAACATGCGGCGGTATCCAAATCCACGTCACCGACCGCGAAGCATTCCGCCCCGTCATTCTCGGCATCGCAATGGTCAAGACCGCGTACGACCTTTATCCAGAACAATTCCAATGGAAACAGGATGACTATGAATACGAATTCGGCAAGAATCCGTTCGACGTGGTAAGCGGTACCGACAAGATCCGGACGGCGATCCAATCTGGAGATTCATTGAAACAGATCGAGGCGAATTGGAAAGATCGATATAAAGAATTTAGCAAGATCCGCCGATCGTTTTTGATATATTAAGTGCTTACATCGCTCTATAACCAACAATATTTTCTGCCATGCCGCGAAATACAAAATGATGGAATGGCAGCACCAAATACCAGTAGAGCCTGCCGAGCAGGCCTTTTGGGCGAAACGTGGCGGTCTGTTTCAGAAAGTCCTTACCGTCTTTGTTCGCGACGGATAGTTCAAGCCAAGCCTCACCAGGCAGCTTCATTTCCGCATACAGCAGAAGTCGCTTGTTTTTTCGATCCGCCAGAAGGACTCGCCAAAAATCGAGCGTGTCACCCGCATTGATCGTGTTGACATTGGTGCGGCCACGACGGAGTCCTACGCCCCCGACGATCTTGTCCAACAATCCCCGGATCGACCATAGCCAATTCGCGTAGTACCACCCGCGTCGCCCCCCTATCGACCAAATATTTTCAACGACCTGATCAACATCTGTCGTGATCGCCACCAAGCGTTCGTCGGTTAAGCAGCCATTCGTCGGCATTTCCAAGTGTTTTCTGAGTGTATTGCTTTTCAAACTCGATATGAACGAGTCTTTCCAACTCGAGGCGACGCTATTCTGCTCGATCTTCTGAAATGCCAGACCTACAGCTTCTCGATAGTTTAGAGGGCGTATGCGGAGCTTTTTGCCCAAGTCGTTTGGCTTTGCTACAACCTCAACCTTCATGCTGTTCACTAGATTCACGGCGAGCCGATAGGAGGTGCTTGTGACGAAGTAGAGCCAATACGACGAAAGCCTCGGCGTCAACACGGGAACGGTAATGATACGGCGTTTAAGTCCACGAACGTCGGCATACTGGAGGATCATTTGCTTGTATGTCATAACCTCCGGGCCACCTATATCGAAGGCTTCACCGTAGGCGTCCTCGCGAAGAAGAACTCCCGACAGGTATGCGAGCACATCGCGAATTGCGATCGGTTGTGTCCGCGTTTCTACCCATCTCGGCGCGATCATAATCGGCAGTTTCTCCACAAGATCGCGAATGATCTCGAACGAAGAGCTCCCAGAACCGACTATTATACCGGCTTTTAGTGATGTGACCGGCACATGGCCGGAGCGCAGCACCTCACCGACCTTTTTTCTCGATGCCAGGTGAGAAGAGAGGTTGTCGTCGTTGGTAATGCCGCCGAGATAAATGATCTGTTTCGCTGATGTTTGGCTTAGGATCTCGACAAAATTCCGCGCGGCAATGGTTTCGAGCTTATCGAAACCGGATGAGTTGTCGTCGCTCATCGAATGGATCAGATAATAGGCAGCATCGATATCTCTTAACTCCGGACGTGATGACGTATTTTTTAGAAAGTCTATTTCGACTACGGATACGTTTGGATCAGCGTAGAAGCCATCCGCCGGAAACCTGGCCTTGTCACGAACGGCACATACGACCTCACAACCTCGCTCGATCAAAAGCGGTAGAAGCCGCTTGCCAATGTAGCCGTTGGCTCCGGTTAGTAAAACTTTCATTATTGTTATTGAACTACCCCGCCGGGACACGAGCCGCGAGGATCTGAGATTTGACCTATCATTTGGTCGCCTTAAGCTCGCCTAACACCTTCTCACCCCTCGGCGACAGCCGATAACCCGGCCGCAGGGATTCGGTCAATCCCAGTGCCTTGAGTTTGCGGACCCACGGCTTGAAGTGTGGGATGTCGAGGCCGATCGAGGCTGCGAGTTTTGCGGCGTGGGTGTTCGGTCGGTCGTGGATCATCTGCAGATACAATTGGGTCCAGTCTCCACGCTGGCTGTTTTCATCTAACTTTCTTAACTTTTCGATGATCGATTTCAACTCGTCATCGCTCAGGTCTGCCTGCTCCCGGAGGGCTTTTCGCGGGTCTTCGCCCGCGTAGTGGAGCTTGATCCTGTAGATCTCAGTTTCATCGGTCCGCTCAAGCAGGTAATCGATCAACTCGACTTTTGACGAATAGCCAGCCTCTCGCGCGTCCGTTTCGGTTATTTCATCCTCCGTCACGACATCCACCGCATCGATGCCGAGAATGCCGAGTTTGGTCATCTGCGTTCCGCCAGCTTTGACCGTTGGGCGCTTCCAGACGCGAAAGACGGTCGTGATCTCGCCGTTTATTATCTTTTGGATTACAATCGTTTTTAGAAGCATACAAGACAACGGCCGGCAGGATCCCGGCGTTCCAATCTGCGATCACGGTGCGAGCCCGGGCTCGTACTGCATTATGAACGAGAGAAAACGGGAAACCTCGATCATGTCACGGCCCTGAAACCGGATACTGTGGGCATCGGTTCGCTCGACAATGGACAGATAATCTAATACCTCGGCCGGCCGGTAATTTTTGAACTGCACGTCAAGCCTAACAGGATATGCCGCCTTGTACGGTTTGAAATCCTTTATTCGACCCATGGCGCGTGTAACCTTTTCGCGAATGAGATCGTTCGCGGCCGCGGGCATGATCGTCCGGGCCGAATGAAATCCGTAGCTCCATTTCACGACGGCACCCTCGATATTTCCTAAAAGTTTCGTCGCTTCCTCTAACGACGCATCGTCGCCCGACATCATTATTACCGGCACATTGAAGTGTCCCGCGATAGCTGCGTTGAAGCCCGCCTCGGGCAATGAGATCCCGTTCAATCTTATGTCTGCAAAGTTTGAGCTCGACATTGTGTGAGCGCGGACACCCGCAGGATTTGTAGTGCCCGAATGATATCCGAGAAAGATCGCACCGTCGAATGTTTCGTCGATCCCCTGCATCATCATCAGCGGCCGGGGCCATGCGCGGACTAGCGTGATATTCTTTGGCAGCTTTTCGATCAGAAGATTCTGGCCGTTGCCGTGCGAGTCGCTCACGACTATCTCGGTCGCTCCCGCGGCAAACGCAGCTTCGATCGCGGTATTGACCTCTTGCGTCATAAACTCCCGGAACCGCTGATACTCGAATCCCTGCGGTGACAATTGCTCACCGGTCACGGCGCCCACGACGCCTTCCATATCTGCTGAAATATAAATTTTCATTTTCTTTTCCTGCGCACTTGCTGCGATCACGAGGCTCAAAATAAAAACCAAAACTATTCCGATCGAACGCTTGAAAGATCTCATAAATTAGGACTCCATTTGCGGTCTGACCGACACTAACCGCCGCTGACAGCATTAAAGATGTGGACTTCGTTAGAACCGAGTAGGGTACTTAATCCGTCAACTCGCTTTATATCGCGGCCGCCGCTAAAGATATTCACATGCTGGCGTATCTCACCCTGCTCATTCAGGATACGGTCGCGAAGCGCGGGATGGCGTATCCATAACGTTTCCAGCACCTCGCCAACGGTAGCGAAATCACCGTCCACGGAGACTTGCATCTCGCCCTCCGAAAACGCTTTAAGATGTCCACTTAAATAAACCGTCAGAGCCATTCAGAATTCCCAAACTAATTACTAATTACTAACAAGACCTAAAGGGTCTTAGACAAAATACGCCTTCACGCAGCAGATCTCGGGCAGCGACCCCTCGATCATTTTCCACGTATCGCCATCGTCGGCTGAGCCGAAAAGCTTGCCGTTCTTCGTGCCGAAAAAGATGTTATTACCGGTCGAGGTAACGGCATCTCGAAGTATCACCTCATAAGCGTTTTTCTGCGGCAAGCCCTTTGTCAGCGGCTGCCACGATCCGCCTTCGTCGCGTGTGCGATAAACCCGCAGCTTGCCCTCGCAAGTGAATCGCTGTCCGTCAGCTTGCAGGGGCACGATAAAAACCGAGCCGGCTTCGCTCACCGTCAGGCCAAAGCCAAAATTCGACGGCAATCCGGTCTCGATCTCTTCCCACGTCACGGCGCCGTCGCGGCTGCGGTAAACGCCGTGATGATTTTGCAGGAAGTAAGTGTTCTTCTTTTTCGGATGCCGAGCGATCTTGTGAACGCATTGGCCGAAGACGGGATACGGATTCGGGAGGAAGTACGCCTTGACCCCGGTGTTCGTCACCTGCCATTTTTCGCCGCCGTCCGCCGATTGATACACTCCGCCGGTCGAGATGGCGACCTTTATGTCGTTGGGGTTCTTTTTGTCTGTGACGATCGTGTGCAGGCACAGCCCGCCGAATCCCGGCTCCCATTTCTTGCGGTGCGGATGCGACCAGAGGCCTTTGTTCAGAGCCCAGGTCTCGCCGCGATCATGCGATTCGAAAAGAGCGGCCGGTGCCACGCCTACATACAGGGTATCATCGCCGCAAGGGGCGATCTGCCAAATATTCTCCAGCGATTTCTTTGTCGGCTTGGGCATTTTGATCCGCCGATCCTCGGGCTGATCCCAGGTTTTCCCCATGTCGGTGCTCTTGCAAAGCTCCGCCCCGAAATGCCAGCTTGCCGGTGCCGCCCACATCTCGCTGCGGCCCTTTCGCTGGTCGAAAAACGCCGAGTAAACAGCGAGCCCCGCAAAATGCGGCCCTTCGATCGTCCATTTCCTGTGATCACCGCGAAGGAGGAACAAACCCTTTGCCGTGCCGACCATGAGTAAGATTTCCTTATTTTCCATAGATCAATTACGAATTGATAACATCCTTAATTTCGGGGTTCCTGTTCCTGAGATCGATACCGCCCTCGATGACGGATTTAAGATTAGCGAGATAAAATGTCCATCCCTGTCCGTCCGCGACATAAATTGAGCGGTCGGGATCATCGGGGATCTGGCTCTGGACGATCTCGACGATCGAAGTTTCAAACTCATCCTTGATCGAGACCGTTACCAATGAACCTTGCGAGAATGTGAACACAAACCGATCGAGCCCGTTAGCTTCGATGATGGTCCCGCTCTGGCTGACATCGTCGAGATGGCCATGCCATCGCCAAAGAAACCCATCACCCGCCTCCACCTCCAGATCACGACTGCGGGGCCTTCCGCCTAAACCAGCATATTCGGCCGAGCGAAGAAACCACCTTTCTATTTGAGATGGTATCGCCCATGCCTCGTAGATCGCTCGCATCGGGTAGTTCACCGTGATACGCCGGGTGAATGTGCTCCAATCGCGACTCATCAGAACCAACTGCTCTTGCTCTTACCGCCAAATATACTGCCGAGCACGCCGCGGACGATCGAGTTCCCTATTTGGCGGCCAATAGATGAGCTTGCCGAGCGCGCGACACTCTTAGTGATCGACTCGGCGAGAGTGTCGGTCCGGCGAGTACCGCCGGCGGCCCGCTGGGCCGCGCGGGCCTCGCGCTCGGCCTTTTTTGCCTCCTCCTCTTCCCGTTTTGCCTGCAATGCCGCCAGCTTTTCCTCTTCTTTGGCAGCTTTGATCTGGGCTTCTTCCGCCATACGGGCCTCAGCGCTCGCCGACAGGATCTCATAAGCAGATTCACGGTCCATCACCGTGTCATATATACCCGCGACTATTGATCCGGCGATCAATTGCTGGCGCTGTTCCGGCGTGATCGGCCCGATCTGGCTCGCCGGCGGGACGATAAATGCCCGGTGGACCATTGTCGGCACGCCTTTTCCATCCAGGGTCGAGACGAGAGCCTCACCGACGCCAAGTTCCGAGATCGTTTTGACCGTATCAACATCGGGATTCTCGCGAAAGCTCTTAGCTGCTATCTTTACCGCCTCTTGCTCCTTCGGAGTGTACGCCCGCAGGGCGTGCTGGATGCGATTGCCAAGTTGGGCAAGGACCTTGTCCGGAATATCGGCCGGGCTCTGGGTGACAAAATAAACTCCGACCCCTTTTGAGCGGATAAGCCGCACGACCTGTTCGATCTTTTCGACCAGAGCCCGCGGGGCATCGCTGAAAAGTAGATGTGCTTCGTCAAAAAAGAAAACGAGTTTAGGTTTATCCAGATCACCCGCCTCGGGCAGCATCTCGAACAGCTCAGACAGCAGCCAAAGTAGAAATGTCGAATAAAGCTTAGGAGAATTGATCAGCTCGTCCGCGGCAAGGATATTGATGACGCCCCGACCGCCAATCGTTTGGATAAAGTCTTCGAGTCGGACTGCAGGCTCGCCGAAGAAGTCGTGGCCGCCCTGCTGTTCGAGTTGAAGCAGGCCGCGTTGTATCGAACCTATCGATGCCTTTGAAACGTTCCCGTATTTCACAGTGTATTCCGAGGCATTCTCGCTGACGTGGATCAGCATCTGCTGAAGGTCTTTGAGATCCAGAAGCAGCATCCCTTGCTCATCGGCTACCTTAAAGGTAAGGGCCAGAACTCCCTCCTGCGTTTCATTCAGCTGCAAGATCCTTGAAAGCAGCAGCGGCCCCATCTCTGAGATCGTTGCTCGCAGCGGATGCCCTTCTTTGCCGAATACATCCCAGAACGTAACCGGGCTGCCCTCAAATACCGTATTCTCGATCCCCAGCATCTGCAGTCTTTCCAGTATCTTCGGATGTGTGCCGCCTGTCTGGCTGATACCACTCAGATCGCCCTTAATGTCCGACACAAAAACCGGCACGCCTCGCTGGCTGAACCCCTCGGCAAGCTTCTGCAGCGTCACGGTTTTTCCCGTACCGGTTGCGCCGGTGATAACACCATGACGATTTGCCATGTTCAGCAGCAGATGAAATTCACCGGCGCTGTTCTTACCAACTAATATGGGTTCTGTCATATAGGTTTATTTCGTCCGAAGTTTTGAGTCCCTGCTTTAGCAGGCCACCTCGCCGTCATTTGCCAACTGAAGTTGGTACTCAAAACTAACACTTCTCATACTTCCAATTTCTCTTCTTGCCTTCGGCCAGCCATTCGATAGTGGTCGCCAGGCGTTTTTCACGCGTAGGTTCGGTCTTGGCCTCGGTGATCCACTCAACATATTCCTTTTTACAGCTGTACGGAAATGCATTGAAGGTCTCGGCCGCCTTTTCATTGCGGGCAAGCGCCTCAGTGAGAACGTCGGGCACAACAAGCTCTTTTTTCGCCGCCGGCGGCGCTTTTTTGATCTTGATCCCGAGGTCATTGAGCCGCATTGCTTCGGCGATAAGCATTTTGATCGTGCGGTCATCAGGCAGGTCATCGAGCGACCTGATCTTGCCGAAGCTGCCCATCGCGTTCTTTTCGGGAAAATCTGCTCCCTCGATCAGCTCCTGCTTCCAAAATCCAAACGCGCAGTGCTCTTTGAACGCGGCCATGTGGCACAGCATATCGCCCTTGTACGTAAAATGCGGAAAGCTCCATTTCCAGGTCTCCTCAACGTCGGGGCAGGCCTCGTGGACGAGTTTGCGAATATGCTCAAGGATAGGTTTTGCAAAATCTCTCGATTTTTCAATATAAGCGTCAATGCGCGGATCGGTGGTCGGCATAAGAGAGCTCCTGAAATAAAGAAGTGCGGGTATTATATCCGATTTTTTCATCATCGCGGTACCCGGCACAGATTGTGTTAAAATCTTCGAATATTGTGGAGGATCGCATGCAAAATGTAATTAAAGACGATTTGAGGCTTAAGGAAATATTCAAATCGGCAATAGTCGAAGTTCTGGAAGAACGGAGGGACCTCATTGGCTCCGCAATTTCCGAGATGCTTGAAGATGCCGCACTATCCAGAGCGATAGATGAGGGTGAAGACGAACCACGTGTCAGTCGAGACGAGATCATCGAAATCCTGGAGTCGGCGAATTGAACGTCGAATTCAGCCGTCGCTTTTCAAAGGACCTTCGCGCTATCGAGCTTGGGCACATATCTGCAAAAGTTCAAGATCTCATCGAATTGATCTCGGCTGCCCAAAACCTTACAGACATACCCAATCTCAAAAAAATAAACGGTCCTAAAGGGCATTATCGCTTACGCGTCGGTAACTTTCGGATCGGAATAAAGCTCGAGGGCGATACTCTGATCCTAATACGGATACTGGATAGAAAAGAGATCTATAAGTACTTCCCTTAGTCACCCTCTAACCGATTTTCTTTTCTAATCACCAACTTCAGCCCCGACCAGTTCTCATCGACCGCGCACACTTTTATATCCACCAGCCCGAGCGGAAGCGCGGCGTCACGGATCGTGTCTTCGGTGATCTCCGTCGGCAGCTTGGCCGCCTTTTTATACCAAGACACCCAGATCGCCCCATCTTGCCTGATCACGTTACGCAGGTCGGCAAGCCTTTCGAAAAGCTCGTCGCGGCTGTTTGTGAAAAAGTGGATGATGTCGGGTCGGCCCGCGGGTTTGTCGGCGATGATCTTTATATCGTAAGGATCGCCAAGCAGTTGAGAATAATTATCCGGCGCGCCAAATGTAAGCACCGTAAATCCACTCTTGATGCCGAGCTTCTGTGCGAGCGGTGTTCCTGAATATCCAGCGTTCATAGCGTCCTATAGGTCGAATTGAAAGGAGAAAACCTCTGTTTTTGTCCCGCCGCGGGACAGGAAAATCGCCGTACCCCACCTTTTTACCTGTATTTACCGGTTTGTCCCGTGTACCAGCCTTTTTTCTGGAGTTGCATTACACTGTATGTCGTCCTAGAAAAAGTTGTCACTTTTTGGTGATTGTTTCTGGTGGGAGTTGTCACCTTTGTCCTGTTCCTGATCAGGGTTTTACATGCCTCCTTTTGTATTTTTTTTCAACAAGTCACTTTCCTTTGTTCGTCCGCTAATTTAGAGAAGCGGGCAGAGAGATTCTACCATGTTGTTGCACAACTACACACGTATTTTATTTATGCAACATGTATCACGACCTTTCGCTCTCGCGGGCCGTCGAATTCGCAGAGGTAGATCCCCTGCCATCGGCCGAGCAGCAGCCGGCCGTTTTCGAACGGTATCGTAACGCTCGATCCAACCAGCGACGATTTTATGTGTGCATCTGAATTATGTTCGAAGTGCTTAAAGTTAGGCTCGTACTGAGGGATCAGCCGCTGCAGAAATCCCAGCATGTCACTCTTAACGTCCGGATCGGCATTCTCATTGATCGTCAGCCCGCAGGTAGTGTGCTGGGTAAACAATACACAGACGCCGTCGGATTTGCCGGTTTCGAGAAGTTGCCGCTCGACATCCCGGGTAATATCGACCATTTCCTCGCGGGATGTCGATGCTATCGATAGTGCATACATGATGGAATTCTACCTTAAGCGGCCTTGATAGTCAGAAGCTGAGCCGCAAGCTGGTTCCGGTCGGTGGCACCCGCCTGCTTCCCCACTTGTTAAATAGGGGCAAGTATTTGATAATCAGTAATTTTGAGATTTACTCGATTTTTACAACAGATTTGACTGTCCGCTTGTTTGAGGATGGCGGATACCGATTAAAACAATATGAACGATTACGTAATTTATCTCGTTCCCGCATTAGGGATCGTGGGACTGGTGGTGATGGCATTTAAGTCGGCCTGGGTGAGTAAGCAGGACGCCGGCGATGAGAATATGCAGGAGCTGGCGGGGCATATAGCCGCCGGAGCGATGGCGTTTCTTAAAGCCGAATGGAAGGTGCTGAGCATATTCGTTGTGATCACCGCGGCACTGCTGGCCTATTCCGGAACGATCCATGAGGTACGGGGCCGTGAGATCCATTCTCACTGGATAATCAGTATCGCCTTTATCATCGGCGCCGTCTTTTCCGCGACGGCCGGATACATCGGCATGAAGGTCGCGACCAAGGCTAATGTCCGCACGACACAGGCAGCCCGTACAAGCCTGAAGCAGGCACTGAAGGTATCTTTTACCGGCGGCACGGTAATGGGCCTCGGCGTTGCCGGATTGGCGGTATTGGGATTGGGCGGATTGTTCATCGCGTTTCTCGCTATGTTCGCGGACCTCGGTGCTAACCAGGTGAGGACCGCGATCGAGGTGCTGACCGGATTCTCTCTGGGAGCGGAATCGATCGCATTGTTTGCTCGTGTCGGCGGCGGTATCTACACCAAGGCGGCCGATGTCGGGGCCGATCTGGTTGGCAAGGTCGAGGCCGGGATACCGGAGGACGACGTTCGAAACCCCGCGACGATCGCCGATAATGTTGGCGATAATGTGGGCGACGTTGCGGGTATGGGTGCCGATCTTTTCGGTTCGTATGTCGCAACCATCCTCGCATCGATGGTTCTCGGGCAGGAAGTTGTTTCTAACGATGCCTTCGGCGGAATGGCCCCGATACTTTTACCGATGGTGATCTGCGGCCTGGGGCTTATCTTCTCTATCGTCGGAACCTTATTCGTCCGGATCAAGGATGACAGAGGAAACGTTCAGAGTGCATTGAACATGGGCAACTGGTCCTCGATCGTCTTGACGGTGATCGCTGCGTTCTTTGCGGTGATGTGGCTCTTGCCTGATGGTGAGATCTCACTCCGGGCCGCGACCTTTGATAAGTGGGGCGTTTTTTATGCGATCGTTGTGGGTTCGGTCGTCGGTGCCATCATGAGCATCTCGACCGAATACTACACGGCGATGGGCAAAAAGCCGGTAAATTCGATCGTTCAGCAATCGTCGACCGGGCACGCGACCAACATCATCGCCGGTTTGGCCGTCGGGATGAAATCGACCGTCATTCCGATCATCACGCTGGCAAGCGGTATCATGGCCTCTTACTATTTTGCGGGGCTGTACGGCGTGGCGATCGCAGCGGCGGGTATGATGGCGACCACAGCGATGCAACTCGCTATTGATGCATTCGGCCCGATCGCCGATAACGCAGGCGGTATCGCGGAGATGAGCCAACTGCCCCCTGACGTACGCGAACGCACCGACATTCTGGATGCGGTCGGCAATACGACAGCGGCTACCGGAAAGGGTTTTGCGATCGCGTCGGCCGCGTTGACGGCACTCGCACTGTTCGCAGCGTTTGTTGGTATTGCCGGTATCGACCGGATCGATATCTACAAGGCAAATGTGCTCGGCGGGCTCTTTATCGGGGGAATGATCCCTTTCATCTTCTCGGCCCTGTGTATCCAGGCAGTCGGCAAGGCCGCGATGGATATGGTCAACGAGGTCAGACGGCAATTCCGCGAGATCCCGGGCATAATGGACTATACGGCGAAACCGGAATACGAGAAGTGCGTCGAGATCTCAACCAAGGCATCGATCCGCGAAATGATGATGCCCGGTGCCATCGCCCTGATCACCCCCGTGATCGTCGGATTCACCTTCGGCCCAGAGGTACTGGGCGGCCTGCTAGCGGGCGTGACGGTTTGCGGCGTGCTGATGGGCATCTTCCAGTCGAACGCCGGCGGAGCCTGGGACAACGCTAAGAAATCCTTTGAAAAGGGCGTCGAGATCAACGGCGAAATGGTCTTCAAAGGCTCCGAGGCCCACAAGGCATCCGTTACCGGCGACACCGTCGGCGACCCCTTCAAAGACACATCAGGCCCCTCGATGAACATCCTCATCAAGCTGATGTCCATCGTCTCGCTCGTCATCGCACCGTATATTTACGGGATCGGGCAGTAGACAATTCGCAGATCTAAGCAAGCGAGGACCGTTTCGGCGGTCCTTTTTTAATCGACTGTCGCCGCGACCAGGCATTTGGTCGAAGAAAGAAGGAGGATGGCCCGTATCTAGAGACCGGGACTTCGCATCAGCTCAACAAATCTTTCAAACAGATATTCCGAATCATGCGGCCCGGGAGCTGACTCGGGGTGATATTGGACCGAAAAAACAGGGAGCCTTTTGTGCTTTAGACCTGCAACGGTGTTGTCGTTTACGTTTATGTGCGTGACCTCAACATCCGCAGGAAGTGAATCCGCATCTACCGCGAAGCCGTGATTATGTGAGGTGATCTCGATCTTGCCGGTCGTCAGGTCTTTGATCGGCTGGTTGCCGCCGCGGTGGCCGAATTTTAGTTTGTAGGTCGATCCGCCGAAAGCCTCGCCGAGCAATTGGTGGCCGAGACAGATGCCGAAGATCGGCGTCTGAGTTTCGGCCAGCGTCCTGATCTGCTCAACGACCTTGGCCATCGCAGCCGGATCGCCCGGGCCGTTCGACAAAAATATCCCGTCCGGCTTAAGGGCAATCACCTCGTCTGCCGTGGTATCGCTTGGAACCACGGTCACGCGGCAGCCGTATTTCGCAAATTCCCGCAGGCTATTTGTCTTGATCCCGAAATCATAGGCCACGATATGGTATTTTTCCTCCGCTACAGAAGGATAATCGTAGTCTTTTTCCGTCGTGACTGAACTCGCCAGTTCGCGATCGGCCATTTCAGGCGAATTTAAAACTCTTTCCAATAGCACCTTCGGGTCGGTCTCGATCGTCGAGGTCCCGGCACGCATAGCTCCTTTGTCACGAATGTGACGAACCAGGGCTCGCGTGTCGATGTGTTCGATGCCGACGATGTCGTTTTGTTTCAGGTAATCCTGCAGGGTCATCGTCGACCGGTGATTAGACGCGATCCGGCTGGCTTCGCGAACAACAAACCCCTCGACCCACGGCCGTCGGGATTCGACGTCCTCTTCGTTGACGCCGTAATTGCCGATCAGCGGGTAGGTCATACAAACGATCTGCCCGGCATAGCTCGGGTCGGTGAGTATCTCCTGATAACCCGACATCGACGTATTAAACACCATCTCACCAAACGATTCCCCCTCAGCGCCAAAAGACCTACCCGTAAAGGTACGCCCGTCTTCCAAAACCAAAATCGCCTTTGTTCGATCCATTAATATATTTTAACGCAGAGGAGGCCAGAACACCGATGGTACTGCAGTTGATCTTTCGAGGCCTCCGGATTCAAGATTTTCGAAACACAGAGGGCACAAAGGGAAGACACAGAGAGCACCACAATCTCTGTGTACGAACTTTATCGTGCTCCTCTTATCGTGTTCTCTGTGTTCTTACCTTTGTGCCTCCGTATTGAGATCCATTGTAATTCGATTGGTCAGCAAATTTCCAGAAGCGTGGTTTCGAAACACAGAGTGCACTAAGTGAAAACACAGAGTGCACGAAAAAGATCTGTGCAAATCTTAGCGTGCTTCTCTCTTATCGTGTTCTCTGGGTTCCTACCTTTGTGCCTCCGTGTTGAGATCCATTGTAATTCGATTGGTCAGCAAATTTCCAGAAGCGTGGTTTCGAAACACAGAGTGCACTAAGTGAAAACACAGAGTGCACGAAAAAGATCTGTGCAAATCTTAGTGCTTCTCTCTTATCGTGTTCTCTGTGTTCCAATCCTTGTGCCTCCGTGTTGAAATTCGGGTATTTTCGAAACACAGAGTGCGCGAAAGAGATCTACCCAATCCTATCGTGCTCTCTCTTGTCGTGTTCTCTGTGTTCCTGCCTTTGTGCCTCCGTGTTAATTCCGATCGTAAACGCGGCGCCCCACTTCCCCAAACACCTGCCCCCCGAACATAAACCTAATACAGATCTCCGTTGATCACTCGCTTTATCCCGTTCTTTAGAACTTCGACATTAAAATTAATCAGGAGGCCCAACCGATAGTCTCCTAAGCGTAGGTAGGTTAAAGTCTGAGCCAAGTGAATAGGGTGAATGGCATCTACACTCTTGACTTCTAGTATCAATTTATTTTCAACGAGAATGTCGATTCTATAACCACATTCGAGATGTACCTGCTCAAAGATGAGCGGCATAGGTTTTTGCTTTTCGGCAGAGAGGCCGGAGTCAATGATCTTGTAGAACAGACACTCTTGATATGCACTTTCCAGCAATCCCGGTCCGAGTGCCCTATGTATTTCTATGGATAACCCAATGACTCGCGTTGCAAGATCATTCTCGTGCACAGCAACCTACCGCTCCTCGACTCGAACATCGTTATCCGCTTGAGGCTGTTCCTGGTACTCTCCGTGTTGCAGAAAACCGATATTCGATGGCGTCCAGTATCTGAAAAATGCCTTACCGTAGATGTACTTTTCGGGTACGAGGCCCCAGTATCGCGAATCGGACGAATTATCGCGGTTATCGCCCATGACAAAATAGTGATGATCGGCGACCTTCTTGGCGGCTTCGGACGGCAGGCTCTGGTTGTATTCGATATCGATGTAATCCTCGACAAGCTCATTACCATCGACGAAAACCCGTCCGCTTCTAATCTCAATGATCTCGCCCGGCAGCCCGATCACCCGTTTGACGTAGCTTTTGTCGGGATCATTTGGAAACCAGAAAACCACGATATCGCCCCGTTCGATATGTCCCCATCTCACGCTTTGTATCCGGTAATAGACCAGCTTGTTAACTAGCAGACGCTCGCCGTCATGCAGCTGCGGCAGCATCGACGTGCCTTCGACGACAACCGGCTGAACTAGGAAAACTCCGAAAAGAATGAATACGACGATGATCAGGAATACATCGCGAAGGAGCTTAAACCCCTCGGCCCAAAGGCCCTGCCGTGATTCTCGTCTCAGCCGCACAACCTCGATATCAAGATCGTCAGATGCGGAAACGAATCCGAAGTCGGGTTGGTTTTTCTTTCGAAAATCGAACATAATCGAGTAATTTAGACGGCCTCGAGGCGTTAAAACGTTGGCTGCATTAGCCGATCTAATCATCCGCTTTAGCAGTTCGCTTTGTCAAAACAATTATATTATGAATGAAGACATACGTCCGCTATTTCCTGCCGCAAATTTCTACACCTATCTAAATAGCGCCGCCGTCTCGCCGATGCCGCTGACGGCCATCGACGCGGTTACTCGTCAATTGAACGACGTCGCGGCCCACGGCGCCGCTCACTATTTGGAATGGGTCGAAACCAAAAATCGAGCCCGCGCACTAATAGCCGAAATGCTCGGTGTAAGGGCGGAGCAGGTAGCGTTCCTCCGCAACACTTCGGATGGGATCGCGACGATCGCTGCCGGACTGAATTGGACCTCTGGCGACAACATCGTTAGTTTCGAACGCGAATTCCCGGCTAATTTCTACCCCTGGCGACGGATCCGTGACGAATACGGCGTCGAGCTGCGTCTTGCCCCGGAACGCGATGGCCGCATCGATCTCGACGAATTGATTGCCTTGATCGATACCAATACAAAGGTTGTCGCGATCAGCGCCGTACAATTCGCGTCAGGCTATCGTGCCGACCTCGAGCGTATCGGCCGGGCTGTCCGCGATGTCGACGCTTTATTTTGTGTAGATATCATCCAGGCGTTTGGAGCCGAGCCATTGGATCTGCCGGCCCAGTGGGTCGATGCTGCATCGGGGGCGAGCCACAAATGGCTTTGCGCTCCCGAAGGCTGCGGCATTCTATATTTGTCCGACCGGGCACGGGAACGTGTCAACCCGACCCTTGTCGGTTGGATCAGCGTCGAAACGCCTTGGGATTTCGAAGATCGCGAACAGCCTTTCAGACCAACTGCCCTGGCCTGGGAAAGCGGCACCGGCTGCTCATCGCTTTTCTACGGACTCGAGCAGAGCCTTAAGCTGCTCCACGAGACTGGCGTCGATAACATTCAGCGTTATCTGGCGGACCTCACGGATGGTCTTTGCGATGCCCTCGCTGCCCGCGATTACGAGATCGTCAGCTCACGCCGCCCGGGCGAAAGCTCGGCGATCGTTTGTATTCGCCACCTCGGCGGAATGACAGCCAACGAGGTCGCGCAAAAGCTGGAAGCCGAGCACGTCGTCGTAAGCCCCCGAGGCGACCGCGTACGCATCGCCCCGCATTTTTATAATAACGCGGAAGATATTGAGAAGCTTTTGGCGGCGTTGCCTTAAGTAATCAAAGTTGGAATGTTTCCAACCCAAACGGTGTATCGTTTGAACTCAGTATTTCTCAATCCGATAAAGAATTTCCGGTCGGCCGTCACGAATTTACAATCGAGAGCCATCGCGAGCGACAGATAGGTCCAGTCATAAACGCTGTGACCGGTTTGTTGAGCCCCCACGAAAGCTGATTCCAGGAGCCGTGCATTCGAATGTAAAGTTATATGGATCGACCCAAGCGATTGGATTGCGGATCTTGCGACATTGTCATCAACATCGTTGTTTCTAATTTTCTTCCATAAGATATTTCCGAATTCCGGATATAGAAGTTCTGGTGCGTGAAGCTCGAATCGTGCGTCAGTCAAATATTCTGCTTCGGTTGTATGGTCCTCATTTACGAACCATTTGACCAAGACGCTCGCATCGACAACGACGATCATCTTTCCCGATCCTCGCGAAGTAAGTCGGCGGAGTCGGTTCTATTCACCTTTGTATTCGAGGCCCGAATCCTCCTAATGACTTCGAGACTTGATAGAGGTTCTTGAATATCTGCCGCGGCGGTCAAAATAATTTTCATTTCAGCTTGAAGTGAACGATTACGCCGCTTTGCTCTGACCTTTAATTTGTCCAAAACCGAAGCCTCTACATCTCTGACCAATACATCTGGCATTGTTTCCTCCGTAAAACATGACTGCTATCGTTATGATAGCATCAGTGTCAAAGAGAGCCAAGTTGCAGGCGTTATTTCTTCAGAAGTCCTACCGGAATTATGTCGGGTGTGAGGCCGTCCAGGTTTAGCCGGGTCATTCCGCCGGCGTCGGTGTGGGTGGTCATCGTAGAGCGGCGGCTTTCGCGAAGTCGAAAATAAACTATTCCGACCGACAGTCCAGCGATGATCGCGATACCTATGCCGATTAGGATGAAGAAGACCGTTGAAACAAAAATATCGGAGGTTGTGATGATAAAGGCTCGTTCCGCGCTGATCCTAAAGGGGTTATTGCCAAGCCAAACGATCTGTTTTTCGTATTTTATCTCGTCCAGCAGCGCATTCGCGGCCGCTTTGTCTTTGGTATCAAAAACCAGCGCGTTATAATTGCCGATCCGCCGATAGACCGTAGTCGTATCACCGGTTTCGGTCAGGGATGCTAGAATATTGAAGCTCGCCTCGCCGGCGGTTTGAGGTGACGCAAATTCGATGAGCACGAGCCTTCCGGACTGGTAAGGAGCACTGACCGCCTCGGTCCCCGGAACAAATTCGATCACATTCAGAACCGGCCGCTCCCCGACGACCGCTTTTAGCTCATCGACACTGGTCGCAAAGGTAATATTTCCTTTTTGAAGTTCCCAGGCGGGCAAATGCTTGATCAGGACCGGCAGGCCGTCATCTTCCGACACTTCCTGCGCACTGTAAGGTATCGAACCGAAAGGCTGAGCCACAGCCCCTAGACTGAAGATGGGGATAAAGGCAATAGCAACTAGAATTTGAAAACGAAGGAACTTTAACATCATTTATCGCTATTGTCGGAGTAAAATGAGTGCGATTTAGACTTAAATACTAGCATTCTTTACCCTTAAAACTCTTTAGTGGAACACGCACGACCACACCGGATCGTGTAGCATTTCGGGCAAAAGCCACACGGTTTAGTGATGAATCTGTTCTTTGATGTTTCACGAATATTCAAGTATGCCTGAAAAAAAGAAACAAAGCGGCGTTTTTATCGTGCATTTATGAGCACTTAATGACAATACGAAGTTTGGCACGCAAATTGAAGCAGGTATATTCAGGGGGGAAACGACAATGACAACTGAAACATTAAATTTTCCGGTTTTTCATAGTGATCAAGGCGTAAAGGCAGACGAAGTAAAGTTTGCCAACGATCAAGCGGTAGCAAACGTGGCAAAAGCAACAGATTTTGAACTCGCACAAGTGGCGTCTAAAGGCGACATGGCCGCCTTCGAGGAGATTTACCGACGGCATCATCGCCGGGTATATTCGATCTGTCTGAGGATGCTTCAGAACGCGTCCGAGGCCGAGGACCTGACGCAGGACGTCTTTATTCAACTCTATCGTAAAATAGGCAGCTTTCGCGGTGATTCGGCTTTCACCACCTGGCTGCACAGGATGACTGTAAACCAGGTACTTATGCATTTTCGCAAACGTACCGTTAAATTCGAAAAAACTACTGAGGAAGGCGAAACCCCGGAACAGATCGTATCCGGCACCGCTAACCCCGAGAAGATGCGGATCGTCGACAAGATCGCTCTCGATAATGCTATCGAACAGCTTCCTGCAGGCTATAAGAACGTTTTTGTTCTGCACGATGTCGAAGGCTTCGAACACGAAGAGGTAGCAAGGATCCTCGGCTGCTCGGTAGGAACATCTAAATCGCAGCTTCACAAGGCAAGGCTAAAACTGCAGAAGCTTTTAAAGAAAAAGGCCAATCCGCGTCTCGCTGGACTGGGCACTTAAGTTACGAATGTAAACTATCTTCTCTCTTAAGAGGTTGTCTGAAAAGGCAGCCTCTTTTCAATTGGGCGCGACGTTAGAAACGGATTTCGCCGAATTCGGAATGGACAATGAATCATAAACGAACCGGCTTACGCCTGTCATTTTTGCATTAGAACGACTCTCATATAAAAAAGGCCGTCTGATCAGTGCCCAGACGGCCTTTAGTCCTAAATTACACACCCGCGACGGCTATTCCATTCCGGTGAAGTCCATCGTTAGAAGGGAGTCACTAAGCACGATCTCTTTGGACTCGAACCTGTACCGCCTCGATGAAACCATGACACGATACGACTGGGATGTTAACCCTTCGAAAGAGTAATACCCGATCGAGTTGGTGGGAACAGTGCGACGTTGGCCGTCTGCACCTTCCAGGATGACCTGTGCGTTGCGTAGGCCGCTGCCGTCCGGTGTTAAAACTCGGCCGGCGACGGTGAAACCAGCCTCTACCGGAGATCCTTCGGCATTGGTAAATATCAGCTCGTTAAAGCCGCCCGAGAAACCCAGCACAAGCGTGGCTCTTCTGGCGCCCAATTCTACTGTCGGCGTACCGGTCGGTGAGGTGATTGACGACAATATTGTTCCAGGCGCAGCCCGTTCAGTAACTCTCACGTTCGAACCAACGCGAAACGTTCCAACCGGCGGATTCGTCGCTGTAAGATCATATGGCCCATTAGCGAATACACAAAATCCGCCCGAAGCCGCAGGTCCTGCCTCCACCGTTACCGATGGAACCGTAAGGCCCGGGAACAACGGCCCGTCCAGGATCTCGACATCAAACGTAAATGGTGTACCGATCGCGACATTAGGTCCGGCGATCTTACAGATCTTTAACAGAGTTGGCTCAAAGACGAAGTTGGTATATTCGACCTCGCAAGTTCCGCGGCCCTGTGTAAAGACGACCTGCCGTGTATTCAGGTTCGGATTGGGACTGACCGTAATTCCCTGCACTGTTGCCGGGGCCGGAGCGAACCCACACGATGATCTGATCCTGGAAACACGGATCGGGTCGGGAATTAATGTAGGAGTTTGCTGAGTTACATCGGTCGAAACCGGCGGACCGCCGACGGGCGGCACTCCGGTACTTGTGATCGTATAACCGCTGTTGGTGATCGTAGACCCTGGTGATGCTGTCACGTTCACAACGTAGGAAACGCTTCCTCCGGTGCCGGCATTCACCGTACCGATATTCCATACTACATTTCCGCCCTGCAGCGAACCGCCGTTCGCGGCCGAAACAAATGCTGTCCCTGCCGGAACCGGATCCGTAATGACCACATTCACGGCATTCTGGACACCGCTGTTTTGATAATTAATTGTGTAAGTAAGATTCGAACCTGACGGAACGGAACCCAGAGCGAATTTTGTGACCGTGAAGGTGACCAGGGGACCCACGACCGTTGTCGTGACCGGAGGCCCTGTGATCGGGTCAACATTGTCCGAAGTAATAGTGTATCCGCTATTTACCACTGTTCCGCCGGCGGCCGTATTGACAGTTACCGTGAACGAAACGCTGCCGCTCGCTCCGGCATTGACAGTGCCAAGGTTCCAAACCACATTCGGCCCCTGAAGCGCACCGCCGTTAGTAGCCGAAACAAACGTCGTCCCTGCCGGAACAGGATCGCTGATGACCACGTTCGTAGCGTTT
This sequence comes from Pyrinomonadaceae bacterium, assembly GCA_041745615.1. Taxonomy (GTDB): domain Bacteria; phylum Acidobacteriota; class Blastocatellia; order Pyrinomonadales; family Pyrinomonadaceae; genus OLB17. Next base: position 15,995 of record JBGTIP010000061.1, on the reverse strand, counting down.
TGGCTACCAGTGTTTTGATAATTAATTGTGTACGTAAGGTCCATACCTGTCGGGACCGTTGCCGCGGCGTCCTTCGAAAGCGAGAAGGAGACCAACGCGCCCACAACCGTTGTTGTGACCGGGGCTCCAGTGACCGGATCTACGTCGTCAGCATCGATGGTGTATCCGGTGTTCAATACCGTTCCGCCCGGGGCTGTATTCACCATTACTGTGAAGGACACGCTCCCGCCGGCACCGGCATTGACCGTACCGATGTTCCACACCACGTTTCCACCCTGAAGAACTCCGCCGTTCGTTGCCGAAACAAACGATGTTCCTGCAGGCAGCGGATCACTTATCACAACGTTCTCTGCAAAGCTCGTACCGGTATTCTGGTAGTTGATCGTGTAAGTAAGGTTGGCACCAGTGGGAACCGTAGCGTCGGCAGTTTTCGTTAATCCGAAGATAATATCCGGATCTGTAACCGTAGTCGTGACAGGCGGCCCCGGAACCGGAGTAATACCATCGCCTGTAATAGTGTAATTATTATTCTCCACACTGCCGCCGGACGCGGTGTTGACGAGCACTGTAAACGAAACACTGCCGCCCTGTCCCGGAATGAGCGTACCGATATTAAAGACGACGTTATTGCCCTGCAGGGCACCGCCATCGGTCGCGGAAACAAAAGATGTCCCCACAGGAAGCGGGTCGGTGATCACAACATTGGTTGCCGTGGTGCCGCCCGTATTCTGGTAGTTGATCGTATATGTCAGATTAGAACCTGACGGAACGGTATTAGGGGCAGTCTTCGACACGGTCAGACCAGGTGCCAGTCCCGGCGGGAGGAAACGAACTGCTCCATTTCCTCGATTTGGGTTTACCCCGGGGGCGGTGGTCGGCACGTAGGCCGAGGTCGACCCGGCGGCGGTGAACGGTGCCCTTATCAGAACAAGTGGCTCCGTCATTCCACTACCGGCCAGCATTACCAGCTGGCTGTCGGCACTAATACCTACATCTTCAAATCCCCTGCCATCCACGTCAGCGGGCAGATTCAGCGTTTCGAGGGTCGAGCTGCTGCTAAATGGAGCGGCGATCGAAATTGCCAAATGAATGTCAGTGTCTACGACTATTGCGTGCTGCCCATTCGGAGCAACCGCGATCCCGTCCAAACGACCATTACTTGGAACGGTCAATGTTGTAAATGTCGAGGCAGCACTAAACGGTGCCTGAAAGATCATGACCCGATTGCTGCCGACTTCCAGATCGGTCGCCAACAGCGTGTTACCGTCCGGCGAGATCGCAATCGCCCCACTCTTATCATTCTCTACCGGAATTGTGAAGGCCACCGAGGTGTACGGAGCATCCAAAACTGAGATACCCGTCGAGTGATAGACAAAGGCTCGTCCGGTATTGCTAAAGACGATCGCCTGGGTCTGGTACTGAGCGATCCCGCCCGGCAGAGTAAGAGACGTTATTGCGGAAGCCGAACTAAACGGCTGCCCCTGGATCACATACAGCTCATTACTCGATCCCATTGCCAGAGCCGCTGTTAAATTTGGTGCTACCGCAATTGATCCACTGCCATTAAATCCGGCCGCGGATGTATCGATCGTATCCAGCAGCGTTGCGGATGAGATCTCAACCACATGAACTCGCGAATTCGAATGGTCAGAAAGAAGCCCGTTATCGCTGCCAAAATAGGCTACGCTATGAGGCTTGGCATCTGCCGGTAACCCCGACACCAGCATATGAATTAGGGGGTCCGTTCCCGGATCGGGATAGACGACCGCCTCATTGCTGGCCTCAATCGCACCTAATATAGCCGGCTGTGGGTCGGCGAGAGCAAGTGAGAAGACATCGGGCCAGCCAGTCGTGATCGTCTTGCTGAAATCGATCACAGGGGTCCTGTTTACCTGAGAACCTTCCAGTTGCGGCGGTGCGCCGTCATTCAGGTCGCCAGCCACACGAAATTCCTTGTACGGGATCTTCTCTGCCCTTGGAGCTTTTTCGGGTGAATCAGGTGAATCGGCCGCTTTGGTATCACTTGACCCTGATCTAGAAGGTTCGCTCGAAATAGCCGTCGATTGGAATCCGGCTGCATTCGCCGTCGATCCCTCTAACGTCGATGTGATTCCGACCTGGATCGGATCCAGGACATTGGTCTCAGTGACCAGCACGTCCGCACCGACAACGAAGGTCCCTTCGACAAAGGCGCAGAATCCGCCCTGATCTGCGGGGCCGGCAACTACATCGACAAATCGAATAACGTTGACGCCCGGCAAGATGGCTCCGGGTGGCGGATTAGACGGGGCCAGTCCCCTGACCTCAAATCTGAACCGCGTGCCTATTGGGATACCAGGTCCGGCGATCTTACATACTTTCACTCGGCCCGGATTAGTCCGGTTGAAGAAATTGACTGTGGTTTGATTGGATGCATCCCCTTCGACAACCAAAACACCAACTGCTCCGCCCCCGGGATTGGGGAAGAGACAAGCCGGGTTTATAGCGAACTGATTTGGTTGACGGACCGAGCACGGAATGCTGTTGTCATGGTAAACGTTTGGTTCGAACGTTCCCAACCTGTTGGCGGGAAATGTTGACACAGACTCCAATGTATAACCCGGTCTGCCTAATTCGCTGACTACTATCACCGATTCGCCCGGAACCGCTTGAGGGGCAATCGCAGGCACAAGAACCTGGATCGGCCCCGTACACTGCCCCACCGGAACGGTAAAGACCTGTCCAACAATAACGTCGACTGTAAAATCAAAGAATCCCGTAACGTCCTGATCGTTGACGAACGTTGGCGGAGTGGAAGTAAACCCGGGTTCCACAGATCGTTTACAGATCTCGATAACAGCGGGAATCGCGAATGTATTTGTGAAGGTTACGACGGTTTGCGTGCCGATCGTACCGTGCGGAACATTGACAACCGCCGTTCTCGCTGGGAGGTTGATGGTTCCAAGTGTTCCGGGGCCGGTTTTGGTGACGCTAACAAGTCGGAATCGGTTGTTCCAGGTCCCTGCCTGGTTTGTAAATGTTCCGTCGATCAATTCCTCGATCAGATTTGGACCTTCCGGAAGCAGGATCGGACCGGTACAGCTGCCCACCGGGGTAGTATAAACAGCTCCGTTTACACGAAACTGGAAAATGCGGTTGTAAAGGCTGTTGCCATTAGGTGCAACTGCAAGGTCTGAAGGCAGGAATGCCTCTTTACAGATCTCTATATAGCCTTCGACAAGTACGAGGTTCGAAGATTCGCCGAGGATGACCTCGCCGTCTTTGGAAAGTGCACGTCCGTGTACGGTGGCACCTTTGCCGACATTGATCGAATTGCGTGCGATCACGCTGCCCGAGATCGAGCCGAAATCCGCGATCGAGGCCATGTCGCCCGCTACGAAGAACACGTTCGGTGCCTTGGCACCGTTCTCCATCTTCATCTCGAAGCTTTGGGTCGTCCTGATCGAACCGTTAGTACGGAAGATGAATATGCCGTTCGGATCGCCATCGGCATCGAGGATCATTTGCTGTGACAGCGACGCGGAGGGAGCGCAATAAACCCCCGGTTTGAACGAGCCGCCTGTCAGCGGGCCGTCCAGCTGCTCACATGGAAGCTGGTTTATAGCCGAAAAGGATTTGGTAAGATCGCTGCGAGCCTTTAGGCCGCTGCCATTCTCGCCGAGCGAGGCCTCATCGGAGCCGGTGCCCGACTTGCCGCGCAAGTTGGCCACGCCGTCGCCGCGAATGCCCTTTTGGCCAAACGCGGAATGGCCGCCGACGGAACGCAGGTTCAGTGCAAATGCCAGCATGTCGGCACGGGCAGTTTCACCACGCACGCCATCGCCCCGTTGAGCCGCGCTCTGATTACCGGACATTAAAAAAAGCCCCGTAGCCGCGACAGCTATCAAGGCAATTGCCGATAAATACAGAACCTTATTGTTTAACAAATTTCCGAAGCTCTTGTTTTCGATCCTCTTCATGTTGTGATCCCTCCGAACATACTCGACCCACTCACCTGGTGCAAAGCCACAAAAAAGCAGCAAATATCTTAATGCTCAGCATCGCCTGCATGCGTGTTTCCGAAACTCAAAGACACACCTAAACAACCGAAATACGACTGCTGAGCGTGAAAAGCGAGAACATGGTTCATCGCCCCACAGAACAATAGAATGCCTGCATTATCGCACAAAATGACTAATAGTCAATATTTTTCACAGAATTAAAACTTTTTATTCACTTTTATTTATGTCTGTTAAACGTCCGATTCTGCCCGGAAAGGGTCGGATCGTATCTGCCTGCCGACACAGCTCACGACTTCTGCGGAATCGCCTTGGGCAAGCCGCCCCGGCCAATTCTCAAGTAATCGAAAATGAGCCCGCTTGGCTTCATGTAACGCGCCACCGGGCGTTGCATGAATAGATGATGAACTTCGCTCCACAGCAAAGCGATATTTGGAATAGATTAACCGGGCGGGGACTGTTTATTTTCAGGTCAACTTCCACCCTAAAACAGTGAAAGGGCTGGAAGTTAGTTTGACATCAAGGGGATTTCATAGATGCCCCCGGCTATCGCCGGGGCCAAAAATGATCGTTCTTATGTAACGCGAAATTTACTCGCACTTCATAGTCGGACGATAGACCTGCATGGCGTTGGTGCCGGAATTTCCGCCGAGGGTGATCCCGCCGCCGGGTAGAAATATCCGGCCCCCGATCACCGCGCTCCCTTTCAGCCCATGGACCGCGATCGGCATGTTCGGAAGCGTGGTCCACTTATCAGAGCGAGGATCATAGCCGTAAGTGTTGGGCGTCAGTCCGAGAACTGTGCCCGGCTGGCCCTCGCCGGCGAAAACGAACATGCAGCCCGCGACCACGGCTCCCGTAATGCCGCCGCGAGGCGCGGGCAGCGGAGCACCCTTTGTCCAACTGCGTGTCTTAGGGTCAAAGATCTCGACCACATCCACACGCGGCGCCATTGCCCCGGGCCCTGTGCGGCCGCCGGCGACATAGATCTTGCCGTTGATCGCCACCATCGCAAGATGATTGCGCTGGCTCGGCAGATCGGGAAGCTTTTCCCACTTATCTGTGGCAGGGTCATAAACCTCAAATGCCGAGCCGCCGGGCGGACGGCCGCCTGCGACGTAGATCTTTCCGTCGACGACGGCCTTGCCGCCGCCGCTTCGGGCCGTGGGCTTCGGTGCACGCGCGACCCAGCCGCCGACCTTCGGATCGTGGACCCAGACGTTAGCGACGAACTTCTCCGGCTTGCCGGTGCTGGCACCATCGATCTCGCCGCCGATCACATAGAGTTTGCCGCCCACTGCCGCTGCGTGAGTGTGGTGGATCGGCTCGGGCAGGCTTGGGCCGAGATTCCACCGGCCCGTGGCTGAGTCATAGACCTGAACGAGATTGGACGGCAGCCGGCCGGGCGGATAGCCGCCGAGCACCCAGATCTTGCCATCCATCTCAGCGATCGAATGCTCAGACCGAGGTAGGGGCATCGCGGTACCCATGCTCCATCCCTCGAATTCGGGAAAGGCCCCGACGGGCGGCCCCTGGCTGACCCGATCGTTCCAAGTCTCGCGAAGCTCGCCCGCCTCGACAGGCGTCGACTTATTCGGAGGCGGCTGCGGCGGCCCGCCACCCGGCCCCTGGGATTTCGCGACCACAGCAAACAGAAGCATGGGCAACACCGCGTAAAACAGGTATCTTGAGGCGCGGAGCGCAAAGCGTTTCTTCATCATCGGTTTTTAAACTCCTAGTGGAAGGATGTGCTCAGGCCAGCTGACCCTGAGATCGATCACACACAAAAATACATCCATTCTGCCGAAAAGATCTCCTTGAGCCTAACGAAATGACGCAAGCGGTGAAAATTGAGGCATCAGTCGTTGATATTCCAGCGTGAACGGTTGAATCTCTGCCGCCATCCGAAACAAATGTCTGCTTGTTCTCGCCGTCGTAAATGAAATTCGTACCCGAAGGATCGGCAGTTGGCTTGTGCGAGGGGTCAGGAGAGCTGGGCCGAAACTCCGCAGTCTCTGGAAGCCTGATGGCACGGCCAGCCATTTTCGAGTAGCCCCGGAATGAGCCGATTCGGTTTCATGTAGCAGGGACGGCCCTTGCACGAATAGATGATGGCATTCGTTGGCGACTTGTCACTCGTCACTCGTCACTCGTCACTTTTGGAGCCTTGACTTAGGGGTACAACTACATAGATGACCCCATGTTTTATATGTGACTGAGATCATTGAAGGTTGCAATTCGAGGATTGATTAGCGTCACATCCCTGTGCGCTTGATCGGGCAGCCGCGGGACATGACGGATTTTTTGAAGATCGGCTTGCCGGCTAGTGACGCTTCGAAGGCGGCGGTCAGGTAATTTTGGGTGACGGTGCTGCCCGAATAGTCGTTGTCAATGGCTCCGCGATAGAGCAGGACGTTCTCACCATTGAAAAAAAATACCTCGGGTGCGGTGCGTGCGTCGAATCGGGACGCCATAACGGTGTCCTTGTCATGGAGTATCGGGAACCTAAAGCCGAACGCTGCCGCATTGGCCTTTATCGCTCCCACGGACTCGCCCGGGTTCGAATTGATCCCGACAAAGTTGATGCCCTTACCATGTGCTTCGGCCGCGATCTGGTTGATCCGGTCTTTATAGGCCTTCACCATCGGGCACTGCGCCGAGAGAAAGACAACCACCGTCCCGTTCCTGCCTTTAAGAGCATCAAGCGCCTGTATCTTCCCCTGAAGGTCAATAAGTGAGAAGTTCTCCACGGCTGACCCAACGCCGAGACCCTGGGCGTGGGCTGTTATTCCCAACAAGCCTAATGTAAGAACGAACATAATCTTCATTTTCTTTCTCCCGTTATCCCTACGCCTTGAATTCACCCAAACCCCGTGTTCTTATGGAAGTTTCCATGAATTCATGACACACGCTACCTTTATTTCCCTGCCTTCTCTCCATTTCACCCACACGAAGTATGGCGTTAGCGGATCGTGATAAGCCTTCAGTTTCGCCCAGTCACCCCGGGTTTCAACAAAGAAGTAAGTAGTCTCGGTTATGTTTAAGAGAGGTTTTCCAGCCGGACCGTCGAAGACCGGAGTCTTAACAAGATCGATCTCAGTTCGGATGTTGGATCTCCAGTAATAATCCCAACTGATCTTTATCCATGCCTCGTCCGACCTCAGGATGAATTTAGTTTCCCCGGATTTGTCGTTGATCTCGACTTTATACCAATGATCGGCGATTCCGACCAACCTGAGGACTAAGCCCGTAGAGCCCATTGGTTCAAACCCAGGCTTCGGATTGTCCCAATAATTCTCTGGATCTTGGGAAGTTAAACCGAATTCATACCAAAGTGTTCCATCGTCGTTATAAAGTCTTAGCAGCCGGGTGCGCGCAGACTTCTCTTTATCGGAGTATGGACAGGGAACGTCGGGGTTGAATTTTTCCATTACACAGCCCGAACTTCGCCATGGCTTCGCTAGCTCGTCAGTCTTCTGAAACTTCTCGGCCTTGGGACGGGGCGGCGACTCGGAGCGATATGCCAATTCCTGCGAACTGGCTCGAAACACGACTCCGATCAACAAGAGACCTAGTACGAAATATATTTTAGCGGGCCTAGTTTTCATTCTTCATTTCCTCCTAGTTCTCTTTCTTTGGTGTCGGAACCGGTCGCGGAGGTGGTGGTGGGAGTGGAATCTCGTCAGGTACTGGTGGACCGGTGCTAAGCCCTCCGCCGTCCCCGGTTGTCGTCCTGCCACTTCCTGGGCTAACTGTAGATTCGGTCGGGAACGGAAGAGTACTGCTGAACTGTCCCTGACCCCTATCTATTCTCTCCAAGCCCAAGGCTTCTCTTACTGAATTCTCGAAGTTCCATCTATCACCCGTCCTCTCCAATGTGCCGTCTGGGAGTCCGAACGCGGGAGATAGTGCTAGTTTGCCACCGGGCTCCTGGGAACCGATAGCCCAAGCATTCATCTCCAACATTGATTCAACTACAAGCAATTCCGTGCCTAAGTTAATAAATGACTGATCATCTACTCCTGATATTCCAACTCCGCTCACCGTCGAACTCACTACCATACCGCTTGTACCTGGCATAGTACTGCCAGGATTTCCCGCATCGCCATCCACATACACAGTACTAATCACGCTGCTGTTTATGATATTCGTCAATCTTTCTGTAAATTGCGCAAACCCATCAAATTTCCTAAGTAGCGATAGCGTGTCGCCGAACCGACTGGTTCCCCTGTCGCCATCCCCCACCAACGAGACTGAGCTTCCATTCCTGACAACCTTAAAGGTCTGTCCGTTGATGACCACAAACAGTTGTTTACCATTCCTATCTACATACCGGTAAGGGTTGTTCCGAACGTAATGATACAAGTTCCACGACTGAGGATTTGTGGTTATCGTGTCATTCCCCACCTTGTCCGCCACCAAAAACCGACCGATTAGGGAACTGTAATAGCGGGCTTGAGCAAAATCTAATCCCGTCTCATTATCTCGTTCATAAAGCTCACAAAAATCCAAAAATCATGGAAAATCATGGGGTCAGTCATGCAATATTGCATTTCTTTTGTCTTCATACGCTTTGATAAGTTGATTTGATTGCCATTTCCTCTATAACTGCACATCCGATCTTATCATTTGATGCTTTGTTGGTAACCATCAATAGTCTGTTGGAGCAGTGCTTGCATCGCTTCGCTTCGCTTTCTCTCAGCTTGAGCCGTGCCGAATCGTTGCGCCGGCTGATGGTCGAGGCGTTCAGTCCGCTAAGTTCTGCCAGCGGCTTGACCGATGCTCCCGCATGCCGCCCGGCCAGGATCAAAACTTCTTTGGCCTGGACGATATTTCACGGATGCCGCCTGCCGGAAGAACCGCTTGATGTCGATCTGGATAAGATCGATTGGATGAAGAGATGACATGGCTAAGCCAGGTCGGGCTTCCTTGCGGCTGTGCCGCCAAGCACTGCGGTCGGGCTGTGCCCGACCGTGAGCGCTCCATAATGATCAATGAGGCTGTGCCTCACCCATGCGCATATCGGAGGCACAGCCTCCTTGAAAATCTAAGGGCTACTTGCGGTCGAGCTGTGCCCGACCGTGAGCCCTCCCTAATGATCAATGAGGCTGTGCCTCACCCATGCGTGTAACGGAGGCACAGCCTCCCTGAAAATCTAGGGGCTACTTACGGTCGGGCACAGCCCGACCGCAGTGCAAAAGGGCATAGCCCCGGCCCCGAAATGGGAGCTGCCCCATGCAGTGGGTCGGGTCTGGCATCCTCGCGGATGCCCGCCACGCACTGCGGTAGGGCTTCCTCGCGGCTGTGCCGCCAAGCACCGCGGTCGGGCTGTGCCCGACCGGAGAACTCCCTAATGATCAATGAGGCTGTGCCTCAACCCTCGAATAACGGAGGCACAGCCTCCTTAAAAATCTAAGGGCCACTACCGGTCGGGCACAGCCCGACCGCAGTGCAAAAGGGCATAGCCCCAGCCGAAATGACCGGGAAACGCGCGAGCTGAAAGATAATTTGACCAAACATACCGAGCAAAACATTGACCATCTATGCAAGTTCGTGCTATGCTTGCAACGCTACGGATTGTGTCCGGAGGATCTTTGATAATTGAATGTTGTTGGTTGATCGTTGTTCGTTGTTCGTGGGTGGATGATTTGCATCTGTATGACGATCTATTACAGAACTAGAAAAAAGACTGGTACACGGCTTATTCTTGTAACCCCAACACTGTGTTAGGGTTACGGCTATTTTCTTGTCCCGAGGTGGTACAAAAACAGGGGAAGTGAGGCAAGTTCAAAGTTCCAAGTTCCAAGTTCAAGGCTCAAGGTTCAAGGTTCGAGAGGCGTGACGATTCTGCAGGGAGAACCAGCCAGCCCAAAGCTGCTGCTATCCGGCCGCCGGTCTTCCAGGCCGCCTGTTGAAGGTTTAAACCTTGCTGTTTGTCAGGCGATCAAAGAACGGGATTTTCTTCGACGAAATCGAGCAAGTTGCCGGCGTATTTATCGAATTTCGGGCAGGCGATATGGTGTGAGGCCAGCAGTTCGTTGGCGATGGAAGTGTCGTAGGTTTGAGAGACGAAGAAATATGGAACGGCGTAGGTCGGCAACCCGGTTAGCCGTGGTGAGATGCCTTTGTTGAGGGACCATTCCACCCATTTTGGCGGCGGGGTAAATTCCGACTTCCGGCCCGAAAGCTCTGCGGCGATGACGTCGAAAAGCTCGGCGGTGGTCAGCGGCGAGGGGTCGGCGAGTGCCACGGTCTTGCCGATGGCGCGTTTGTCCTTGCTGAGGGCCGCGATCGCATCGACCACAAAATCCACCGGTACTAGGTTAAGCCGGACGGTCCGGTTGCCGACGTTGACAACCCGCAGGAGAAACGGGGCCTTTCGCAGGTACTGGATGAGGTGATAAATGCCGTCATACTTCATCGTTTCACCAGTGACCGAGTCGCCGACGACGACCGAAGGGCGATAGATCGTGACGGGAAGCTTCGCCTTTAGCTGCTCGACCTCCATTTCAGCCAGATATTTGGTTTCTTCGTAGAAGTTGCGAAATCCCCCCTGGTGTTCGAGATCGGTTTCGAGGATCCGGCCCTCGCGTTTGCCAGCTACATAGCAGGTCGAAACGTAATTGTACCGGCGAAGGCCCCTGATCGTTCCGACGAACTCATTAACATTCTTCGTGCCCTCGAGATTGACCGAAAATGCCGTTTCTTTATCCACGGCGAGGTCATAGGCCGCCGCCAGGTGAAATACGTCGGTAGTTTCGAACTGGATGGTATCGAGGTCGGCAGGCGAGATCCCGAGCTGCGGCAGCGTAATATCGCCCTCCACGAGAACAAAGTTTTCCAGCGGGGTCTTGGTAAAATCCGCGATCTCCTCGATCTCTTCCATCGCCCTGTCGATAAGGCCGGGCTGGACGAGGAGATAAAACTGGGTTTCAGAGGTGATCAGTCGTTCCAGTAGCCGGGTAGCTATAAAGCCGGGAAATCCGGTCATGAAAATGGTTTCTCTGTAAAGCATGGACACTGATTTTATTCTAGCAATTCTGCCGCCTTATTGCCTTGCCGAGATAAATGTCGCGAAAAAAAGGATTTACAGGCTATTACCCGTATGATAATTTTGAATGCGCGGGGTAATGTTATGAAGATCCAGGAAATGCGGCCCGGGGTATTGCACCTCAGCAAAAGGCTTGAATTCCAAAAGGGCGAAGATTTTTCCGATATTTGGGCCAGCGAAGAAGCTCCAAATGTATCGGGCGAAAGGGTCGCACCTCTGATATTGAGCGAACTGGATCAGCCACGTTGGTCGGTCGTTTCCTTTGATCGTAAAGAGGCGGGCGGTCTGACGTATCGTCAGGCTTCCGCGTTGATCGACGATCTCGAAAAGCGTGGCGTCGCCGGCCTTTGCATCGTCACCGACGAAGCGGCCGAACGCATTAAGACGTAAACTCCAGCACGACTTTACCGAAATTCCGATTCGCGGCTACGTACCTGTAAGCATCCGCGACATCCTTCGCCGCAAACACACGATCGAGGTTGGGCAGGATCTTTCCGCCGGCTATCAGCGGCAGTATCTCATCCGCAAAAACCCGCGTAGCTTCGGCCTTTTCCTCGATCGAACGCCCGCGAAGCACCGTGCCGGTGATCCTCGCCCGCTTTTGCAGGGCAAGGGCGAGGTTGAATTCCGCCTTTGCACCGGACGTCAACCCGACGAGCAGCAATCGTCCCTTTTCAGCCAGGCACACCATGTTTTGCTGAAAATAGGCCGCCCCGACGAGGTCAAGGATCACATCGGCCCCATGCCCGTCCGATGCTTCGAGGACTTTCACCGCAAGTTCTGACGGGTCATCAACGGTGATGGCGGCATCCATGCCAAACTCACTGCATTTATCGAGCTTTTCGGCGGTCCGCGAAGTGCCGATGACCATCGCACCACGAGCCTTAGCCATTTGAAGCGCAGCGAGGCCGACTCCGGACCCGGCTGCATGGACCAAAAGGGTTTCGCCTTCGGCAAGGCCGCCCTGGACAAAGACAGCGTCGTGGGCAGTTATAAAGGCCTCGGGAATAGCAGCAGCTTCCGTAAAACTCAGATTTTCTGGCACCCGCATTAAAAGGCGGTGATCGATGCGGAGCAGCTCGGCCTGGGCTTCGCCGGCCGTGATGCCGCAGACGCGGTCGCCCTCGTGCCAGCCGGAAGCCTCGCTTCCTACGGCTACGATCTCGCCAGCGAATTCGAGCCCGGGGATATGCGCGGAGTAATCAGCCGGAGGCGGATACAGGCCCCTGGCCTGCAGCAGGTCGGCACGGTTTAAGCCGGCGGCACGCACCCGGACCAAAACCTCAGCGGGCCCGTGATCGACCGGATCGGGAACGTCACGGAGCTCAAGATGCTCGAAACTAACGCCAAACTCGGTGATGTAGACCGCTTTCATTATTTGAGTCTGGCCTCGACGTTATTGTCCTGCAGCGTTGTTCCGGTGGCACGCTGAAGGTCGGCGATGGCCTTGTTGAGTTCGGTGCGGGCCCGCAGCTCATTGCTTCGGGCGACTGTGAGGGCCGTCTGGCGCTCAAGGACGTTGTAAATGTCAGACTGGCCCTCGTCGAGCTTTCGCTGTTCGGACTCGTACTGGAGGGTGGTGTTCTGGCGAGCTATCGCCGCCGATCTGAGCCGGGCTTCGGCCGTGCGGATCGCCTGTATGGCATTGCGGACCTCGACCTGAATTCCCTGCTCGATCTGCTCCCGCTGCGTTTCGATCCGCTCGGCCTCGACCAGTGACCGGCCGAGCTGGGCCTTTGCGGTCTTATCGCCAAAGAGCGGAAGATTGAAATTCACACCGAACCGAATAACCGGATATCGGTTAGTGACAATACCGCTCAGCGGATTGCCGGTCAACAGTGCAATATTTGCCTGCTGCTGCTGACACGCCGGGGACCCGGGGTCGGTTAAACAAGGTGTCGGGAAATTTGGAGCAAAACCGGGGTTCTGGCTGCCGCCGATACCTGATGCGTTATAACTGGCAATAAAATCGATCTGCGGCTTTTGCTGATCGCGGTAAAGGCGTTGATCGATCGCATTGATGTCCTTCTGTGTCTGATTTATCTCAAGCTCCGGCCGGTTATCGATGGCGGTTTCCATGGCCTCCGCTAGAGTTTTGTCCGGCACGGACGCTTCGACCGGTTCGACCGGCGTCAGCGCCTGTTCCCACAGGGGGTCACGCCGGTTCGGCGATAAGAGGCTCTTTAGCGCGTTCTCGGCCTGGTTCACGAGATTAAGGGCCTCGTAAACAGCTTGCTCGAAGTTTGCCACTTGGGTTTCAGCGGCCACAATATCGATCGGAGCGAGTTGGCCTTCCTCGACGAGCCGGCGATTATGCTGGAGCTGCGAAACAGCGTCCCGTACGCTATCGCGCTGCACCTGGAGATTCCTCAACGCAAATGTGAGATCCCAGTAAGCCCTCTGCACACCCGCAACGACCTCGATGGACCGCTGACGGAATTGTGTATTCGTCAGATCGATATTTCGCTTGGCTATTTCGATAGTTCGGCGAGGCTGGTCGAACGAACGCCCGCGAAAAAGCGGCTGGGTCACCGAGAAACCAAGGCTCGAATTCAACTGTGGGCTCAAAATCGAGATAGGATTATCGGTCGTCAATCGCTGGTTATTGAAGGTTCCCGAGAAGACCGTTCCGTATTGAGGGACAAACCCCTGCACTCCGGCATTTGCAACGAGCGATCCCTGGGTGGTTGTCGGATTGTTACTGAAAATACTTACGTTCGGTACTGTCGACCGGTCATAGTAGGCTTGCCCCGCCAGCCGGGGCTGGTAAAAACCGCGAGCGGCCTGAAGCTCGAAATCCGCCATCGTCGCTGTCTTGCGGGTAACCTCGATGTCACGATTGTTCGCGAGCGCGATCTCGATCGCTTCTCGAAGCATCAACGGCCGCTGCTGCGTCATATCGACTCCAACTCGGCCAAGATCAGGTAGGTCCCGTGAATCGGACCTATAGTCGGGAGCAATCGAGGGAACTGGTGGAAGTGAATCGATGCTCACCCCCGGAGTTGGCGTAGGCGTAGGCATCGGGACTTGCCCCTGTATTTCGGGCAAACCGACCACTAATAAAATAAAAATGAATACGTATAAATGCCGCTGCATATAGATCAATGCCTGGTCAAAGTCGATGCCGTCGCTCCGGCAAGCCTCCGTTTCGCGCCGCCAAACATCCATACGGCCAGGCGATTGGCACGGCTGAACAGCTTCATTTCCGCCAGGTCGTCAAATAGCGAATAAAATACGGGGACCGCCAGCAAAGTCAGCAGAAGGCAGAGGCTCTGTCCGCCAACCACCAGGACGCCGATCGAACGGTTTGTCCCAGAGCCGGCCCCGGACGAAAGCACCAGCGGCATCATTCCGGCAACGAGCGCTATCGTGGTCATCAGGATCGGCCTCAGGCGGTCGCGATTACCTTGGATAATGGCTTCGTAGCGTGACAAGCCGCTTGCTCGCAAATGATTGGTATGGTCGATCTGCAGGATGGCATTCTTTTTGACGACACCGAACAATAACAACAGGCCGAGCCCTGAGAAAATATTCACGGTCTGGCCCATCACCAGCAGGCTGAATATCCCGAATGGCACCGACAAAGGCAGCGTTAGCAAAATCGTGACCGGATGAATAAATGATTCGAACTGGGCAGCCAGGACGATGTACATGAAAATGAATGAAAGCACAAAGGCCAGAAGGAAGTAGTACGCGGCCTTATTCATTTCCTTCGATTGGCCCACATAGCCGGTCATATATTCCACCGGGAGATTCAGCTCGCGGACGTAAGAATCGATCGCCGAAGTAATACTTGCTGCCGAACCTCCAGGCCTCGTATTTGCGAGCAGCGTCACTTGCCGCTGGCGATTCGTGCGGTCGACCGCGCTCGGCCCTGTGCCCGGGACGGTCTTTACCACTCGGTCGAGCGTTACCCATCCGACCTTTGCCGAGGGCACAATGAGCCGCCTGAGGCCCTCAACATCGGCGCGGAACGGCGTTGTGGCACGCACCACCACGTCGTACTGGTCCGTCCCTGCATTGAAGGTAGTTGCTTCCTGGCCGGCAACAAGGGTGTTCAATGCTTGCGATACATCGCCTATGCGGACGCCCAGGTCGGCCGCGGTCTCCCGATCGACCTCGAGCTGGATCTCGGGCTTACCGCTGATCAACGTCGAGTCGACATCGACGGCATCGGGTATGGTCTTCATCCTTTCGAGGATGAGAGCAGAATATTCCTCCAGTTTTTCGAGATTGGGCCCCGCGATCAGAAACTGCACGTTCGCGTTGCGAAATCCGCCGCCGGAAAAGGCCTGCACCTGCTGTACGCCGGTCCGTAGATCGGACGGGAATTTCTGAAGGATCTCGCGCGCATCGGCCATCATCAGTTCCTGCGATTTTGGCCGGTCATGGATGTCGCTTAGCTTTACATATATGGTGCCGGCATTAACGACCTGTTGTTGGCCGCCGCCAACCGTCGCCAGAGTGTCGGTGACGCCTGGCATCTTGCGGATCTCAGAGGCGATCCGTTCGAATATCTGCGATGAAGCTGCGAGGCTCGATCCCTCAGGAACCCGAACCGAGATCTCGAATTGCGACTGATCGTCGACCGGCAAAAAGTTTTTGCCGACGAACATAAACAGAGGGATCGTACTCAGAAACACCAGCAGACACAGCGTGACGATCGCCCACCGGTGCGCCATCGAGAACCTCAGCAAATACGTGTAGACACGATCGACTGAACGGAACCAACCGGTATATTTTGAGTCTTGAGCCTTGAGTCTGGAGTCTTGAGTCGGTCTGTTAGCATCGAAGTCAATTTCCGAGTTCTCGCTCAAGACTTCAGACTCACGACTCGCTGCTCTCTTCTGTTTGATCATTCTGGCCGCGAGCATCGGCGTGAGCGTAAATGAAACGATCAGCGATACACCCACAGCGAACGAAGCCGTCAATCCAAAGCTCGACAT
>JBGTIP010000060.1:0-48531 GCA_041745615.1 Pyrinomonadaceae bacterium | reverse complement strand
GACGGTGATCGTGTTGCGTGCGATCACGCTGCCTGAGATAGAGCCAAAGTCCGCGATCGATGCCGTGTCTCCCGATACGAAGAACACGTTGCCAGGGGTTGTCCCGTTCTCGAGCGTCATCTGAAAGCCTTCAGCCGTCTTCATCGAACCGCTCGTGCGGAAGATGAATATGCCGTTCGAGTCGCCGCCCGCGTCGAGGATCATCTGCTGTGACAACGTCGCTGATGGGGCACAATAGACGCCAGGCTTGAACGAGCCGCCTGTCAGCTCGCCATCGAGCTCCTCACAGGGAAGCTGGTTAATGGCCGAAAATGATTTCGTTAGATCGCTGCGTGCCTTAAGGCCGCTGCCTTTCTCACCGAGCGATGCTTCATCGGAACCGGTGCCCGACTTGCCGCTCAAATTGGCGACGCCATCACCCCGAATGCCTTTTTGGGCAAACACTGTATGATCGCCTGCCGAACGCAGGTCTAATGCAATGCCAAGCATATCGGCCCTGGCCACTTTCGTGTCTCGCGAAGCTCGACGAGCGTTGTCACCCCTTTGCGCCGATACGGTGATCGGGTTATCGGACGAAAAGAATAACGCTGCGGCTATGACAGTCGCAATAGCAAAGACCGATAAATGTAAAGCTTTCCTTTTAATTTGACGCATAATTAACCCGTCGACCCCATTTATTAGGCGGCTCCTCCTGTAGGGAATAAGCTCCCGTATCCACGATAGTGCGGTTTGAAGGGCAGCTTTTGGAAACCTGATGCTCCCATAAATTAGCAATAGCCTAACAATTCCTTAAATTCGAAACCTCGGCAGCCATAGCGAAACTCGTTAGAGCCGCTTTCTCCCCATTCCCCTACATGGCGCTAGGCAAATCTACCGGAGGTTCATTATTGGTTCAGTGAGGTTACTATAGCGTAAATACCATTTTTGTCAAGTATTTAGTGCGGACGTCAAGGATCCTTAGCAGCTCCAATATCTAACGTCGCCGATCTCTGGGACATAAGTCCCACAATGAGGTCAAAAACAAAAGGGGCGGCCCGAAGGCCGCCCCTAGTCCTAAGTTTACTTACCGAAGGCGTTAGTCGATACCGATGAAGTTCACGTCGGCAAGCGAGCTGTTGAGCTCGACATTGCGTTCTGTAAACCGGTAGCGTCGCGATGTGACGCTGACACGGTAGGTCTCGTTCGACAGCCCCTCGAATGAGTAGTAACCCATCGAACTGGTCGGGACCGTACGGCGTACGCCGTCATGTCCGATCAGTACTACCTGAGCGTTGCGAAGACCGCCGCCGTCGGGTGTCAATACACGGCCCGAGAGTGTGAGCGTCGATCCTTCCTGGATCGGCCCTCCGACTGCGTTGGTAAAGACGATCTCGTTGACGCCCGGTGTCGGGAATCCGAGAAGGAGAATACCGCGCCTATTCGCTATGTCGGCGGTGAGGGCCCCGGCCGGGCCCGTCGGCGTCGTGATCGCCGTGATCTGGGTACCGGGGGCATTTGCCTCCGTTACAGTCACTGTCGATCCGACACGGAAAGTACCCACCGGCGGGTTTGTATTCGTTGCCGTATACGGTCCCTGGGCAAAGGCACAGAATCCCAGACCGTTAGTGCCCTCGGCAGGCCCTGCCAGAACAACAAGGTCAGGTACCGCGATCGGCTGATTTGTCTGTCCCGGAATTAATCCACCCGCAGTGTCGATGCTGATGCTGAAGGTGAAAGGATCCCCGATATTCACACCCGGCCCCGCGACCTTACAGACCTTGAGGGTTGTCGGAGCGAATACGTAGTTGACGAATTCGATCTCAGCCGTTCCCCTTCTCTGGGTGTAAATGGCAAGCCGGGCAGATGGGCTAGGATTGAACAAAGCGGACGGTACTGCCGATTGGTTGTACCTGATCCGGCTGACCCTTACCTCGGTTGACGGAGTTGTGTCGGGTGGACCCGCACCATTCGTATCACCAAAGTTGCCTGCGGGAATCCCCGGCACATCATCAAGCACCCCCGTCTCGGTAACGATCACAGAAAGTCCTACGATAAATCGCGTCAGATCACCATTAGGGTCACGGACAAAGTTACAGAATCCGCCCTGTTCGGCGGCTCCGCCGACGACCAACGCCGGTCCCGCAACGACAGTAACAGTTCTGACAATCGCTACGGGCGGCAATATCGCACCCGGGAATGGGTTGCTCGGTCCGAAACCGACAACCTGGAATACAAACCGCGTTCCAACCGGAACACCAGGCCCTGCGATCTTACAGATCTTGAGGACGCCCGGGTTTGTCCGGTTAAAGAAGTTGATCGTCGTCTGGTTAGAGGTGTCACCCTCTACCACTCGAGCGGTCACGTAACCGCCGCCCGGATTGTTAGCAACACATCCCGGAGGTGTCGGCCCCTCGCCGATAGTCGAGCAGCCGATAGAATTGACTATTCCAGAGTTCGTGAAGAACTGGATCAACCTGTCCGCCGGGAACGTCGATGCAGATTCCAGAGTGAATCCGGGCTCGGCGATCTCCGTGACCCTGACCAATGACGATTGCGGCACAGGCCCCGGATCGGCTACAGGCTGGACCTGGATCGCACCCGAGCAGCCTCCGACCGGAACCGGGAATAACTGATTCGGCAGTGCGTCGACCGTGAAGTCAAAGAAGCCGGTAACATCCGGGTCTCCGGCTACTGGGTACTTACAGATCTCGATCACGGCCGGTATCGCAAACTGGTTAAAGAAGGTAACGACCGTCTGGCTTGAAATGCCGCCGGGCTGAATATTTACGGTTGCCGTTCTGAGCGGGAAATTCGAACTGATAAGGTTTCCCGATCCCGAGACGGTGACGTTCACAAGACGGAAGCGGTTGTTCCATGTTCCTGTCTGGTTAGTGAAGGTGCCCGTAAGAAGCTCTTCGATAACATTCGGGCCTTCCGGTAGTGTGATCGGTCCCGAGCATCCGCCCACTGGTACCTGAACGGTCTGGCCGCCGACCGTGAACTGGAATATCCGGTTCTCAAGTCCCGTCGGGCCCGTCTGTTGGAACCCAAGGATCGTCAGGCCCGTCATTCTCTGACTTCCGGCGATAACGCCCAGATTCGTAGCGGCCCCGGTTCCAAGATTGATCGAGTAGAGATTTGCGGGTCCCGCGGTTGTGGTCTCCATCGCCGCAAATGCCACGTTATCAAAACCGAAAATGTCGAACCCATTGATCTGTGTGACGCCTACACCCAATGGCCCTACTAAGGTCATCGTTCCCGCATTCGGCGGGTCCTGAATAAAGAGCTGATCCATTGCGTCGCTTATACTGTAAAGCGTTGTGCTGGCAGCTCCCGTAAAGCTATTTGTATACGCCGCCCCGCTCGCATCCTGGGCTATAGCGGTGTCCGTCGCAAATGTGCCGTCATTAGGATTAATTCGGAAATTCTGCTGGTTATTGTTGATAAGCCTGATGCGGTCGACAAGCGGGTTAAAGTCGAAGCCGATCGCGTTGCTGCTGTTCGGAGCCCCGGGCCCGCCGACAGCCGTAGCTGCACCGGTAACCGGATCGATCCGATAAAGAATGTTGTCGTTGCCCCATCCGAAGATCTCGCCGGTTGCCGGGCGTCGGTCTATCGAGAGTATTCTGAAATTCTGCACCGGAATGCCAGTGACTGGGACCGGAAGTCCGATCAGCGTTCCGGGAGCGTTGCTGTTGAATCGGATGAGAACGTTATCCCCGGTTATACCGAGCAGTTGATAAACAGTTGCTCCGCCGACTGCTTCTTTACAGATCTCGAGCACGCCGTCGGCCAGTACGAGATTTGATGATGCTCCGAGCACCACCTCGCCGTTCACTGACATCGCACGGCCCTTGACGGTCGCACCCTTGCCGACCTCGACTGCATTGCGTGCGATCACGCTGCCTGAGATCGTGCCAAAGTCCGCGATCGATGCTGTGTCGCCTACTGCAAAGAACACGTTGCCTGCTTTGGTGCCGTTCTCGAGCGACATCTGGAAGTCTGCCGTTGTTTTCATCGAGCCTTCTACGCGAAAGACGAATATGCCGTTCGGGTCGCTGCCCGCATCCAGCACCATCGGCTGTGAAAGCGAGGCAGACGGGGAACAGTATACGCCCGGTTTGAATGTACCGCCGTTGAGCACACCTTCGAGGTCTTCGCAGGGAAGCTGGTTGATGTTTGAGAATGTTTTCGTCAGGTCGCTGCGTGCTTTGAGCCCGCTGCCGTTCTCGCCGAGCGATGCCTCGTCCGCGCCGGTGCCCGACTTGCCGCTAAGGCTGTTTGCACCATCGCCACGGATCCCCTTCTGGCCGAATACAGTGTAGTCGGTCGCCGAACGCATATTCAGCGCCACGGCCAGCATGTCAGGGCGGGCAACCTTGCCCTTGCTGCTTTCGCCTCGGCTCGCCCTATCGCCCTTCTGCGCCGAGACGGTCGTTGTGTCGGTCATCAAATAAAATCCGGTCGCCATGACGGCGAACAGGACAAATGCCGATACGTAAAATACTTTATATTTCGAGATGTTTCTGAAAGTCATTATTGTGATCCCTCCGTGCTTACGGTGTGTGAGCTACGTATTTCCATGCTGTACGACAGCCAAAAGAGGGCTTGATCCAGGACAGGATCAGAAACCCAAAACTTACAACGCTAACCGGCCCAGCCAAAAGGCGTACCGTCGGCATCCACTTACACTCAATTTGCTATTCTTCAACCGAAAATAGTTGATTTCAGTTATGTAACAAATATACGCCACTTTTGGCTTTTGTCAAGCGATTTATTAAGCGAGGAGGGGCCTTTAAGCAAATAAAAAGGGGCGGTCCGAAGACCGCCCCTTAGTCCTAAGTTAATTACCCGAAGGCGTTATTCGATACCGGTGAAGTCCACGTTGGCAAGCGAGCTGTTGAGTTCAACCTCACGAGCCTGGAACCTGTACCGTCTCGACGAAACACCGAGGTTGTAGGTCTCATTGGCCAAACCGTCGAATGAGTAGTAACCCATCGAGCTGGTCGGAACTGAGATCTTCGAACCATCAGCCTTTGTCAGGACAACCTGGGCGTTGCGGAGACCGCCGCCTTCCGGTGTCATCACACGGCCTGAGATCGAGAATGCCGTCTGCACAGGTGCAGCCGTTCCATTCGTAAAGATGATCTCGTTAAAGCCGCCCGGGAAACCGAGAAGCAGGGTGCCTGCTCCGCCAGCTCCAGTGGTGATGCCTGTGACCGTTCCTGTCGGTGACGTGACCGCTGTCACATTGCCGCCAACCTCAGTCACCGTGACCGGGAAGTTAACCGGGAAGGTGCCGATCGGCGGTGTCGTGTTGGTCGCGGTATACGGTCCCTGTGCAAAGACACAGAATCCGCCCGACGCTGCCGGTCCTGCCTGAACGGTCACCGGGGGAACTGTACCGTGTACCACCGTGCCGAGGCCGACCTGGCCGATGGCGATGTTGAAGGTGTACGAATCACCAATGTTTACGCCAGCTCCCGCGATCTTACAGACCTTGAGAAGCGTCGGAGCGAACAGGAAGTTCGTAAATTCAACCTCTGTGGTTCCACGTCTTGCCCTAAAGATCGCCGACCGGCATGGACGGCTTGCATTCGGGTTCAACGTTGCCCCTCCCGCAGGATTGTTCGTCGCATTGCCCAATGTTGTTGTGCAGATCGCATTGGCCTGGATGAAGGCATTGCTGATCGTCGCAGGCGAAACAAACGCCGCCGCACCAGCATCGAGTCGAATATTACCAACTCGAACGCCAGTCAGCGGATCGGTCTGCGGCTGCAGTGCTGCCGGAGGAACCGGTAAACCACCAACCGAACCGTTCGGGATTCCTACTATAGGACTGCCAGGAGCCGCTCTCGGATCGTTGTTCGCACCCGTGAGCGGGGCTGCCAGGTTAGGAGTCGTATTTGCCGGCAGTCCGGCAACACCATTAGCTCCGACTTCCTGGACCAATACCTGCGAGCCGACGATATACTTAACGCGGCCGCCGGTCGCGGCTGGACTGCCGAATCGGACGAATTCGCAGAATCCGAGCGGTCCCGGTCCTGCAGGTACGATCACCCGTCTGACAGTGTCAACACCAGGCAGGATGCTGCCCGGGAATGGAACTGTTGGTGGTGCGGTTCCTGCAGGCCAGCCATTGTCAACGTACTCCGTGCGAGCTGTGTTGCTCGGTTCACGACCATAAACGTCAAACCCAAAGAGGGTTCCGACCGGGATGCCGGGTCCGGCAACCTTACAGATCTTGACGTAGCCAGGTTCGCTTCTGTTCCAGAAGTTGATGGTTGTCTGATTTGATGTACCGCCTTCGATGACCTGCGCTTTGACCACGCCGCCGCCCGGATTAAAGAACGGGGGAATGCCTAAGAAGTTGGAGTTGTCGAGTCCAACGTTAAAGTCGATCGAGAGCAATCGATTTGACGGGAAGGTCGAAGCAGCCAATGATCCCGGCGCTCCATCCAATCGGTAGACAGGCTCGCCGTTCGCATCAATGATTGCCAACTCTGTAACATTGACGATAGCAGGCTGCGGAACCGGACCGGGAGCGGTCGGCACATTCACCTGAATAGCACCCGAACACATTCCAACCGGGACCGTGAAGACCGTATTTTCGATCACGTCGACCGTGAATTCAAACAGGGTTCCTGCTAGAACATCCCTGTCTCTGATATTGGCGTCGCCTCCAACCGGTGTAGTTCTCGCGATCGGTTCGCCGGTCGCAATGCTGATGTCTTGAGCAGCTCGTTTACAGATCTCGATGATCGCGTTGACCGCGAACGTGTTGATAAACTCAACTACCGTCTGATTCTGAATGTTTCCTTCTCGAATATTGACCGTCACACGGCGAAGCGGTAGATTTGCGTCTAACAACGCATCGGCCGGGTCTGTTCCGACTGCAACCAGACGAAATCGTCCTGACCAGTCGCCACCCGTGAGTGTCGGGCCGTCGATCAACTCGTCAATTACCACCGGTCCGGCCGGCAGGGTGATCGGTCCGCTGCAGCTTCCCACTGGAACTAAATAAATAGCCGCTCCGATCTGGAAACGGAAAATGCGGTCATTCAAGCCGCCACCCAGCGCGGTTTTGCAGATCTGAAGAACGCCGGTTTGCAGCACGGCCGATGCTTCCTGCATGTCGACCTTGCCCTCGACCGACATGATGCGGCCGCTGACCTTTGCACCTTCTCGAACGCTGATCGAGTTCTTTGCAATGATACCTGCTTCAAAATTGACACCTTCTCCGATGCTCGCCGTGTTGCCGGCGACGAAGAAGACGTTGCGGGCTGCCGCACCGTTTACCAGCGTGAAGTTAACATCTCTTTCAGCACTGATGCTGCCGCTCGATCGGAATACGAAGATCGCATTTGGATCGCCGTTTCCGTCAAGCACATACTGGCCTGCCAGATTACCCGTCTGGGCACAGTATACGCCCGGCGTGTAGCTGCCGTTCTTGAGATTTGTTACGCGTGTCTCAGAACGGGTTTCCATACACGGAAGATTTTCGAGAATGTTGAATGCATTCAGCAGATCATTCTGGGCCCGGCCTGCCTGTGCACTGTCTGTGCCGGCCGCCCTTTTCCCTACGATCGTCGAATTTTTTTCAACAATTCCTCTATCGGCAAATACCGAATACTCGGCTGCTTCGCCGAAATCCAATGCAAGCGAAAGCATTCCCGATGTGGCCACCCTTGTCGGTGTGCCCTCTTTCTCGGTGATTTCGCCGCGGGTTGCGCGGTCGCCTTTTTGGGCGAATACGCTAACACCGTCAGTTACTAAAAATAGCCCGGCAGCCATAAAAGCCACCAGAGCGATCGCCGACAAGTAAATTGCTTTCTTGTTCAGACGCTGTCTAAAAGTCTTTCGACTGTTTTTGGTCATTCTGTGATCCCTCCAATTTTCTTTTCTTAAGTCTCGTTTCGCCAGCGACCGTACATTTAGACAGCAGCCGTGCGGAATACCCTTGATCGTTGCCCAGCATCAGCCGGACATTTTTGTGTGAACGCTCGTTTTAAACTACTAATTACAGTTGATTTCCGAAAATGATTATAATCCAGAACAAATGAAGGCTTTGATCAACATTACGGCTGAACCTGGCTTTCGGGCTAGCCCTACGGTTGTAATGAATTCACAGTCCCAAAAAAGATATGTCTCGATACGAGAACATTTTCGGATATAAAATCAATATACTCCACTTTTGCGTGATGTCAAGCTTTTCATTACGGGTAATTATCGAAATGCTTCATGTGCCCTTCCCGCGGATCTCTGTGTTTACCCCCTTTTTCTTAACACAGAGAAAAATTCCAACGATTCAATGTTGCCTCGAAGCCGAAGGTTAAATTTGTGCCCTTTGTGTTGGCTTTCTCCGCGGTCTCTGTGTTTAACCTTCTTTCTTAACACAGAGGGCGCAGAAAAACGATTCAATTTTGCCTCGAAGCCGAAGGGTTAAATTTGTGCCCTTTGTGTTGGTTTTCTCCGGGGTCTCTGTGTTTAACCTCTTTTCTTAACACAGAGGACGCAAGGCGATGACCGCATAGGGCGCAGAGAAGGAATCATATAAAAAGGGGCGGTCCGAAGACCGCCCCTAGTCCTAAGTTTACTTACCCGAAGGTGTTATTCGATACCGGTGAAGTTCACATCGGCAAGCGAGCTGTTGAGCTCGACCTGACGCGACTGGAACCTGTACCGTCTCGACGAAACACCGACGTTGTAGGTCTCGTTCGCCAGATTATCGAAGGTATAGTAACCCATCGAACTGGTCGGAACTGAGATCTTCGAACCATCAGCCTTTGTCAGGACGACCTGGGCATTGCGGAGACCGCCGCCTTCCGGTGTCATCACACGGCCTGAGATCGAGAATGCAGTCTGCACAGGTGCAGCCGTACCATTCGTAAAGACGATCTCGTTAAAGCCGCCCGCATGTGCGAGAAGCAGGGTGCCTGCTCCGCCGACTCCGAGGGTAGCTCCGGTAACGGTACCGGTCGGTGACGTAACTGCTGTCACATTACCGCCAGTCTCAGTCACGGTGACATTAAAGCCAACCGGGAACGCCGCCACATTCGGGTTAGTGAATATGTTGCCGTAGAACGGATTCGGTCCGCCCGGGTTCGGTCCTGCCGGTCCCTGTGCAAAGGCACAGAATCCGCCAGAGGCCGCAGGTCCTGCCTGAACGGTAACGTTAGCTACCGCCGGACCGCCTGTACCGAGGTGATTGATCAAGCCGCCGAGTGTGTCGATGACCACGCTAAAGGTGTACGAGGTTCCTTCGATAACGCCGGCTCCTGCGATCTTACAGATCTTGAGTGCCGTCGGACGGAATACGAAGTTGACGTATTCGATCTCTCTGGTTCCTTGTCTCTGTATGAATACCGCATCGCCAAAACCACCTGCCGATGACGGCACGAGAGCGTTGTCGATCGGGCCGAGCCTTGGGTTCGGGGTAACCGACGGAGGATCATATCCTGCAAACGCACTTGGCGGTGCGCCGGACGTTTCGACAGCAACATTCGAACCTGCCGCTGCGAAGGCACCCGCGCCGAGCTCCATCCTGATCCTTCCGACCCTGATAGAACCACCATTTGCCAAGCTTATCGGTGTTTGGCCTGTTCCTTCGATGTAGTCGTACTCACGGACATATACCGGTGTACCAACAACGAACTGGGTCAGTGCACCCTCGAGACCGACGGTGAGCGGGGCATCGCGTACAAATTCGCAGAAGCCGATCGGTGCCGGCCCTGCTACGACCCTTACACGTCGATTCTGGACATTAGCCGCGAAGGGCTGTGCATTTGTCTGGACGGTTCCCTGAACGATGAAATCAAACTCAGCACCGATCGGGACGCCCGGGCCTGCGATCTTACAGACCTTAACAACACCAGGATTTGTCCGGTTGAAGAAGTTGTACGTGGTTTGGTTCGACGTACCGCCCTCGACCACCCGGCCAATGATGTATCCACCACCCGCATTGTTAAAGGTGCAACCTGCAGGCGGTAAATTGCCATTTACGACATCCCCGCTCTGGATCGAGCATGCGGTCGTATTTGTAACGCCCGTGCCAAGCACCGCTCCCGGAGGATCCGGGCTGAGGTTCCTGTCTGCCGGGAACGTAGAGCCCGTATTGAGGGTGTAGCCAGCACGAGCAATCTCAGTCACGATGACCACGGAATCCTGAGGAATCGTGCCCGGGGCCGTAGGAACAAGCACCTGGATAGCACCCGAGCACATTCCAACCGGAACCGGGAAGACTGTATTAGCGATCGCGTCAACAGTAAAGTTAAAGAAACCGGTCACATCAGGATCCGGTGAGCTGGCTCCCGGTACTCCACCCGTACCGATCGCCTCTGCACGTTTGCAGATCTCGATAACGACCGGGATAGCAAATGTGTTGGTAAAGACAATAACAGTCTGCTGTGAGATATCACCATTGGTACCGAAAGGAACCGTCACCTGCGCCGTGCGCAGCGGAAGGTTTACGTTCGAAACGGTGCCCGGGCCCTGCGTCCTGGTCACGCTGACGAGGCGGAAACGGTTTTCCCAGACTCCGGCTCTGTCAGTGAATGTACCATCGAGTGCCTCGGTGATGGTTGTCGGGGTGTCGCTCGCGATCTCGATCGGGCCAGTACACTGGCCTGTAGGAGCGGTATAGAACACGCCGTTCACCTGGAATCTCCAGATGCGGTTTGCAAGCGTCCAGTTCCAGCCGTTGCCGGGACCGGGGCTCGTGCCTGTCGGGGCTACGAGGTCTGATGGGAGGAAAGCCTCTTTACAGATCTCGATGATGGCTGTTGCGAGAACGAGATTCGACGAAGCGCCGAGGACGACCTCGCTGTCCATCGAATATGCACGTCCTTTAACGGTCGTGCCTTCACCGATGTCAACTGTATTGCGGGCGATGATCGTACCCTCGATCGAGCTGTTAGCAGCGATCGAAGCTGTGTCACCGGCTACGAAAAATACGCTGCCGCCCTTGGCACCGTTCAGAGTGGTCATACCGAAAGAGTCGGTTGTCTTGAATGCGCCTTCAACGCGGAAGATATAGATACCTTCGCCATCGAGCGTCATATTTCCTGCAAGACTGGCAGACGGAGCGCAATATACGCCGGGGGTAAAGCTACCGCCGGTAAGCTCGCCTTCCAGCTTTTCGCAGGGAAGCTGATTGATGGCCGAGAACGACTTGGCGAGGTCACTGCGAACCTTCATGCCGCTGAGGCCGTCTGCTAGGTTAGCGTCCGAGCCCGTGCTCGACTTTCCGCTAACGCCGTTTACATCCCCACGGATGCCTTTTTCGCCAAATACTGTCTGGCCATTTGCCGAACGCATGTTCAGGGCAAATGCCAGCATATCCGGAGTGGCGACTTCGCCCTTAGTGATCTCGCCGCGAGCGGACCTATCGCCCCTCTGCGCCGAAACGGTTGTACTGTCGGTCATCATATAGAACCCTGTCGCCATTACGGCAAACAGGAGGATGGCCGACAAGTAGAAGCTCTTGTTGTTTAGAATTCTTCTAAAAGTCATTTTTTTTGTGATCCCTCCAAGTTAAGTAAACTCGTTTGTTTGTGTTGCCGCACCTGATGTGCGTCGTTATTGAACCTTTGTGCCTGCTAACTTTTACAATGATATGAAGACTCACTCATCGCGTAGCCAAACTAAGCAACTACCTCTGACACTCAAAAACTCGGAACCTGATCGGGCAAGCGACCGGGCTTCCAAAATGAAAATTTATGGCCAGGTATGGATTTTCGAAGAACTCATACCTTTCTAGTCATATTGTCGTTCAATCCAATATACAACAGAAATGGTTAATGTCAAGAAATTTCTTGAAATTTCTGTCGATGATCGCGATCAAAGATCTCATCAATTGATGAGGAGCGGCCGCGGTGGCCGCCCCTGTTCGCAGGGGCCGTTACGCCCCCGGGACGATCTATTCGATGCCGGTAAAGTTCACGTCTGCCAGTGAGCTGTTCAGCTCGATCTGACGCGACTGGAACCTGTACCGTCTCGACGAAACACCGACCGTGTAGGTCTCGTTCGCCAATCCGTCAAATGAGTAGTAACCCATTGAGCTTGTCGGGACCGAAACCTTAGTTCCGTCAGTCTTTGTCAGAACTACCTGAGCATTGCGAAGGCCCCCGCCGTCGGGCGTCAATACACGACCCGCTATCGAGAATGCCGTCTGCACAGGAAGCGATGCACCATTCGTGAACACCAGCTCGTTGAAGCCGGCCGGGAATCCGAGGGTTAAGATCGCCCTGCGGTTGCCTAGGTCAACGATCGGCGAGCCGGTTGGCGACGTGATCGAAGTCACATTGCCCGCAAGCTCGGTCACCGTTACGACAGAACCAACGCGGAAAGTGCCCACCGGCGGATTGGTATTCGTCGGAGTGTACGGCCCCTGGGCAAAGGCACAGAATCCGCCCGATGATGCCGGTCCGGCCTCAACCACAAGGTTAGGTACCGCGATAGGCTGGTTGGTCTGCCCCGGTATTATCCCGCCGACCGTGTCGATCGAAATAATGAATGTATACGGTGTACCGATGTCCACACCCGGCCCCGCGATCTTGCAGATCTTGAGGACCGTCGGACGGAACACGAAGTTGGTATATTCGAGCTCCGTAGTCTCTCGACGAGCGATAAAGACCGCACGGCGCTCTACCAGATTCGGGTTCGGATTGACTGTTATGCCCTGCACAGTTTGTGGTGCTGCCGGGAAGCCAGTCAACATCTGGTTCAGGCGGATGCGTGAAACACGGATCTCGCCGCCATTGCTCACATTGACGGGGTCAAGTGGCGGTAGAAGTTCCGTCACGAGCACCTGCGTGCCGATGATAAAGCGGGTCAGATCGCCATTTGACTCACGGACAAAGTTACAGAATCCGCCCTGAGCCGCAGGCCCGGCGTTCACTACCACTTCCCTTATGATGTCAGAGCCCGGCAGGATTACTCCCGGGAACGGGTTGCTGGGTGCCCGGCCGCGGACCTCAAATCTGAAGCGCGTGCCCTCAGGAATACCAGGCCCAGCGATCTTGCATATTTTGACAACGCCGGGATTGGTCCGGTTGAAGAAATTGATCGTCGTCTGATTAGACGTGTCTCCCTCCACGACCTCTGCCGTCACATAACCACCCCCGGGGTTGCTAAAGACGCATCCTGGCGGGGTCGGTCCTTCACCGATCGTCGAGCAGGCGATCGAGTTGCTGATGCCTTGATTGAGTGACAACGCTACAAACCGGTCAGCCGGGAATGTCGAGGCTGATTCTAAAGTGAATCCAGTTTCTGCGATCTCTGTTACCCTGATCAGCGACTGATTCGGGACAGTTCCGGGCAATGTGAGGCTGCTGTTATCAATTGCAAGGAACGCGAATTCGTTGTTAACAAACCATCCGTATCGATTTCCGCCCACCGTCACCCCGATGATGTCCGTGGGATCAGATAAGGTCCACGTATTCACGACTACGCCGTTCGAATCCAGGATGGTCAGATCGACTGCAAGTACCCCACTGCCGCTATCGTAAAAGCGGTGCTGGAATGTATACCACCCGGTAACTGCTACCGCGATCGGATCAGCAGCCGGATTCTTCGGGAATGAGTTCGCTCTTCCCGCTGTGGTGCCAGCTGAAAATACGAACCTCGGTCCCGTACCCGTTGCGTCTGAATCTGTATAGCATCCGCCGTTGAAGACAAAATCCCGTCGATGGCCACCTGCTGGCGTGTTGATGGCTGATGAAAAATCAAATCGCGTGTCATTGGCCGGACATGCCATATCGAGATATATATCGACGGAGGTCGTGTAACCGCCGACAGGAAAGGTACTAGAATACCCACCCCAACGTGTAAAATCGGTCGTCGCCTCCGCGTGCCAAGATCCGGTTGCCGATGTAATTCCGTTCGAGCCCGACGCAACACGCGTGGGGGTAAACCAACCATCGATATCAGTCTCAAACCCATTAGAGTACACCGTTACGGGATCCCCCGAGTCGGCAACCGGCAGTACCTGGATCGCACCGCTGCACTGGCCAACGGGAACTGTGAAGATCTGATTCGGAATCGCATCGACCGTAAAGTCAAAAAATCCCGTTACATCAGGATCACCGGCCACCGCGCGTTTGCAGATCTCGATCACAGCGGGAATCGCAATCGTATTTGTAAATGTCACGACCGTCTGATTGGCGATCGTGCTGTCGGGCACAGTCACCTGAACAGTCCTCGCCGGTAGGTTAGTAGTGCCGGGCACGATCGATCCCGATCCAGTCGCGGTCACGCTTACCAGACGGAAACGATTGTTCCAGGTGTCGGAGCGGTCTAAATATGTACCGGTGTTAAGTTCCTCGATGGTGGTCGGGGTATTATCTACAATTGTGATCGGTCCCGTGCAGCCGCCGACAGGAGCCTGATAAATGACACCGTTCACCAGAAACTGGAAGATACGGTTGCCCAGAGTATTGAGAGTGGCCGGGGTTGCGACGTCTGTAGGAAGGAAAGCTTCTTTACAGATCTCGATAACGCCGGTCTGGACAACAAGATTCGACGATGCACCGAGGATGACCTCGCTGTCCACCGAAAGAACACGGCCCTTGACGGTGGCTCCATCTCCGACATTGACGGTGTTGCGTGCGATGAACGTGCCTTCAACTGTGTTGTAAGCCGCGATCGACGCGGTTTCACCGGCGATGAAATAAACACTGCCGCCCTTCGCGCCATTTTCCAACGTCATGCCAAAGCCGTCGGCGGTTTTCATTTTGCCGTCAACGCGGAAAACGTAGATGCCTTCACCGTCCAGGGTCAAATTACCCGAGAGTGCCGCTGACGGAGCGCAATATACGCCGGGAGTAAACTTACCGCCGGTCAATTCGCCTTCCATCTCAACGCACGGAAGCTGGTTGATAGCAGAGAACGACTTGGTAAGGTCGCTGCGGACCTTCGCCCCGCTGAGGCCTCCAGCCAGATTGGCATCGGAACCGCTGCTTACCTTGCCGCTAACGGCGGCTGCGTCACCCCTGACACCTTTCTGTCCAAATACTGTTTGGTCATTGGCCGAACGCATGTTCAAGGCAAATGCCAGCATGTCAGCACGGGCAACTTCACCCCTGCTGTTTTCTCCACGGCTGGCCCTATCGCCCTTCTGCGCCGAAACGCTGCTGTCGGTCATTAAAAAAAGCCCTGTAGCCGTTACAGCCAACAGAGCGATTGCAGCAAGATAAATCTTTTTTGTAAGGAACTTATTAAAAGCCTTACGAACATTCCTTTTCATTGTGTGTGATCCCTCCAGGATACATAAAAACTCATTCAGTGCCGTCATCAATATGAACGGCGACAAATCAAAATCAATTCAAACCGATCTATTACGGTCGATAGACGACCCGACGATCACCCTCGACATCCATCATTCAGGCCCTGCCTGAATCGGTCCTTACGGGGTGAGAATAAAATCTGATGGCTTCCGTTTCGGATAAAATTACAATAGCCTCATAAATCCATAAACCAGCGTTGAAAATTGTTCCCGGCACGAAAGAGGGGCATTATGAATTCAAGTGCTCCGGGCTCAAAATTCAAACTAAATATAAAAGGAGGTCGCTACGAATTATTGCCTTACTATACAGCAGTTTTATGCTTTGTCAACACTATATTCTGCCGCCGGCAATAAAAAAATACAGCCCCTAAGCCCGCCGCTAGTCCTAAATGAGTCTACAGATTCGTTTGCAAGCCTCGGGTGCTGATAGACGGTACCGAATGACACAAATAAAGAGGCCGTCCTTTTAAGACGGCCCCATATTTGCAGATTTGAGAACGTGTCTATTCCAAGCCTATGAAATCTACGTTCGTAAGATCATCCGAAACCTGGATCACGCGTGAAGTGAAGCGGTATTGTCTCGAAGCAACACCTATAACGTATGTACCACCGGCGGTAACATCTTCGAAAGTGTAATAGCCAAGCGAACTGGTAAGTACGCTGGTCGCGACTCCTTCCGAATCAACGATCGTAACCCGAGCCCCGCGAAGACCTCGTCCGTCCGGCGCCATCACCCGGCCTGACACAAGCAGCTCGCCCGAACTAGTTGTCATCGTATTGACGTCAGTAGCGGAGCTATTGCCGGGATTCGGATCGGTCACACTGGCTGGGGGGGTAATGGTCGCTGTGTTTTCCAGAGGACCTGTTGGATTCATTGTAACGCTAACCGTGATCGAGAATGTCACCGTTGCCCCAACGGGAAGGTTCACTAATGCGTTTATGTTGCCCGATCCCGATGCGGGACAGGTGCCGCCCCCTGTTCCGACACAGGTAAAGGTCGCGTCATCTTCAAAATTCGACGAGAATATATCAGTTACCGTCGCACCGACTACCGGATCCGGGCCGGCATTCGAGGCAACTACCGTATATCTTGCTACGATACCGGGAGCATAAGTGTCGAACCCGTCAGTTTTTGTGATCGACAGATCGGCGGTCGCCGCACCCGCGGTGAAAGCGACAGATAAGCCGTCCATGCGGGCATCTGCGGGGTCGACCCCCATCGGGCCTATTAAAGTTGCGGCCCCCGTTGCCAGATCGATAGTGAAAATAGCCGGGAAGCCGAAGTAGTTAAGAACTGCATAGGCGATGCCCGTGCCCGGTGCAATATCGAAGCCTCCGAAACTACCAACATCAATGCCAAGCCCGTCCACCGTGAGCGGGCCCACCGTGAATAGCTGCCCTGTATTCGGCGAAACGGGAGACCCACCGGGGCTGCCGATAGTTACGAGGACATCGTTTAAAGTGTCGATACCATACAACGTGGTCGACGTCGCGCCGACAAAATTATTCGAATAAGCAGCGTGGACAATATTATGCTCTTTTCCAAAATTTGGGTCTCCCGAAGCATAAGCAAGATTAGTGTCTATACCGGCTACCGTGCCTGCGGTCGGTTCCAGCCGGCGGTTGCTGCCCGAAAATCCAACCTCTCGAATAAGGTCCACCACTGGATTAAAGTCTCCCCCGTAAAAAGGGTTGCTGATGGTCGGAATTCCTGATCCAACCGTGGTCACTTGTCCTGTTGTCGTATTGATCGTTACAACCCGGCTGCCCGTGATCGGATGAACTGCAACCGCATAGAGAAGTCCGTCTAAAGGACGAAAGTCTATAAATTCAAGGATCTCTTGGAGCTCAATATCAATTCCGACGAGCGGGATCTCAGTAACAGCTTCCGGGGTTGTTGCGTTAAATCTAAAAAGACTGTCCAATTCAGGACTGTAGGTGTAGATCACCGGATCCGCCGTCGGCGATGTCTGAACAGAGTCAGTCAAGCTCGACGCCTTCTTAGATCGACCATCCCTGGTTAAGTCGCGCTGTGCTCCCACTGGCATTGTAAAGATCACAACTGCCATTAAACATAAAAGAGCGCCTAATTTTAGCGACGCTCTACGAAATACCTTTACCGATTCCTCGAAGTTCTTCATGATTACCTTGGCTCCTCGACTGCTAGTTAAAAATCAAAGTTAGAGTTCATTCTGTATCCGACAGACCTAACCAATATCCCCATCGCTTATCGCCGATCAGGCTACGACAACGGGGACGAACTGCGCACAGGTCGCAAAAATGCTTTTCCTGATTATGCGTTCAAGCATCTGCTTTGTCAATAAATAAGTTGGATTTGGGTATACATAATTTAAGCCCGTTCTTACCACCCTGGCTTTTTGCCCAGGGCGGAAAAAACTGCAGTTTCACACGGCCTAAAAAGGCGACCTAAAGCCGCCTAGTGACTCCAACATAAATCCGAGATCATTCAAGTCCGGTAAAATTCAGGTTCGATATAGCATTGTCCACCTGAACGGTAATTGGTTCGAAACGATATTGGCGTGAGGCAACGCTCACGGTATATATTTGGCCCGATTCGACGTCGGAAAAATTATAAAACCCCATACTTGAAGTCGGCACTGAACGGCGCAGATCGTTGGGGCCAGACAGGATGACGGTGGCATTACGAAGCCCCGCACCGGACGAGTTGAAGACCCTGCCGCCTATTTCCACTACGGGCGCCGGCGTAGCTCCCAATATCGTCACCGCACCGTCCTGATAGCCGGTCGCGACCAGATTGCCGAGGCCGTCAGATGTACTCCGGCCCGCCGGCAGATTGCCGAAGGTCACAAGCGACGGACCAGCCGGAGCGTTTCCGGCGACGCCAAAAGTGACTACGACAACCTGTCGAGCCGCGGGCGACGCCGCGAATGTATTCGACGAATCAAGAAGTACGCCTATTCTGCCGTTTGCTGCCTGGTTCAAATTCCTCGTGATTATGGTACCGGACGGTACATCTGACCCGAGGGTAACAACGGGCGAGTTGAGAACCGTCGGATCGAAATTCAAGCTAAAGCTCAGCGCAACCTCATCGCCCATCGAATCAAGTTCGACCGACACGACAGCTTGGCCGCCGGGAGCAGCTCCAGACGACACAACACGAAGAATGCGGCCCGCTGAATTTGTCGCGGCGGCGTCGGCTATAGGTGTGCTGCCTACGCTGAAGGCACCGATGATGAGGGTAGCAGCCATCATGTAGAAAGCCCGCTTATAAAAAGTAAAATTCGACGTCATTTGTTTTGCTCCTGCAAGTGAAGATAAGGGGGAGGTAGTGCCGACAAAGGCCCCAATTGTGAAAAGGTGGTAGTGCGGTTCGTTGCTGAATCGACCGGCAGCACTAATTGCCGGAAAGCAGATCGGGAAATCCACTTAAATTATGGGCTTCGAGATGATGTTTGTCAATGTTTATTTAAACACAACACCGCCTAACAAAAGAGGCTTGCCGCAGGCGTCGAACAGAGGGATTTGCCCCGGATCTAGGTTTCCTTGGCAATGAGAGGTTCCGTCCGGGTTTCGGTGAGTTGTTCTGTTCCATGACGGGGAAATGCTTCATTGTCGGCACCTGGGATCGAGGGTTCAAGGGCGGCGTTTAGAACGTCGCTGATCCAGGTTGCCGGAATGATCTCGAGTTCATTTCTAACATCCTCGGGAATCTCTTCGGCATCCGCTTCATTGCGAGCGGGCAGGATCACGCGAGTGATCCCGGCGCGGTGAGCAGCCAGCACTTTTTCCTTAATCCCACCGACCGGAAACACGAGCCCCGAGAGGGTTATTTCGCCCGTCATTGACGTATCCGAACGGACTTTGCGGCCAGTGTAAAGCGACGCTAAGGCCGATGCCATTGTTACGCCGGCGCTCGGCCCGTCCTTCGGGATCGCGCCAGCAGGAACGTGGAGATGGACACCATTCTCTTTGATCATCTGTGGGTCGATGTCGAAATCCGTCGCGTGTGACCAGAGATAGCTGCGGGCCGCCTGGACGGATTCCTTCATTACATCACCGAGCTGGCCGGTGAGCGTAAGGCCGCTGCCGCCGGGCAGCAGTGTCGCCTCGATAAACAAAACCTCCCCGCCCATCTCGGTCCATGCCATACCGGTGGCAACGCCGGGCGGAAGCACTTTCCTCGCCTCCTCCGGGTAAACCCTCGGGGGGCCCAAATACCCTTTGACCTCTTCGGCGGAGATCGTAACTTTCTCGGTCAAGCCCTGGGCAACTTTCAGCGCGACCTTTCGGGTTAGGTTGCCGACGGCGCGTTCGAGCTGTCTGACGCCGGCCTCGCGTGTATAACGCGTCGAGAGCAGATTTATCGCATTATCGGTGATGGCGATCTGGTCTTCTGTCAGACCATTTTCAGTGATCTGCCGCGGGATGAGATATTGCTTGGCAATATTCAGCTTTTCGCGATCACTGTAACCCGCGAGTTGAATGATCTCCATTCGATCGCGAAGCGGCATCGGTATGGGCCCGAGCTGGTTCGCCGTCGCAATAAAGAAAACCTTGGACAGATCAAACGGCAGGTCGAGGTAATTATCGCGGAACGTATTATTCTGGGCCGGATCGAGAATCTCAAGCAAGGCCGATGCGGGATCCCCTCTAAAATCGTTCCCAAGCTTGTCGACCTCGTCGAGCATCAACACCGGATTATTGACCCCGACACGCCGGAGCGACTGGATGATACGCCCTGGCATTGCACCAACATAGGTTCTGCGATGTCCTCGCAGCTCGGCCTCATCACGCATGCCGCCCAGGCTCAGCCTGTCGAATTCCCTCCCCAATGCCCGCGCGATCGATCGTCCGAGCGAGGTCTTACCTACACCGGGAGGGCCGACAAACAAAATGATCGGACTTTTCGAATCCGGCCGCAGTTTTACGACGGCGAGCGATTCGAGAATTCGTTCTTTAATGTCCTCCAGGCCATAATGGTCCTCGTCCAGCACCCGCTTCGCCTCATTCAGGTCTAGCTTTTCTTCGCTCGATTTTCTCCAGGGCAGCTCAAGGATGTATTCGAGGTAAGTGCGGATCACATGATAATCCGGGGCAGCCTGCGGCAGCTGCTCCATCCGTCGGAGTTCTCTCTCCGCCTCTTTACGAACATCGTCCGGCAGGTCGGCAAGTTCGAGGCGTTCTCGAAGCTGGGATGCTTCTGCTTTTTCTCCTGTGTCGTCGTCCCCGAGTTCTTTCTGGATGGCCTTCATCTGCTGGCGCAGCACGTAATCGCGCTGCGACTTGTCCATTTCCTGCTGGGCCTCGGTCGCTATCTTGGACCGGATCTGCATGATCTCGAGTTCACGCGCCAGGGCCCCGTGAGTCAGCGAAAGCAAATCGTCAACCGTAGTAGCCTCGAGCATTTTTTGCTCTGTCTCGACACCGAGATCGAGCACGGAAGCGAGGAAATAGGCAAGCTGCACGGGATTTTCCTGCGAGGTAACCGCAACGCGCACCTCGGGCGGCACTTGCGGCAATAATGCGAGGGCCTCCTGGATCATCCCATGGATGTTGCGTTTGAGGGCCTCGATCTCGTCCTCAGCCATTCGGGTCAGCTCCGGCAGTATACGGACCCTTGCCTTCATAAACGGCTGGTCCGACATCCATTCGACGATCTCGAACCGGTCCATCCCCTGGACCACGAGCTGCATGATGCCCTCATTACGCATCATCCTTTTGATATTAACTATCGTCCCGACCTGATAGAGGTCGTCATACTTTGCATCGTCGCCGTTTACGTTCTCGGTTTTTGTCGTAATGCAGGCGAGCAGCTTTTCTTCGGTTGCAAGGGCGGCCTCGACGGCCTTCGTCGACCGGTCGCGGCCCACCGCGAGCGGCACGATGGTTTCCGGGAAAAGCGTCGTGTTCTGCAGCGGAAGAACTGCTATCTCAAATTCCTGGAGCGCAGCACTCTCCGGGCTGCCAGTCTGACTCTGCTTTGTCTCATCAGCCATACGGTTAGACCCCTTTCTTTAAATGAATGATCAGCAGCCCATTCTCAAAAACATGCTCGACCTTTGCACCCTCGATGGGCGCAGGGAAGCGTAGTGTCTTTTCGAAATTGCTGTAGGTTATTTCCATCTGCTGGTACGATGCCCCGCTGGAACAAGAGTGATCTTTACGACAACCCGCTATATAAAGCGTGTTGCCCTGGATGTCTATCTCGATCTCCTCGGCCGACACTCCGGCCAACTCCACCTTAACGACCCAACCCTCGGGCGTCATATAAACGTCCGCCGCCGGATACCACAACCTGCCGGAGACCTGCGCCTTTTTCGAGGAGCCGGTAAACTGAAATAGTCGGTTAGTAGCTTTGGCCATCGCTAATTCTTCTTCCAGAACCCTGCTCCGCTCGATATCTCCTCGAGCGTCTCGGCTATCTCCCTATCATCTTCGGTCTCGAGAGCGACGTCAGCCATCGCAATTATGCCCGCGAGTTCCCCGCCTACTCCGACTACGGGAATCCTGCGCACTTGTTTGTCCCCCATCAGCCTGATCGCTTCGAAAACATAATCATCCGGCTGAACGGTAAAGAGATCGGTCGACATCGCCTCGCTTACAGCCGTATCGGCTCCTCTGCCGTCCGCCAAAACACGCACCACCATATCGCGATCCGTCACGATACCGACAAGTTTTCCTTCGTCGACAATGGGAACCGCCCCGATATCCCCGTCACGCATCATCGCCGAAACTTCCCGCAGGGTAGATTCGCGTGTCGCGGTCTGAACATCCCTCGTCATGATCTCGCTGCAGCGCATTCGTGATATTCCGGCTCGTTCCTTCTCGTTCATGGCTTCCCTTTTAACTTTATTTTGGGCGAGAGGGCGGAATAAAGCAAGAACCGATCCCTTCCGTAAGATACAGAGGCTTATTAACTTGTGGCGATAAATCAACGTCGGCGATCAAGATTTTTCGGTCAGATCGATCATGCGTTGGAGAGCGACGTGAGCAAAGTGCTTTGTGTCTTCGTCGACCGAGATCTCGTTCACAACATTACCGGCAACGATATTTTCCAAGGCCCAGGCGAGGTTTTGGGGGGCGATGCGGTACATGGTGGCGCACATGCAGAGATCGGGAGCGAGCAGGTGGACCTTTTTATCGGGAAACCGCTGCTGCAGCCGATTGACGAGATTTATCTCAGTGCCGATGGCCCATTTTGAACCGGGCGGGGAATTTTCGACCGTTTTGATGATGAATGAGGTCGAGCCGTCTAAGTCGCTCATTTCGACAACCTCGCGCATGCATTCGGGATGGACGAGAACCTTGACGCCGGGGATCTCGGCCCGCACCTTGTCCACATGCCAGGGTTTGAACCGCCCGTGCACCGAGCAGTGCCCGCGCCAGAGGATGAGCTTGGCATTATGCAGCTGCTCTTCGGTGTTTCCGCCTAGTTCAAGATGCGGGTTCCAAAGGGCCATCCTGTCGAGCGGAATGCCGAATTTTGCGCCCGTGTTCCTTCCCAAATGCTGGTCCGGAAAGAAGAACATCTTGTCGAATTCCTTTAAATAAATATCAAAGAGCGGAATGGCGTTCGACGAAGTGCAGACGACGCCCTCGTGCCTGCCGCAAAAAGCCTTGATCGCGGCCGACGAATTCATATACGTGATCGGCGCGACCTTGTTGTCCAGCACACCGATATCGGCAAGCTGCTCCCAGGCGTCCTCGACCTGGTCGATCGTCGCCATATCGGCCATCGAGCAGCCGGCACCGAGGTCGGGCAGGATCACCCGCTGTTCGGATTTTCCAAGGATGTCGGCCGATTCGGCCATGAAGTGCACGCCGCAGAAAACTATGAATTCAGCCTCTGTCTGCGAGGCCATTACCGAGAGCTGATACGAATCGCCAGTTAGGTCAGCATGTTTTATGACATCGTCCCGCTGGTAATGGTGGCCAAGAATAACTACCCGCTTGCCAAGTTCACGCCGGGCGAGTTCTATCCGCTCGTCGACCTCTTCGTCGGGCATGACGAGAAAATCCTCGAGGGCTATAGTTCTGTCCAATACAGAGAGCATCGTTTTAGCTTGGATGCTTCATGCATCCATACCAAAAATCATTGCACTTTGCTCTCTACGTGGCAAGCATTGAGCTTTCCAATTATCTTTCTTCTTGCCTGACCAACCCGGCTGTATCCACTGTCTTGCCGCTGCGGGTTATTACCTGAAAATGCATCAGATCTTTTCCGACCTCGACCATCATGAATGAAAGGTCCTGGTCGTACGCGGCGGCGGTAAGCGGCGATCCTCGATTCACGTCGCCGCGCCTCAGTCTGCCCCCCGCCCCGGTAATAAAATAGTAGATTCCCTGCTGCGGCCTGATCCTCTCGTAAAAATGCTCATGCCCCGTGAACACTGCATTTACGCCGTGCTGAACGAAAAGCGGCTCGGTCACTTTTCTAATGCTCATCGACGACCCATGCTTACCGCCCGACGAATAAGGCGGATGATGCATAAATACGATCTTCCAACGCGATTTGTCGGTCCCCATTTCCCGATGCATCCATTCGATCTGTTCCTTGTTCATATAATTGCTGTTCAAAGCAAAAAAGGCCGCATCGCCTTTCTTGAATTTGTAATACTCGGCGCCGCCCATATTGAACAATTCGTAATGCCGTTGGATCGCCTCGTCGTGGTTTCCGAGCGAAGCATAGAATTTAACCCCTTTATCTAGAAGTGGTTTATAGACGTCTTCAAACTTTCGTTTGAAATCTTCAGGTTTTTCCGATCCATACATGTTGTCGCCGGTGAGGATCACAAATTCAAACGGAAATACAGCATGGTAATCGAGCATTACCTTTGCCAGTTCATGCTGCTGCCGACTGCCCGTGCCCGTGTCGCCCATAGCAACGAATTTGACTGAATCTGCCGCGACTGGAAGGGTAACTTTCAGACTCGATGCCGAACTGGAATCGTCGACAAAAACGGACTGGGCATGTCCTGGCAGATAAACGCAGAACGCAAGATACAGTGAGAAAATGCCGGCAACTATTCGATTCATAAACTACCTCTCGTGTTATGGAAGTGCATTCGACATGTAGTCGATTATCAATGCGTTGTCTCGATCCATTATCACCAGGTTTCGACCGATAAAGCGGTACCGCAGCGATTTTGGCAGCTGCGGAAGGCTAAGCAGCAGCGTCGGGGACATCTCGACCAGCTCTGCTGAATCAGGATAAGGATGATTGACCTTTACCGGAACCCCTTTTGTTTCAGCCTCAAGGACATTAGTTCTGATCTCCGACCCTTCCCAACCTTTAAATTCATTCTTGATCATCTGCCTGATCAATACCGCGGATTCCGGTTTGAAGATCTCACCCACTGTTGCATCGGCACGCTTTTTCTGAATTGCGTCCCGAAGCGCAAGTTTGTGAGCGGCGATCTCTTCGATCGAAGCCGTTTTGGCTAGCTTGGGAAGCCGTTTCACTATCTTTTCTCTAGCCTTATCGTAGTTCCTGGCCCTCTTCTCAAAAGCCTTGACCATTTTCTGGTCTTCGTAAGAAAAGGCATTCTGCGCGACATTTACCAAGGGTAAAATTGCGAACGCGGCTAAGAAGCAGACGCCTCTGAGTATAGTTTTCATGACAGCACCTCCCGTTAACGCATTTCGGGATAAACGGTCTTCGACATGGCGAAGATACTCAGATTAGCCTTTCGCAGAACTTTCGTTTGTACTGCGACGGACATTTTATGAGAAGGGCTCTTCTTTGGAGGTTCAGGCTCGATGCGCGTTCAACCGGTGCGAGCCCATTAGGCAGGCTTCAGATCAGATTCATGAGAGTACTGATTATCGCCCGGAATCACCATTGGGCGGGCTGTGCTTGATGAAGGCGGCCTCTGACAGATATACCGTCAATTCACAAATATCTTTGACATAATCGCCGATCCGTTCGAGGTGCTTGGCAACGAACAGAAGTTGGGCGGCACACGCCGTGACCGCCGGATCATTTACTATCATCCCGATCAGTTCGCCAAAAACCTTTCGATAGGCCTTATCGATCGTGGAATCCTGTCGAATGATCGCCCGCGAAGCCTCGGCATCTTCGGCTATAAAGGCGTCGAGCGCATTCCTGAGCATGGTCATCGCTGTTGACGCCATTAATGTCAGATCCGTCAGCGGCTTGAGTTCCGGCTCGTCATTGATGATTACTGCAGCCTCAGCGATGTTGCCCGCGTGATCGGCCATTCGCTCAAGCACCGGGGTGATGCGCGCGATAGCTATAACGAGGCGCAGATCATGGGCAGCGGGCTGGTAAAGCGCGATGATCTCGATGGATAGGCGATCGATCTCAAGCTCCATCTGGTTTATCAGCTTGTCCTCTTCTAAAACCTTCCGGGCAAGCTCGCTGTCGCGATCGTTGAGGGACCGCATGGCCTGTTCGATCGCCTTCTCCGTCGCCTCGCCAAGCGCCAGCGTTTTGTTTCGCAGAAGCTCAAGCTGTTGATCGATAATTCTGTTTTCCATCGCTTATTTAATAATTTAGCACACGTGACAATAGCACCGCCGACAGAGCAGCCCCGCAAGCAAGACCCATTAACCGAAGCGGCCGGTTATGTAGTCCTCCGTGAGACTTTCGTCCGGATTCGTAAACATCTTCTCCGTACGGTTGTATTCAACGAGCTTGCCCAACATAAAGAACGCCGTTCGGTCCGATACTCGTGCCGCCTGCTGCATGTTATGGGTCACGATCACGATCGTATATTTCTGCTTTAGTTCGACCACGAGTTCCTCGATCTTTTGAGTTGCCATTGGATCAAGGGCCGAGGCAGGTTCGTCCATCAGGATCACCTCGGGCTGCACGGCAAGGGCCCGGGCGATGCACAGACGCTGCTGCTGCCCGCCCGAGAGGCCAAAGGCTGATTCGCTGAGCCGGTCCTTGACCTCATTCCACAGGGCGGCGTCATTCAGAGCCTTTTCCACACGTTCGTTAAGGTCGGCCCTGTTCTCGTGAAGCCGATTTATTTGAATTCCGTAAGCGACGTTATCAAAGATCGACTTCGGAAACGGGTTGGATTTCTGGAACACCATCCCGACTTTTCGCCTCAGTGCAACGACGTCGGTCTTCGGCGAATTGATATCTTTGCCGTCGATCAGCACCTGGCCTTCGACGCGGGTGTTGGCAATGGTGTCATTCATCCGGTTAAGCGTACGGATAAAGGTCGACTTTCCGCAGCCTGATGGGCCGATGAACGCGATCACCTCGTGCTCGGGGATATCGATCGTAATATCATGCAGGGCCTGCACCTGACCGTAAAAAAAGCTTAAGTTTGAAACGCTGATCTTATTCATCGATTAATTTTATCCAGATGGCTAATATTTGTTCCGCGTTGTAAACCGGACGAGTATATTGATGACCAGGATCATAAAGATCAGGACCAGAGTCGCCGCCCACGCCTTTGCGTGCCATTCCTCGAATGGCGAGATCGCATAGTTAAATATTTGTACGGGCATCGAGGCCATCGGCTCGTCGAGATAGATATTGTAAAAGCGGCTGCCGAACGCGGTAAATAGTAGTGGGGCGGTTTCGCCCAACACTCGTGCGACTGCAAGCATTGCCCCGGTTGCGATACCGGTTTTGGCGGCCGGCAATACAATGTCCCAGGTGACGCGCCATTCGGGTGCTCCGAGCGCAAGCGCACCTTCTCGCATGGCCTTGGGAACAAGCCGAACGATCTCCTCCGTGGTCCGGGTAACGATCGGGATCATTATAAGTGCCAGAGCAAGCGAGCCGGCGAGTGTCGAAAAATAGCCTTGCCGCACAACCACCAGCGCATAAACAAACACGCCGAAAACTATCGACGGTATCCCGATCATCGAGTCCGCAATAAAACGCACGATCCTGCCAAACCAGCCGTCGCCCATTTCCGAGAGGTATGTACCGATAGCGATACCCAAAGGGATACCAACGAGCGAGGCGAGGCCGAGCAGTATCAACGAACCGACGATCGCATTGCCAATACCTCCGCCCTCGCCAACCGGCTTCGGCGTTTCCACCAGGAACTGCCAGCTGATCGACGACAGCCCCTGCATGGCAATGTACCCGAGTATGAGGATCAGGACCCCGACCACGCCGAAAGCGCACGCGGCCGTAACGCCGGTCATTATCGAATTTCGTAATCGTCTGGTCTCGATCATCTGGGTACAGGTCTAGGTAACGTTCTGCGTCTTTCGGCTGACGCTCATGATCAGCAGCTTTGCAAGAGCGGTAACGATAAATGTCACCACAAAAAGTATCAAGCCCATCTCGACAAGGGCGCTTAGGTAAAGGTCGCCTGTGGCCTCGGTAAATTCGTTAGCGATCACCGACGCGATCGTGTACGCCGGGTCGAACAGCGAAAGGCTCATCTGCGGCCGGTTGCCGATGATCATCGTCACTGCCATCGTTTCGCCCACAGCTCGGCCGAGGCCGAGGATCACCGCACCCGCAATGCCGGACGAAGCGTTCGCCAATACGATCCTGGTCGTTTCCCACTTAGTGGCCCCGAGGGCAAGCGCCGCTTCGCGTTGAGCAACCGGCACCGCGAGAAGAATATCCCGCACAACAGCCGTAATGATCGGCGTGATCATGATCGCGAGAACGAGCCCGCCGGTAAACATACCGATGCCGGTCGGTGTTCCCTTAAAAAATGGTAACCATCCCAAAGACGCTTGCAGAGGCGGCTGAACGTATTCGCGTAAAAAAGGAGCAAGCACGAAGATCGCCCATAGTCCGTAAACGACCGAAGGGATCGCAGCCAGAAGCTCGACAAGGAACCCCATCGGCCGCGATAGCCACTTCGGGGCCTGCTCAACGAGGAAAACGGCTACGCCGATCGACAGCGGAGTTGCAAGCAGCACAGCCAGAATGGACGAGACCACGGTTCCGTAGATAAATGGTAACGCACCAAATTCGCCTTTTATCGGATCCCAGACCTGGCCGTATAGAAAACCAAAGCCGAATTCCCGGATCGAGAGCCACGAACCCTGGCCGATGACGACGAACATCGTCACGATGATCACAATGATCGAGGCCGCGCATGCCGTCAGGCCGATGCGGTAGATCTTGTCCGACGACGACGAATGCCGCCTGTCGCCGCCGTCTATGCTGGATTGCTTTTCTTCGTCA
The DNA here is from genome assembly GCA_041745615.1 of Pyrinomonadaceae bacterium. Classification (GTDB taxonomy): domain Bacteria; phylum Acidobacteriota; class Blastocatellia; order Pyrinomonadales; family Pyrinomonadaceae; genus OLB17. The sequence goes on along the minus strand of JBGTIP010000060.1, from coordinate 20,146 downwards.
GACATCGGTCCTATTTAGCCCGCAGCGACACTCCATTATGAGAAACAAGTGCGATCTTTGCCGAGGCACGCTTTACCATTTCCTGAGGCAGCGGCGAGTAATACAGCGGCTGTGCGTACCGCTGGCCCTCGTTTATCCCCCACGTGAGAAAATCCACCAGCGTTCGCCCGAGCCTTTCGTCCGGTTGATCGCGATATAATATTACGTAAACATAACTCGATATCGGGTAAGAATTCTCTCCGGCGGCATCGGTGATAGACGCTCTCAGATCATCCGGAGTTTCGTCTATCGTGTCGGCGGCCGCGCTCGTGACCGTTTCGAATGTGGGGACGACGAAATTTCCGGCCTTGTTCTTGATCTGGGCGACGGGCATTTTGTTTTTTACGGCGTATGCCAGTTCGATGTAGCCGATAGTGTTCGGTGTCTGCTTGATCTGTCCGGTGACACCCTCGTTGCCTTTGCCGCCGAGGCCCACGGGAAAGGCCGGCGAAGTCCCCTCACCAACCTTCTCTTTCCATTCCGGACTGACCTTGGACAGGTAGTTGGTGAATATCGCTGACGTACCGCTGCCGTCCGAACGATGCACGACGGTTAACGGCACCGCAGGCAGTTGGACACCAGGATTATCTGCCTGAATTCGCTCGTCATTCCACTGGGTTATCTTCCCTAAAAATATGTCAGCTATTGTCGACGGAGAAAAGCGGAGCGGTTCATTAACCTGCTCCAGATTGTAGGTTAAAACTACTGCCCCCAGAATGATCGGCACGTGAATGATCTCGCCGGGGGCTGACTGCAGGTCCGCGGTGCTCATCACCAGATCGGATGCGCCGAATTGGATCGTCCGCTCCTTGGTCTGCTTGATCCCGCCGCCCGAACCTATCGACTGGTAATCGATCCTCACGTCCGGATTGAGATTGCCATACTCGCTGACCCACTTCTGCATTAGCGGGTTTACAAGTGAAGACCCCGCGCCCTGGATCTTGATCGCATCGCCGCTCCCGCGGCGTCCGCTGAAACATGACGTGCCCGCGAGGATCGCAATGAGCAATACGACTATTACTTTATTTGAAACCATATCAACTGACCCGCTGGGATCCGGACCAACCGCCCTGACTCTCTGGACGTACATTCCTCAGACGTACAACCTCTGCCGTCGCTGGGAGCAATGCCGGTATTAGAAAGCTTCATTTTGACCCTAAATCAACAAACGCACAACCCGGTAGAGCGACTGGTGTAACATTTCGGTAACACCTGCGGCCCACGCGGATAGTGTTTTCCGGACAACAGACAGCTATTCAGTTTTCATCATAGACTCGTGGTAGAGTGGCTGTAAGCCCCGCGGAGAAAATTATGAAAAAAATACTCGATTTCAAATGGATGACGGCGTATGTGACCGCCCTGGCGGTGATGATTTTGCCGCTGGCATCGGTAGCGCAGCAAACTCGCGTTAGGATGCCCAGTAACAAATATAGCGTCCAGGATGACGTAAAATTGGGCCTCCAGGCTGCGGGCGAGATCGAGAAGCAATTTCCAATTCTCAATGACCGTGATGCATCACAATATCTTGATAGGATAGGACAGCGACTGGTGGACAGCATCCCGCCGGAATTTCGCCAGCCCGCGTTCAACTACAGGTTTCAGCTCGTCAATGCAAGCGATCTCAATGCGTTTGCGTTGCCCGGCGGTCCGATGTACGTGAATCGCGGCATGATCGAGTCCGCCCGAAATGAAGGCGAACTGGCCGGCGTAATGGCCCACGAGATCAGTCATATTGCTCTTCGACATGCGACCGCGCAGGCCACCAAACAGGGCAGTGCAAAGAGCATGCTCGGCACTATCGGTTTGATACTTGGCGGGGCGATCCTCGGCGGACAGACGGGTGCCCAGATCGGAGCATTAGGGGCACAAGCCTGGATGACCAAATACAGCCGCGAATATGAATCGGCCGCGGACATGCTCGGTGCTCAGATCATGGCCAGGGCCGGGTACGACCCGCGCGACCTGGCGAACGTCTTCAGGACGATTCAAGGAGAACGCAGCGGAGGAGCACCCGAATGGCTGAGCAGCCACCCGGATCCCGGCAATCGATACGAAAGAATAAATCGGGAAGCCACGTTTCTGTCAGTGTCTCCTAATCCAATAAGAATGACCGCTGACTTCGAGCGGACCCAGGCGCGTTTTCGAGGAATGCCCCCGGCACGTACGATGGCCGAGATCGAAAAAGGATACAGGACCGAGCAGACCAGCAGCCCGACCGCCTCGGGGCGATATACAAGTCAGGTCCAGAGACCGTCAACGAGGATGCAGACCTATAACCGCCTCAATTGGGTAAGGCTAAACGTGCCGTCAAACTGGCAGGAATTCACCTCGCAGGACAACGCCCAATTCGCCCCTCAGGGTGCTTTCGGTGAGGAGGGTATCACTCACGGTTTCCTCGTCGGCCGCCTCAACAGTTCGACCCGCGACCTGCAGCGTGACTCGCAGGCGTATGTTAGCCAGATCTTTCAGGGCAATCCGTATCTACGACAGCGATCGGGATTCACGTCGGTAAATATCGCCGGACGCCGCGGCCTGGCCATAACCGCCGCCGGCCAGTCACCCATCAGGCGAGAATCGGAGTTGATCACGATCTACACAACACAACTACGAAACGGCGACCTCGCCTACTTCGTCACAGTAGTACCCGAACGCGAATCGAATGCATACAACGCAGCATTCCGCCGCACCCTCTCCTCGATCCGGATTAACGATTGATAAACAGAACGATCGACCCAAAAAAAGTGCCGTCTGGAAACAAAACCAGACGGCACTTTTTATGTGACGGACAGCTACGGTGATAGCAAAAGTCAACGCCGAGGAGTTTACAATCAAGAAGAGGCACGAATCCTCCAAACTAGCCGCGGAAAGCGATCAACAACGATTTATAAAAGAGGTCGAGAAAGGCCAAGCGTATAAAGTTTTAGTGTCTAGCGACTTTCGGTGCATTCAATTACGCGACGTCAAGTTCTTCCCAATCGAAAGCCATTGGTCTCTTGGCATCTTCTGGCTTTTATTCACAACGAAGAGCAGAGTTGAATTTAATCCTGCCTGCTCTTTTTCCGATAAGCATAGTTAGCTCGTCTTTTGGCATTAATTTCAAGGACATTTCGCTCACGGAAACAGCGTTGTCGAAAAGTGTTATAGCATTTAGGAGAGCAGGTTATAGAATCCTTGCGCGCTGCCCAGAATATATGTTCGCAGATCTGGCAGGCTTTGATTTTGTTTATATCAATTCCCTCGATTGCTTGAAAAAATGGGGACCTGAAAATCTGAATCTTGGAATCGATGACTCTTAAGTTTGCGCGTGCATCTAGAAACCATAGCTCACCTTGTTCCAAGAAATTCGTACCAGCGTTGTAGACTATGATCTGTTGAAAATTGTCTCTTGCCTGAAAGGTTTCTACAAGGGTTAAGTATTCATGAATAGAGCTCAACCAATAATGCTTATAAGCACCGTATCGACTTAGAATCTTCAGCCCATCGGCAATTCTATCTTTCTTTTCTAAAGAAATCGGGCACTGAAATGGTTCATATGTCGGAGCTGTTCTACGACAATGATGAGCTACGAACTCTATAGAGTCGGTGACTCGATCGGTTCGGTGGCTAAACGAACGCCAATCGCTTTCAGTAAGGGAATCAGACTCGAAATTCGCGGATTCCCTTTTTCCGAGAGCATTCTGTATATATTCTCTCGATTAAGCTTCGCGGAGGATGCGACTTTTTTTATCCCATAAGCGTCCGCGACATCACGTAATGCAAGCAGAAAAACGCGATGATCGTCTTCCTCCAATGCAGCATTAATATAAGCGTTTGCATATTTCGGATCTTTTAACGATTCGCGAAGGTGGTCTTCGTAGCTCTCGGCTATCGGAAGCCCCTGGTTATCGTACTCTGTCCTGATCATTTGCGTTTTTCCTTGAGCTTAGCGATTCGCGATCTATAACGAGCCCAGTTTTCTTTCGCTTGCTCGATGTCACCCTGTTGATTCTTTCTAAAAACTGTAGCTTATAAACTACAGTCTTAGCAAGATCCGACGATTCTAATTTGGTGCAGTGTATGCAATATCCACCCATCTATGCTACAATAGTGCCGTGTCCGGATTGTGTCCGGATCGATCTTTGAAAATTGAGGGGATAATCGTTGACCGTGGATGGTAGATCGTTTGTTTCTTATCAACTATTTCCGATTCACGATTTACGATTCACGATTTACTGAAACACGTTACGCAAAATTTGAAAAATGGGATGAACGGGCTTAATTGTTGCATCTACGACCAGTTATGCGTCCCATTTTCTATCCCACGTGGGATGAAACACGTTACGCGAAATTTGAAAAATGGGATGAACGGGCTGAATTGTTGCATTTACAACCGGTTATGCGTCCCATTTTCCGTCCCACGTGGGATGGACTAGAGTTTCGAAGTTACGGGAGTAAGTTTCGAAGTTTCGAAGTTGCGAAAGAGTTGCGGAGTCAGAGCTTCTTAACTTCGCAACTTCGCAACTTCGCAACCTCGCAACTACGCAACCGCTCACTGCTCACTGCTCACTACCGGCGATGTCACCGTTGTAAACAAGAATATCGCGGCGATCGAGATCGTGGCGCTGGTGAGGAAGGCGGCGGCGGCGCCATATTCATTCCATATGAGGCCAAACATTAACGAGGCTGGAAATACGGTGATGCCGTAGGCAAGATTATAGAATCCATAGGCAGTGCCGCGTTTGCCCGCCGGAACCATATCGGCGACGAATGCTTTTTCGACGCCCTCGGTCAGGCCAAAGTAAGTTCCGTAAATGATAAAAAGCGCCCAGCATTGCCATGCGGAATCGACAAAGGCAAATCCGGCATAGACCAGTGCATAAACAAGCCAACCGGTGACGATCAGAGTTTTGCGGCCGATCCGGTCCGAGAGGTCCCCGGCGATCAGCGAGCTTACGACTTTGCTTAAATGCAGAGCCATCCACAGCAGCGGCAGCACGACGGGCGAGATACCAGCATCGCTCGCCCGCAGCAAAAGAAAGGCGTCGGTAGAGTTCGACAGGGTAAACAAAGCGATGACGATAAGATATCGCTTGAAGTTCGAGTCAAACCCTTTCAGCGAAAAACTCACCGGCGCTGCCAGGTGATCAGGGGGATGAGCTTTTTCCTTTACAAAAAAGGCGATTATCAGCAACCCGGCTACGACCGGGATCGAGGCAAATAAAAAGACGTTCTGATATTCGACGATCGTCGGGTTCTGAGTATCGGCGGCTATGAACAAAAGCAGAAAGAATGCCACTACCGGCCCAAACACTGCTCCCAAATGGTCCGCCGCCCGGTTAAACCCGAAAGCCAGCCCCCGCTTTTCCGGCGATACACTGTCGGCGATCAGTGCGTCTCGCGGTGCTCCGCGTATGCCCTTTCCCGCCCGGTCGAGCATTCGGACAACCAGCACTTGTGGCCAGCTCGATACAAATGCAAGCACCGGCCGCATGATAGCCGACAGGGAATATCCGAAGAATACGGGAAGCTTCCTACTCGAAAATCGGTCGCTGAGATATCCCGAAACGAGCTTCAACAGACTTGCGACCGATTCGGCGAATCCCTCGATCAAGCCAATGGCGAAAGGGGTAGCACCGAGCGAGAGGGCGAGAAAAGCCGGCAGCAGGGGGTAAATTATCTCGCTCGACGTGTCGTTGAGAAAGCTGACCGCACTGACGGCCAATACGTTTCCCGATAGGCCGCGATATCGCTGCCAGCGGCCTTTTTTCGAACTGTCCGGTGTTCCTGCCATCGGGCAAGGGAGCTAACGGGTACGGGTCGGGCGGGGAGCGGGCTTTGACGAGGTTCCCGAGCTTAGGGCCCACAGTGCGATGCTGCCGGCGGCGGCTATCCCGAGGATCAGGACCACGACGACGATGCGAAATGCCATCTTTACTGTCCGCTTCAGCATTTTGAAGGCGATAAAGGCAACGGCGGCGGCGATCAGAAAAAAGGCCGCGGCAGCGACTGCTCCGACCTGTCCGCTCATCTGGGCGGCGATGCTCAAAAATATGGTCATTTAGACTGCTCCTCCATGGCTCTTTCTATCGCATCGACGTCCTCTTCCCTTAACGCGGCCGATTCCGACGGGAGCCGAAATTCCTCGTCCGCCCAGGCACCAAAATCGAGCAGTTTGCAGCGTTCCGAGCAGAAAGGGCGATGTTCGTTCCCGGTAAATTCTGTTTCTTTTCCGCATTGCGGGCATTTGACTATCGGCATATTCTCGAACTGCTAGGATAGCAAATTCGCGCTAGAAATCTATTGAATCGGCCGGCAATAGATGGGAAGATATGAGGATATGCTGAGATTAGATCGAACCTCGGCCCGTTTCATACGTATCTAACAGATGTGCCCTGGCGGTGAAAAATATGAGCGACTATAAAGAGAAATTCGAACGTTGGCAAAAAAAGGCGAGCGAGAAATTCGATGAGATCGATGCCCAGCTCGGGTTAAAGGAAAAGATCGAAGACGGGGCGCGTGTCGTAGCGGCAACCGCCCAGAAAGGCGCTGAAAAAATAAAGGCTGAGGCCGAAAAGTCCGGCGTCGGCAAGCAGGCCGTCAAAGTTGCTGAGGACGTAATAAACACGGCCGGGAGCACGGCCAAAACGGCGTGGAATGTCAGCGAACCGATCCGCGATGCGGCAGGAGACGTGGGCTCAAAGGCCGGCGGCGCAGTCGTTGATGCCGCCGAGAAAGCCGGTGAGATATTTGACGATGCCCGTGACACGGTCGAGACCAATGCCCGTCGGGTTTCGAAAGTTGTAGGCTTTGGGTCCAGCTTTACCTCGACCGTCGATTCTGCCCGCAGATCCATCCAGAAAGCCTCCGAATGGGTCCAGGCAGATCCGGTCCGGGCCGCAACGACCGGTGCTTCGATGGCGATCGGTGCGGGGCTCGGGGTCGTGTTTACCGGCATCAGCTCGCACTGGCTTTTTAATTCAGCTCTTCCCGGCTGGTCGGTTAAGAAATTGGCAGAGCAGTTCGACGGCTATCTAAGCCGCCGGGAAGACCTGATCGCCAGGGGCCGCCTCTCGGACGCCGACGCTGAAAGGGTTAAATTCGAGCGAGACATCGCAAGACGCATCGGGGCTCCGCTTCTCGGAGCATTCTCGTTCGCCTCAGGCGCCGTGATGATGACAAACATCCTAAATCCAAAGTCCATCACCGGCTTTCCCCTCGGTTCGATAATCGGCGGAAATCCGGTGCTCGAGGGCGTCTGGTTTTTTGGCAATGGGATGGTTTGTTTTAAGACGAGCTACGATTTCTTTATGATCGCCCTCGATGGCCAGGAAGATGTCGAATCAATGGTCAGGGAGATCCGGGGGATGCTGCCGGTCGGCAGCGAGAGACACTCTTAACTGATCCGGATCTGAAACGGAACAAAACAAAGAACAAAGATCACAAGCGTCAGAATAGCGACGGCCTTCCGCCTGGTGTCGAGGGGCGACTGATCATAGGGCTGCGGGTGTTTGACCCGCATCATGACGCCCAAAATGACAGCGATCAGAAACCCGCTCGGGCTGTTAAAGAAATACAGTCCGACCACCGATAAAACCGCCATTATCGCGAAGGCGATTCTGCCGCTCCAGTAATGCACTTTTTCTCCCAGTACCGCGTAGATAGCATGTCCGCCGTCCAGTTGGCCGGAGGGAATAAGATTCAACGCGGTAACCAATAGACCGACCCAGGCTGCAAAATAAAAGGCGTTTCCGACACCGAAAGTAAGGTCGATACCGAAAAAGGCTGCGAAAAACTTCATCAGCAGCGGGTCTGAGAAAACGAGAAGCTCTTCCGAATTAGCCATCTGCTGCGGCGTCGCTGTCTGCATCGTAGCGAGGCCGATAAGTGCTACCGGTATCAGGGCGATAAAGCCCGCGATCGGGCCGGCAACGCCGATATCGAAAACCGCCTTTCTCGACGGCATCGGCGAGAGGATCCTAATGAACGCCCCAAACGTTCCCGCGGGGCCGATCATCGGCGGCGTCGGTATAAAAAACGGCAGCGTGGCATCAACTTTGTATAATCGGCAGGCAATATAATGCCCCATCTCATGACAGATTAGTATGAAAAGCAAAGATATCGAAAAACTAAGCCCATAGATCAGCTGTGCCGGATCGATAAATAGCTGCATCACAGCGTTTACGATCAAAGCTCCGTAGAGCGTCGGCAGGGCAAAAACTCGAAAAACTGGATCAGGGTCTGCGGGTCGTCCGCGGGTATTACGTAGTTCCGTCCAAAGGGATAAAGCGTACCGGCAATAGTGGCGGTACAGAACGTGATGCCGAGCAAAAGCAGGTGTTTCAGCCAGGCAAGTGCCGTCGGCCGCGGCAGCGGAGGCGGCTGATACATTGGATATTTGTCTAAAAATTCCTGCTCGGTCATCGAATTAAAATAAGCTATCTGCCGACCTTTTCATCAATAAAAAGACCGCAGTTCGCGTGTCACGCTTTCGCGTAATCGTGCGACCTGCGATCGGAAATTGCTGATCGGTCGATAAAACTGCCAAAAAGTTAGACGGCTTTTGCCGACAGATCTTTGCCCGGCTTAAATCTGATTGTCTTGCCTGCCGGAATGGGCACTTCTTTACCCGTACGCGGATTTCTGCCGACTCCTCGCTTTCTGGGCTTTACAACAAAAACGCCAAACCCGCGAAGCTCAATACGCTTACCCGCGGCGAGGGCGTCCTTCATTGCCTCGAAGAGCGAATCGACCACCTGCTCGGCCTTTTGTTTAGGAACGCCTGTGCGGTCCGCCACTAAATTGACGATATCCAGTTTGATCATTATTCCTCCTGACGAAAAGAAAAAAGGAGAGAGAACAAAACTACAAGTCCCTAGAATCATAATCCTCTAACTCTACTTATGTCAAGATTTTGCGGGTAAAGTTAACATAGGCTTGTTGCCGCCTCCGATAGCTATGGGCCGTGAAAATGCTAGAATCGAAAAAACCGGTATTCTAAGAGGAGGCTGAAAAATATGCGATGGAGCGATCTAAGACAGAGCCGTAATATCGAGGACCGGCGTGGATCAGGCGGGCGCCGAGTTGCTGTCGGCGGAGGCGGGATAGGCATTCTCGTTTTGGCGGTGGCGATCTACCTATGCGGCGGTGATCCGACACAGCTATTTCAGAGCGGCGGTATTCCACAGGGTGAGGCGCCTGTGCCAAGTGCGGCGTCAAATTCATCTACGGGTGCTCCAGACACGAACCGGCAGTTTGCCGGCGCCATCATCGGCAGTCTCGAGGACATGTGGCGCGAGGTTTTGCCGCAGCAGGCACGTATTCGATTGCGTGAGCCCCAGCTTGTATTGTTCACGGGGCAGGTGTCATCCGCTTGCGGCTACGCAAGCGCGGCAACCGGACCTTTCTATTGTCCGGGCGACGAAAAACTCTATCTGGATTTTGCGTTCTTTGACGAACTGAGGCGGGAGTTCAAAGCCCCCGGCGATTTCGCCCAGGCATACGTGATCGCCCATGAATACGGTCATCACATCCAGAACCTGACGGGTATGATGGGCAAAGTGCAGAGCGCAGGACAGAATAATAAGCTGTCCGTCGCATTAGAACTTCAGGCTGATTGTTACGCAGGCATTTGGGCGAATCACGCCCAAAAGCAGGGCAGACTCGACGCTGGCGATCCTGAAGAAGCTCTTCGCGCCGCCGCCGCCGTCGGCGATGACATGATCCAGAAACGAACACAGGGTTATGTGATACCGGATTCGTTCACCCACGGCTCATCAAAGCAGCGTATGGAATGGTTCATGCGGGGGATGCAGACTGGTGATATGCGGCAGTGTCAAACCTTGCGATAGATTACGGTGCGAACGGACGGCCGTAAATTTCTTGATACACCCATCCGAGGAACCGGGCCTCGGCCGTGCAGAGGGCTTCTATCCAACAGCTGGTGAGATAGATCCTTTTTTCAGCGTTGGTCGTCAATTTTTCTGACCGGACGACGGCTGAGGTATCGAGGTCCTCATCGAGTTTGTACATCTCTGCGATCTCTGTCTTAGTCTCGCGTGACTCGTGAAGTGCGTTCAGCACATCTGAGATCCATAGCTTCAGTAACGGTTCCGATCTGTTCTCGGCAAGTGCCTGGAATGCACCGATCGCAAATCTTGCCTCGGCATTCTCAAACGGATAGACCGCGATCCCATTGGCCGCGTCATCCGCTTGCTTCCACAGAAAAAGTTCGTTCGTGTGCGGATGCCGCATCCTGGCCGTCCGCTCGTCATATGTCAGAAACCATTCGAGCAGGTCGGCCAGCGAATTCACTTCGGCTTCGCCGGTTGCGGGGTTAGGTTGCAATTTAGGAGGTTGATTTTCCGGAGCAGTTGGAGCGGACATTCATTTATTTAAACACCAAAATCAGAAGTTAACCAATCCGGTTTTTAAAATATCGAAGGGGACAGCTATAATCGCGATACCGCGGCTATTCAGACCGCAGTAAAACGTTTCAATTCAGGCCCATTATTTATGTATCGGCCGACTCGATAGCCGGAGGAAATATGCAAACCCAATACGTCAGCTGCCCAAACTGTAGAACCCAGAACATTTCCGGCGGCGGTCTTTGTTCAAACTGCGGAACGATGCTGCCCGTTAGCCCCATGCCAATGCAGCAGGTTTACGGTCAGAAACCAGTTGGCGCCGATAAAAAGATCGCGGCCGGAATCTGCGGCATTCTGCTCGGCGGTTTCGGCGTGCACAAATTCATTCTTGGTTATCAGAATGAAGGTATCATCATGCTTTCGGCTTATCTCATCGGGTTGGTGATCACCATGATCACCTGCGGCGTCGGCTTTTTTATACCCCTCGCCGTTGGCATCGTTGGAATAGTCGAGGGTATTATCTACCTCACAAAATCTGACGAGGAGTTTTCGCAGACCTACGTCCTTGGCAAAAAGCCCTGGTTTTAAACCGTGTTTACCGGAATAATCGAAGAGCTGGGCCACGTAACCGCCGCGGAAGTCCGCCCGGCGGGTTTGCGGATCAGAGTGGACGCGAATTTAGTTACGTCCGACATTTCAGAGGGCGACTCCATCGCAGTAAACGGCGTTTGCCTTACCGCCCTCGACGTCACCTCTGGATCGTTCTCCGCCGATGTCTCGCCTGAAACTCTTCAGCGCACCACCCTCGGGGGCCTCGTCCCCGGTTCACCCGTCAATCTTGAAAGAGCGATGCTTCCGACGACGCGCCTTGGCGGACACATTGTCCAGGGACACGTGGACGGTCGGGGCACTTTCGTACAGGCGGTCGCCGAGGGAGATTTTTGGACTGTTTCGATTGAATTTCCTATTGAGATCGCACGATATTTTATCGAAAAAGGCTCAGTAGCCATCGAAGGCATCAGCCTGACCATCGCGCGACTGCATGAACAGTCATTCGAGATCGCTGTCATTCCAAAGACATGGGAGATGACTAATCTGTCGTCCCTTTCGCCCGGTGAGAACGTAAATATCGAAGTCGACATTATTGCAAAATATGTCGAGCGGTTGACCTCCGGACCCAACATTCCAAAAAAATAGAGGGGAGCAGGACTCCCCTCTGGCATCGAGATTAAAATTTTGTTCGGTTACTGTTCTCCCCCGGCCAATTTGCCGATAAGCGAGAATAGCGGCAGGTACATCGAGATAACGATCGATCCGATGGTTATTCCCAGGAAAGCGATCAGCACCGGCTCCATCATGGCGAGAAGATCGCCGATGGCCGAATCGACCTCTTCTTCGTAGAAATCGGCTATCTTGCCGAGCATAGCGTCGAGAGCACCGGTTTGTTCACCAACGCCGATCATCTGTCCGACCATGTGCGGAAATACCTTGGTCGCCTTCAGCGGGTCGACAAAGTTTTCACCGCGTTCTACACCGGCGCGCACCTTGAGAATTGCATCTTCAATGACAACATTCCCAGCCGTTTTGGCAGTGATGTCGAGCGATTGGAGTATCGGTACACCCGATGACAATAGCGTCGAGAGTATCCGTGCGAAACGTGCGACCGCTACTTTCTGAAGAATGCTGCCGAATATAGGCAGCTTCAGCAGTAGCGAGTCTATCTGCCAGCGGCCCTTTGGCGTTTTGTAATAATAGCTAGTTGCGACCGAGCCCAGGACTATGGTCACAAGCATTGCCAGTCCACCCCAGCCTGCGATAAATCCGCTTATCCCCATGACGATCCGGGTCGGTAAGGGTAATGCCTCGCCGGGTCCGAGCAGCCCGAGAAAGATCTGCTCAAACTGCGGGATCACGATGATCATGATCAGGGCGATCGCACCGATCGCTACTAGTATGACCGCAGCCGGATAGATCGAGGCCGAAACGATACTTCGTTTCAGCTTGACGACCTTTTCGATCAAAGTGGCGAGCCGCTGCAGGATGAGATCGAGCACACCGCCCGTTTCACCGGCCTCGACCATGTGGGTATAGAGACTGTCAAAAACCTTCGGGTGCTTTTCTAAAGCGGCGAACAATGTCGAGCCTTCCTCAACATTCTGACGGACTTGCCGCAGAACATCCTTAAAGAATGCATTCTGCTGCTGCTCGCCGAGAATGTCGATACACTGCACCAGGGGGAGTCCGGCATCGATCATAACCGAAAACTGTCTGGTAAAGACGGCCAGTTCCTTTGCCTTGACCTTTTTCCGCCGCCCGATCTTGGGTATCGAGATCTCGCGGCCCTTTTCCGAAGCCTGGGTTAAAACGATCTGTTCGCGACGCAGCAAAGACCGAAGTTCATCTTGAGTGGCGGCTTCCCGCTCACCGGCGATCAGTTCGTTGAGGCGGTTTCTACCCTTAAAAGCGTATGTTGGCATGAGTAACTCCAGTGAAGAATGAAAAGTGGAAAGTGGCGATAGGAAAATTAAGATCGGCGTTGGAAAAGTCGGTTCAGGGGGCCTGCTCTTTCATTTTCCATTTTCAATAACGTTCTATCTCGGCCTTTCGCCGATGTTTCTGGCCTGGGCATATGGACTTCCGTTTGCAGGTCTGACTGCTGGTCTGCCTCCGCCGCCGTAGGCCTCGTTAAGTCCTGAACCGCGATCGATCAACTCTTTCAGTTCGTCAGCGTTGGACGACCGCTGCATGGCAACATCCAGCGAGATCAGGCGTTTGTGGTGCAGCGTAGCGAGAGCCTGGTTGAAGGTCTGCATCCCGTATTTGTCCTGACCGGTCTGCATCATCGAGTAGATCTGGTGGATCTTGTCCTCACGGATCAGATTACGGATAGCCGCATTGGGCACCAAAACCTCGAGGGCCATGACACGCCCGTCACCACTCGCTTTAGGCAGAAGGGATTGGCAGAGAATGCCTTCGAGCACCAGCGAAAGCTGCGTTCGAACCTGTGCCTGCTGTTCTGCCGGGAAGACGTCGATAATACGGTTAATAGTCGAGTAGGCCGAGTTGGTATGCAGCGTGGCGAAAGTCAAATGGCCCGTCTCGGCGATGCGAAGCGCCATCTCGATCGTTTCAAGGTCACGCATTTCGCCTACCAGCACAACGTCGGGGTCCTGGCGAAGGGCTGTCCTGAGTGCGGCCCCGAACGAATGTGTGTCGGCGGCCACCTCACGCTGATTGACGATGCAGTTCTTATGGCTGTGGAGGAATTCGATAGGATCTTCGATCGTCAGAATATGATCGTGACGATCGATATTGATCTTATCGACCATCGACGCGAGCGTGGTGGATTTTCCGGAACCGGTAGGCCCGGTAACCAGGATCAGCCCGCGAGGCTTCTTACACATTTCGGAAACCACAGCCGGCAGCCCCAGAGCGTCGAAGGACTTGATCTCATATGGGATGGCCCTAAACACCGCGCCTACCGCACCTTTCTGGTTGAACAGGTTGGCTCGAAATCGGGACATTCCCTTCAGCCCGAACGAAAAATCTAACTCCAGATTTTCTTCAAACCTGTGCTTTTGGGAGTCTGTGAGGACCGAATAGGCAAGGCGTTTCGTATCTGAGGGGGTCAGGGACGCAAACCCGGGCAAAGCTGCCAGCTGACCGTGCACACGTACCTGCGGCGAGGAATTGGTCGAAAGATGGAGGTCCGACCCGCCCAGATCGGTCATTCTTCTGAGCAGATCGGGCAGGGTGACTGTTGATTCTGCGGTGGTTTGTTCGTAGCTCATTTTAAGTATTGTGGGAGATTTAGGTAGTGTGGGAGGAGAACGTACTTATTCCTTTGTCGCGGCCCGCTGGACGGGACGCACTCGGCTTTTCAGTGAATTGATCACCTTTTCGGATTCGTCAGCGAGGCGCTCGGACTCCTGAACAGGTGAATTCGTTGCGACGTTGTAGATCCGGCCGTCTACCTCAGTGAAGTAGAACATTCGCGACTGCACCGCCCCGTTCTTTGCCTGAGATTGGGCGACCACGACGTAAACGGATTGTCCACCGACATTCTTCTCATAATCGTTAACGACCCACCCATTCTCGCGGATCATTTTGTCGATCACATCGCGGCGAAGCGATGAGGTCGAAACGCCGCCGAGCGTATTTCGGCCATTGGCGTTGTCGGGATTCGCGGGGCCCACGACGGAGATAGACGCCGAACCGACCTGATCTCCGGCGGAGTTATCCACGCGAAACTGTAATTCGGACGGTGACGATTGAGCAGGCCTCCAACCGTGCGGGGCCGGATCGCCCGACGGAAGAACGGCCGTGCCAGAGGCTGCGACCGGCTGCTGGCTTTTAACTGGTGTGGAATTCTTACGCGCCACCTGGCCTATTTGTGGCAGCCTGGCGCCCCGGGCCCGTGCTAAACGTATCTGGCGCAAGCGAAGCTGACGTTTGCGTTTGGCTACGGCCTTTTTACGGCGTTCCTGTGCCCGGTATAGCTGCCACCAGCGCTTTGAATATTTTTTCACTCCGCGCCAGTAGCGTTTTTTCTTTTTGATCTTCTTCGCGTGTCGCGGCCCGGCCTCTGCGAGTTCCGTCGCAAGCGGGATCAAGGTCCCGATACCTATCAGTAGTGCCAATGATAATGCTATTGCCCTTAATACCATGTGTCCTCCAAATCCCTAGATCACCGTTTCCTTTACTACTTCTTCGATCGTGGTGATGCCTTCCCGGATCTTGCATAACCCGGATTCTCGAAGGGTCACCATGCCCAGATCGATGGCCTTTCTCCGTAATTCCATTGCGCTGGCGCCAATAATTATAAGTTCGCGGAGCTCATCGGTGATCTCCATTACCTCGTACAGGCCAACTCGGCCTTTGAATCCGGTGTTGTTGCAGGTCGTGCAGCCGCGGCCTTTGTAAATTTTAAGTTCGGATGCTTCCTGCTTCGAAAAACCTACTTCCACCAGTCCTTCGGGCGGCACGCTGACCTGCTCTTTGCATTCGGTGCAGATCCTGCGAATGAGTCGCTGTGCCTGGATGATATTGACGCTCGTCGCGACCAGAAAAGGCTCGATACCCATGTTGACAAGACGCGACACCGTCGAAGGCGCATCGTTTGTGTGAAGCGTCGATAGCACCAGATGGCCCGTTAGAGCGGCCTTGATGGCTATCTCGGCCGTTTCGAAATCGCGGATCTCACCAACCAGGACGATGTTAGGGTCCTGTCTTAGGAAGGACCTCAGAGCGGCGGCGAAATTGAGTCCGATCTGCTCTTTCATCTGCACCTGGTTGATTCCCTGCAGATTAAATTCGACCGGGTCCTCGGCCGTCATGATGTTGGTTTCGGACGTGTTCAACGTCTGCAATGCCGAATAAAGTGTATTCGTCTTACCAGAACCGGTCGGCCCGGTGACGAGGACCATCCCGTAGGGATTGGCGATCGCACGCTTGAACTTCTCCAGGCTTTCGGGCTCGAAGCCGAGCTTGGTCATGTCGAGCATCAGCTTGTCCTTATCGAGAAGGCGGAGCACGACTTTTTCTCCAAAGAGCGTCGGCAGGGTCGATACTCGAAAATCCAGCTCGCGCGAACGATTGTCGATCTTGACCTTGATCTTGATGCGTCCGTCCTGCGGAAGCCGCTTTTCCGAAATGTCGAGCTTCGCCATGATCTTAAGCCTCGAGATCAGCGGGTCGCGGATCTTCATGGGCGGATGCATGACGTCATAGAGAACGCCATCGATACGAAACCGGATGCGGAAATCGCGTTCGTATGGCTCAACGTGAATATCCGATGCTCCCCGCCTGAGCGAGTCGACCATCAATACATTCACTAGCCGTACAACCGGAGCGTCTTCGCTGGCCCGGGCGAGTGCGGCGAGATCGATCTCGTCGTTATCCTCGATGATCTCGAGTTCTTCGCCCTCGTGAGAACCGAATTCGAATCGGTCAAGTGAAACGTCGAGGTCTGAGGCGGTTATCCTTTCATCAAGCGCCGGAACACCCCTCGAACCATTCTTTAGGCCGTTTCGGCCGTTCGAGAAACCAACCGCTTCTGTCTCACCGGTAAATGCGGCGTCAAATATATCGATCTCATTCGATCCGCTGTAATATTTTGCGATCGCAAGTTGAATTGACGTTTCCGACGCGATCACCGGTTCGACATTGAGCCCTGTCATGAACTTGATATCGTCCATGGCAAAGACATTCGTCGGATCGGCCATCGCCAGGGTCAGCGTCGCCGCAACCTTAGAGATCGGCAGCACCGAATATTTCTGGGCTACGTCCTCCGAGATCAGCTTTATGACTTCCGTCTCGATCTGGAAAAGGTCGAGGTTTATCGACGGGACCCCATATTGCCGCGACAGGACCGCTGTGACCACATCGTCAGACACGTATCCGAGCCGCACGAGATTAGAACCCAGTCTGCCGCCGTGCACCCTTTGATACTCCAGCGTCTCGCGTAACTGCTGAGGCGTTATCAGATTTTCGCGGACAAGAATTTCTCCAAGTTTTGCTGACATTATTTGAGCGTGAGCCTTAGGATAAAGCGCGACCCGCCGGAACTGGGTGCAGATAGCTGTAGGTCAAATCGAAAGTGAGGTCAAAAAACGATGACTAACATCGTTTAGACATAATACTACAGTGTTTAATGACGGGGTGTCAACGATTTCTTTTTCAAATTTCGGTCAGAATGACATATCAGGTGGAAAGCAGGTTGGAGCCTAACGGTGATCGATAGAACGGGGCGGAAACGTCGAGCTCGAAACGCATCGCGAAACTGCCCGGTCGTTCAAACGCAGCCGCACCGAGCTCGACGGCAACGAATTGACCGAGATCATTCAGCGAACGCTCGATCGACTTTTCTTTCAGGGACTGGACCGCAGGCGTCCCCGCCTGCAAGCGTTCCGAAGGACGCTGGCGAACGTAGTGATCATCAAACTTCACAAATACCATTCAACGTCACGCCGGAGGGACCGGCGCCCGAGGCGAGGACGCCCGCGTTCCAGTCAGCAAAAGTTTGGTAGAGAAGGAAAAACTATTTAACGCCGACAATACCCAAAACTATTAATAAGGCTCTCTGACTTCCTATAAAACTGTCTTTTGAGTCCCACAGTTCATCGAGAGAGTGTGCTCCTTTGCCCATTCCGCCTCCGTCGATCGTGATCGCCGGGATCCCGATGCTGATCGGCAGATTCGAATCCGTGCTTGAAAAACCGAAGTCGTTTTCGATATTCATAAATTTATTGGCGGAGGCGGCGACTTGTATGATGGGCGAATCCTGCGGCTGCGTTCCGGTCGGGCGATCTCCGATGAGTTTTATATCGAGGCTTAATTTTCCTTCATCTTTCCAGCGCGCATTCTCTTCATTGAGTGCGGCTTCTGCATTGAACTTAAATATCTTGTCGAGTTTTGCGAGTTCATTCGGATCGACCGAACGCATATCGAGATCAAATGAGGCCTCGCGGGCGATCGAATTTACGCTGGTTCCGCCCCGGATCACCCCGACACTGAAGGTGGTTTTTGGCTCGGCCGGAGTTTGAAATTCCGAGATCTTGGCGATCAGTCTGCCGACGGCGTGGATCGGATTTGCCATTCCGAACGCTCCGTAAGAATGTCCGCCGGGGCCCGAAAATGTTACGCGGTAGCGTTTGCTTCCAACCGCTCCGGTCGTAACGCCCAAACCGGTTCCGTCTATCGAAATGAAATGCGTTATTTTTCCCTTTAGCTCCTGGTTAAAAAGGTGCCGGACGCCTTTCAGATCGCCCAAACCTTCTTCACCCACGTTTGCCACGAAAATTATATTGCCGATCGTCTCGATCTTGTGTCTTTCGAGCGTCCGGGCAATGGCCAGCAAAAGCGTCAGCCCGCGAGCGTCGTCGCCGATGCCCGGCAGTTTTATGACGGTCCCCTCGCGGACGGTTTTAAGCGGCGTATCCATTGCAAAAACCGTATCGAGATGTGCCGCCAAAACAAGCGTCGGAGCATTTTGTCCCCCCGTTCCCGGTCTTTCCCCGATCACATTTCCGACGGCATCCACGCGGACATTCTGTAATCCGATCTCTGCAAAGCGCTTTTTAAAATAAGCTCCGCGTTTCTCTTCTTCGAAAGTAGGAGCCGGAATCTCAGCGATCTTTATCTGTTCTTCGACCGTTGCCGGTTCGATCTCTTTGATGTATTCAAAAGCATTTTTTACCTTCGAATTCGTCATTAGAGATGCCGCATCACTCAAAACCTGCGGATGCACGGTAAAAGTCAGAACAATTCCCGACAACACTAGTAAAAGTATCTTCTGAGTTTTCATTAACACGGTTCTGATTTGGCGAAGTTCTTTGTGGGCAGCATTGCGACTTGGCGAATTGTTCATAAACGTTACGACTCCGGACTTACTCGTTCGATGATATAAATCTGATTCACGTTTGACGAGGCCCCGATGCCGTCTTTTCTTATAAGGTCGGGCCGGCATCGGCGTGTCGGCGGTCACGCCTCACCGGCCTCAACAGCTCAACCGTCAGCCGCAGCTACACCTCTGCCATCACAAAAACAAACCGCGACAAATCTCGACAAAAAACGCTTAAACCACTGATCAAAACCTATCAGTCAAGAAGAATGGCTACTTCGCACGACTGACTGACTCCCAATTCTTACAAGAAACGATTCGCCACTTTACCCGATAATCAGGTCTGCAAAGTTCCTCCATAACGCCGTTCTCGCAAGCGGCCCGAGAAGAAGGCTTGACACAATGATCAATGGCATACCAAAAGCATAGACGGGGTGGAGACGCCGCCGGCTAACAGCGTCGTAAAGCGGCGGTGCGAACATAAATAGAAGCCCGATCAACAAGCTGAATCCAGCAGGAACCCTAGCCAGAGCCACTGGCATTAATCCGCCGACAAAAACTAGCAGCATCAGGCGTTTATGCGTCTCGGGTGAATTGCGATAGTAGATCGCCAACGCAAGACATGCAATAAACCAGACGAGGTCGCGCATGGGAACGATCATGAACATGCGTGAAACCTCTATGTTGCGTTCGACGCCCGGCCCGAGATATCCCGTCTGTGCACCCGCGACCAGAGTGAGGTAACCGACGACGACTATTGCGAGGGCAAGGAGGAGGCCCAGACTGCCAAGCATGACGTGCAGATCGATGCGGCCGTTTTCAACCAAGATGGTCTGAGCAAGGAATAGTAACATCCACGCACTGAAAACTAACGAATGCACGTGAACGAGGGTCGAGAACGAGCCGTCCGAACTAAAAAGGCGAAAGTAGTATGTAGGGCCAAAACTGATCAGGACGAGTGCGCACGCCGCGACAGCAAACAGCGGGTAGAAATATTTATCCCATTTGTGACGCTGAAATGGCGTTTTCAACTTGGAGGGTATGGGCTGGTCAACAGCCATACGTTATCTCTCTCCCATCAAAAGAATCAGTGTAAATGTGGACTTTGCGGTTACTGAAGATCAATTATATCACCGGTGTCAATGCACCTCTTTACCACTACACGTACTTAGAAACTTGGTGTTGATACATCGTAAGAATATCGGGCTAGCGCTGCCGATATTGCGATTCTTGCACTGCACGGCCTCCTTAACCACAATTCTGATCTTTTTGTTATATTTATGAAAATAGTTGTTGCATTTCTCTAACGAATAGGCTAGTGTGTCATTTATGGCACAGATTCCCACAAATGAGGCTGACTTTCAGAGGGTTCATTGGATAGCGAAAGAGCTGGGTATCAGCCTCGAAGATGCCGCGGTTACGT
>JBGTIP010000059.1:0-19214 GCA_041745615.1 Pyrinomonadaceae bacterium | reverse complement strand
AGCCGCGAGCAGGCAGAGTCTGCGAGTTATCGAGATAAAGTGTGGAACTGGTTCAACGACGACATGATGACCCGCCTCGAACCCGACGGCCAGGTCATCCTCATCCAAACCCGCTGGCACGAAGACGACCTCGCCGGCCGCCTCCTAAAACAGCAGCAGGAAGACGGCACCGACGAATGGCACGTCATCTCTCTTCCCGCGATCGCTGAAACGCCAATGGAAAGTGGAAAATTGAAAATGGAAAATGGGGCAGCCGAGAATGGAGAGCTGAATTCGGAAGGATCCGAACATTTTCCACTTTCCACTTTCAATTCTCCATTGCCAAAGCGACCGATCTACATAAACCGCAACGGCCGCCGCGAGATCGTCCACACGCTGGGAGGCCTGCGTCCCGAGTTCGCGTATCTCGAACAGGAACAGAAACCCCCGATCAGATACGTAACCTCCCAAAACCCCTCCGGCCTCCCGATGGGTGCCATCCCGAACGAATACGACCGAGCCGCACGTCAGAACCGCCAGCGTCAGCGGTCAACGTCAGCCAATAACGAAGATATTCAACGCAGAGACGCTGAGACGCAGAGAGAAACTGAGAATACAGAGAACTCCAAAAAACTCAACAAACTCCACGAACTCAACAAACTCCACGAACTCTATAAACTCAACAAACTCTAAAAACTCTACGAACTCTAAAGACTCTCTAGACTCTCTAGACTCCCCAGACTCTCTAGACTTACGCCGCCCCGGCGAGGCCCTTTGGCCCGAACGCTTTAGCATTGAGACACTCGAAAAGATAAAAAAACGA
Source organism: Pyrinomonadaceae bacterium (assembly GCA_041745615.1). Taxonomy (GTDB): domain Bacteria; phylum Acidobacteriota; class Blastocatellia; order Pyrinomonadales; family Pyrinomonadaceae; genus OLB17. The sequence continues at coordinate 18,412 of JBGTIP010000059.1, read as the reverse complement.
ATGGGCACGTACTCATTCGAAGCCCTCTACCAGCAAAGGCCCGTCCCAACCGAAGGCGGACTGTTCCAGCGTGCGTGGTTTACAAAGAACATCGTTCCGGTGCCCCCGCCGAACCTCGAATGGAAGCGCGGATACGACCTATCTTTCACCGCTAACCCAGATTCAGACCCGTCTGCGACACTAAAAGTGGCCTTCGATAAAGACGGTGTGCTGTATATCGACGGCTGTTTCGTCGGAAAGCTCAATTATCCGCTCCAGCGAAAGATGCTGATGCACTATATCCAAACTGAGACACGCACCGAGCACGGCATCGAGCTATCAGCCAACGGCCACGCGATCCTCCACGACCTGAGACAGGTCCCCGAACTCCGCGGACGCAAGTTCCGCGGCGTAAAGGTCGAGACGAACAAACTCACCCGCGCCCTCCCCTGGATAGCCCTCGCCGAAGAAGGCCGAGTCCGCCTCGTCGCCGGCCGCTGGAACCAGGAGTTCATCGAAGAAGCCTGCTCATTCCCCCACGGCCTCCACGACGACCAGATCGACGCCGTCTCCATCGCCGTCCGCATGCACGGCGAAAGACGGGGTAAGAGATTCTGGAGGTTGTGAGAACAGTTGTCGGTGGTCAGTTGTCGGTGGTCAGTTGTCAGTTGTCGGTTGTCGGTTGTCGGTTGTCAGTTGTCGGTGGTCAGAACCGGGAGCGATAGCGACTGGGTTCTTTCGTCTTGCGGAGGAAAAAGAAGTTTTCCCGCAGAGCCGCAAAGACCGCAGAGAAGAACTAAGCGTCTGACCATGTCAGAACCGGGAGCGATAGCGACTGGGTTCTTTTTCGCATTAACAGATATTTGACAACCCAATCCAAAAGCCCCGCACGATCGCAATCTCCTTGCGTCTTCTTTGCGACTTTGCGACTTTGCGGGAGAAAAAAGAGATTTCCCGCAAAGCGCAAAGCCCGCAAAGAGGACTAAGGGGATTCTGAACATTTCGGACCCGCATCCTGATCTTTGGACAATAGAATCACTAGCTCGCGCGTCGGCAACGGCGGGTTCGGCCCGCCTGCCTGACCGGGCGTTTGAGTTAACTTGTGAGAATAAGATGTATATGCCTACCTCATTGGCGAACATTCTCGTTTCGAGCGAGTTTAAGGTGACTCGTCTTCTTCCGGGGGTGGTAGTATCTGGCTGCCATGATGGGCTACGATCAGCCATTTGCCTCCGCGTTTCATCCAGACGTGGGTGCTGCGGAACTGGATGTTTCGCACGCCCTCGACGGTTCCGCGGTGGGTCATGATCGCCGTATTGCCATAGATCTTGATCTTATAATCGTCGGACCTGACCATATCGGCGTTTGGCATCACGGAGGCGAGATATTGGGTCTTATTTTCGACCTCGCCCTGCTGTGTCGTGCCGACATAATCGTCTGCGATCAGTGCAGCGGCGGCCTTCTTATCGCCCTTTAACTCAGCGAACGTCCATGCCTTGTCCAGCTGGATCAACTTGTCTTCAACGCTTCCTTTCTTATATTGTCCGGAAGCGATCTGGGAAAGTCCTATAACCAAAGCAACTGTAAAAAGAATCTGTTTCATATCCTTTTATCTCCGAAAGCTATCGACGGATCGCTGCAGGTCTAATCGTTCGCCGCATGCGAGGTCATTTCAAATGCTTCTTAAAGAATCCAAGCGTTCGCTCCCAGGCTAATTTAGCGGCTTCGGCGTCATAGCGTGGGGTCGTGTCGTTGTGAAAGCCGTGCTGCTTGCCTTCGTACATAAAGCTCTCGAAGTTTTTCTTATTCGCTTTAAGGGCGGCTTCGTAGGCCTCGATACCGGCGTTTATTCGCTGGTCATTACCGGCGTAGTGGAACATCAGCGGTGCCGAGATCTTGGGCACATCGGCAACTCCTGCCTGGTTGCCGTAAAATGCAACGCCGGCGTTGAGGTCCTCACCGAGACGGACAGCGAGCTGATTGACCATGCCGCCGCCGAAGCAGAATCCTACAGCACCTAATTTGCCGGTGCTGTCAGAGCGTTTCTTGAGCCACATGGCCGCAGCAACAAAATCCTCGGTCATCTTCTTGCCGTCTACTGTGCGAAACAGGGCAACGCCCTTTTGCTCATCGCCCGGATATCCGCCGACCGAGGTCAAACCGTCCGGAGCAAACGCCAGGTAACCTGCCTTACCGAGGCGACGGCCAACATCTTCGATATACGGGTTGAGGCCGCGATTCTCGTGTATGACTAACACCGCAGGGAATTTTGTGCCTTTCGATGGCCGAGCAAGGTAACCCTTGATCGAACCATTACCGGCGGGCGATTGCACGGTTTCGTAGCCGACCTTGATGTCTTTGTCGTCTTTAGAAACAGTCTGAGCCCACGCATAGTTCGGCGTCAGGCTCTCGAAGATCGCTGCGGCCGTCAGCCCGCCGACCGCGAATCTCGTCAAATGGTTCATGAACGATCGGCGGTCCATATCACCATGTTGGTATTCGTGAAATAGGTCTAGTAGCTCCTGCGGATACTCTTCTGCGGTTTTGCGTTCCATTGTTTCTCCTTTTTGCCAAATAATACCGGACGTGGCCCGAGGGTTCAAACGCGGCCCGTTCATATGGTACCCACATATAATACGTTTTGATAATTTCGATTCGATTGAATTAAACTCCTCTAGTGCTAGCCATCCTATATCTGATAGTGGCCTCCTTTCTCGGCGATACGATCTGCAGCCGGTATTTTCCATATGCTTCCATGGGTCACCGGGTTTCGGTTGCATTACTGTCGGGCATTCTGGCCAGTTCGTGGCTGACGTATTTGTTCGCCTATCTCTTCTCGGGGACCGGTGCTCCCATGTTTGCCGGGAATCTGGCCTTTTTCGCGGCGGCAATAGCGTTGATCTGGCTGCTGAGGGTTAAGTGGCCGGTTACACGTCCGACTTCACGTGATGTCTACGAATTTACTCAGTGGGACTGGATATTTGTCGGCATTTTCTTTGTGGCGGCCACATGGATGATGTTCAGCACGTTCGCGGTCAACGAAGGCAATCTGCTGATCGGCAATCACCAGTGGAGCGATTTCGGCTCGAACGTGTCGATCATGCAAAGTTTTGCCGTAGGGCACAACTTCCCGACGGAGTATCCTCACTTTTCCGGCGACCGGATCCGGTACCATTTTCTTTTCTATTTCCTCGCCGGCAATCTTGAGTATCTCGGCCTCAATCCGGCCGCCGCCAATAACATCCTGAGTATTTTCACGCTGTTGGCGATGCTGGTTTTGGTGATGACATTAGGATCGGTGCTGTTTGCTTCGCGCGTCGTGGGCCGGATCGGTGCAGGACTGTTTTTCTTTCACGGCTCCCTTGCGTACATCCCGTTCCTCGCCGGCACAACGTCGATCACGAATGCGATGGCGAAGGTCTGGGAGATGAGGTCATTTCTTACGTCCGGCCTGCCTTACCGTGGCGAAGACTGGGGCGTCTGGTCACAGGTCGTCTATCTGAATCAAAGGCATTTCGCTAGTTCGATCGCCATTCTGCTGATAGTGATCATTTTTCTGATAATGCGTTATCAGGATAGGAAATCCCGCTCTGAGAATGCCGAGGATAAGCAGGAGGCTGAAAGTGATCAGGCGGCCGATCTGGAAGAGGATCCGCCCAAACAGCATGAGCCGCCGGCAGCCGTAGCCAAATATTCCGGATTTGTACTTGCCGGTTGTTTGCTTGGGCTCCTGCCGATGTGGAACGGGGCCGTATTTGCGGGTGCCGCGGCGGTCCTGGCGGTATTATTCTTCCTGCTGCCATTAAAACGAGAAATGGCGATCACAGCCATTATCGCGGGTATATTGGCCCTGCCGCAGGTTCTTTACCTTAAGATCGGAGCCAAGCCCGCGAGCTACTCAATGTTTACCTGGGGCTATACGATCGACGATCCGGGTTTTACGAATGTTACCTATTACCTGTTCTTCACCTTTGGATTTAAATGGCTGCTGATAATCGCTGCACTCGTCTGGGGAACAGGGCTTCAGCGAAAGATCATGGCGGGCCTGGCCGCGTTGTTTGTGCTGACATTTTGTTTTCAGTTCAGCGACGAAGTGCTTGCAAACCATAAATTTCTCAATATTTGGCTTGTCGGAGCCAATCTTTTCGTCGGGTTTGGGCTCTTGAAATTATGGCAGCTCAAGATCGGGCCTTTTTTCGCTCCTTCGCGGCTACTAGCCATCGCCTTGATGGGCCTTATTACGTTGGGCGGAATCATCGATCTTGTAGTGGTCAAAAATACTTATTGGGTCGTGGCCCGTTTCGAAGGAGACCCATTCGTTGAATGGGTCAGACAAAATACCGATCCGCGAGCGATATTTCTTTCATACAGGTACGTGAATCATGGGATCCTGATGGCGGGCCGCCCATTGTTCTACGGCCACCCTTATTACGCGTGGGGAGCGGGCTATCCCACCAATGAAAGGGACCAGATCTACAAGAAGATGTTCGAATCCAGGAATGCCGCGGAGGTCTATGCACTTCTAAAGGAAAACGACATTGCTTATGTAGCGATCGATGACGCCCTTAGAAAGGGTGACTTTGTAAAGAATCTGAACGAGCAGATGTTTGCCCGGTACTTTCCGGTCGTGTTCGAAGATACGGAAAAAAAATATGACAACCTCAAGGTCTATTCGGTACTGCCGGATCTCGATCTGCCGATAGCTGCACCACCGGAGATTTCGCCAATTGTAGTTGCTCCGGCGGCGAATGCCCTGGAAGGCGGCCAGGGGACCGGCGGCGGTCAGTTTAATAAGCCGCGGGGCATAAACACAGATACTGCGGGAAATTTCTACATCGCGGATACGGGAAACAGTCGGGTTCAGAAATTCAGCCCGGACGGCCTTTTCCTAATGTCGATAGGAACACCAGGCGGCGGGATAGGCGAACTAAGGGAGCCAAATGGCGTAGCGGTCGATCTGGAGGGCCGCATCTATGTGGTCGACGCTCTCAACCATAAACTCTTAAGATTCAACGCCGACGGGACGTTCGAAAAAGAATGGAAGGGACCCGACCCGGGATTTTACGGGCCTCGAGACATTGTGGTTGGGCCAAACCGGCACATTTACATCGTCGATCAGGGGCGAACCAGGATCGTCAGATTTGATCCAGCGAGCGAGTCTTTTATGGCGTGGGGTGCGTCCGGCGGAGCACCCGGCCAGTTTCTGGAATCGACGGGCATCGAAACCGGCGCGGGCCTGATATTCGTTTCCGATCTTGGTAATAATCGAATACAGGTTTTCGATCTCGACGGCAATTTTGTTCGTATGTGGGAGATACCGGAATGGGGAAAATATCCGTGGCATTTCCCTGATATCGCTTACGAAGGGCTTGCTCAGCGGCTTTATGTAACCAATGGCTGGCGGAACGAGATCCTCGTATTCGATCTCAATGGAAACAGGGTCGAAACTCTATTCGAAAGGGCGCCCATTCTTGCTAACCCGTCTTCGATAGTGGTGTCTAAGGATGGCAGCGGTCGCCGATTACTGGTTGTTAATACTGAGGGGGTTCGTGTTGAAGCGATCAGGCTGAATACTATGAAATAGCTTTTTCGTAAGGGGATCAGAAGTGGGTCCTACATCTTTCGACAATGGGCCGGGAGCAGCGAAAAAATTGGTAGATCGATAAAAATGGTGCTATTCCAAAGACATTCCGCCGGACATCGTAAAAGTAGTAACGCAGGACCTCCTCGACCTCAGCTGCCGTATTTACGTGTTCGTGCCGCATCAGAATCTCATAGTCGAGGCCATACTTTCGCTTAAACTCCAGGCCCGTGGTCAGTTTGTATCCCAGTTTCCAGAGGATCGTGCCTTCGCTCGGAATGCCAACTCTCAGATTCCCATCGTCCGCCAGCAAGAGGCCGCATTTTGCAACAATAGCGGGGAGATCGCAAATATGCTCAAAGGTTGCGATCGAGATGATCCGGTCATAACTCGCGTCGGCGGGAACCTCGGATAGGTCATCATAAAAAGACGATATTCTCGGAAGATGAGGCGAAGATTCGAAAAGATAATGAAATGGTTCAACAATATCGTAATTCAGAACATCCGGTTCATACGGCAGATGATTCAGTGTTCCGGCGCCGATCTCGAGGGTCTTCTTACTGGGAGCCGAGTCCGCGGCAGCTTTTCGATGCATCCAGCTTTCAAGTTTTTGTGCCAGGCCGGAGGCCGCAGATGATCCTTCGCGGTTCTGTTTGTAGTGTGCGTCATATACGGCCTGAAACTCTGGCGGTAAGACTTGACGTTTTTTCGGGAAATTGTTTAACACTTATTTGCCGTCGACATGCTTGGTTTCGATCGTCTGGGCCACAACGTATCGAGGCCGGCGTTTTATCTCATCGTAAATGCGGGCTAAGTAAATGCCTATGATTCCTAAGCTGATCATTAAAAGACTTCCGATGATCAGGAGAAGCAGGATCACAGTGGCAAATCCGCTCACTGACCGCCCCCAGAGTTGGAGGGCAAGCGTATAAACCCCGAATATGATGGAGAATATGAAAAAAACGATCCCGGCCAGCGTAACCAGGTGCAACGGAAGAGCCGAGAACCCCGAGATACCGTCGATCGCGAGGCGTAATCGCTTCAGCACGGACCAGTTCGAAGCCCCGCTCCCGCGCGAGCCCACTTCAAATGGAACCTGTGCCCTGGAAAACCCCAACCACGCCGTCATCCCTCGAAAGAAGACATTTCGTTCTTCCATCTGGAGATATGCATCAACGGCTGGGCGGCTAAGCAGTTTGAAGTCTGATGCACCGGTCAGCTCGAAACCGGAGAGCCGGGTCCAAAGCCGGTAAAAAAGCCCGGCGCTGAATTTATCGAATAAGGATTCTTTGCCTCGATGAGTCTTAGTGGCATCAACAATGTCGGCACCGGATTCACGCCAAGTGCGGATCATCTCGGGCAGAAGCGAGGGAGGGTGCTGGCCGTCGGCATCCATGACAATGACGGCATCGCCCCTTGCCATCTCGAGCCCGGCGCAGAGAGCATGCTCTTTGCCGAAGTTTCGGCTAAGCCTGACAGCCCGCATCATTGGGAAGAAGGGGGCGTTCTGCTGCAAGACCGACCACGTATCGTCAGGAGAACCATCATCGACCAGTACCAGCTCGAATGATCCTTCTACACTGTCCATCGCCGTTCGGATCTCGTTCAGAATATCAACGATATGAGCTGATTCTCTGTAGACGGGTAAAACAATGGAAAAGAATGCTTTATTGGAATCCTCGTCCAAGGTCATGACCCGATGATACAGAATTCAAAAAACAAAGTCGACGGATCGCCAGGTCGGCGAGTCACCAGGTTTTTTTTGCAACTCTTGCGGCTTCAAGGGATACAATTAATATTGCTGCGGTTCCAGTATGAACTTCGAAACATTTTTCCGACTAGTATCTTACGCAGCCGTTTTTTGCGGCTTTCTATCGCTTTGGGTTTCGGGTTCATTTGGTCTTTTAGTGCCTGTCGGTTTCTTATCGGTGATGGCTGCTGCCTGGTTCCTCGAAGACAGTCGATGGCAGATCTCGGAAAAGCTGGGAACCGCCCTTATCGTTCTTGCCCTCCCGGCGTTCTTACTTGCCTGGAGGTTTGAATGGTTGACGGTAGGTCAGCTCGATACCGAGGTTGCCGGGGTTCTCGCAAAACTCATTCTTTCGTTGTCGGCGATCAAGCTGCTGCAGCAAAAAAGTTCCCGCGACTGGGTATTCCTATATTTGATGTCTTTCTTCGAGGTTTTGCTTGCAGCCGGCCTCAGTATTAGCGGGTTATATTTTTTATCATTCGTTCTATATCTGCTCGTGATGGTCTGTGCGGTCATCGCCCTCGAGATCAGAAAAACAGCCCTGGCGGTAGATCACGGAAAAACGGGTACGGATCAAATGAAGTTGGCCGACCTGCGTTTCCCCCCGAGCCGATTGCCGATCACATCGATCATCTTGATCGCTTTCATCTCGCTGCTGGCGGTTCCTCTGTTCTTCATGCTGCCCAGAGTTGGCGGGGCGGGATTTGGCGGAAATCAGAACCGACTTCAGGCCAGTTCAGGATTCTCCGAAATCGTCCAACTGGGCGGTATCGGAAATATTCAGGAAAACGACGAAGTCGTCATGAGGGTAAAGCTCGACAACCCAGCCGACAATGCAGGAATGTATTTTCGCGGTATCGCTCTCGATACTTTCGATAATTTGACCTGGCGACGCTCAATGGTGAAGGAGTTTCTCGATAAAGGTGACGGAGATATCATTCAGATCGACACGGCTTCGAACCGGGAAAATCTGTCTATTCAAACCATTTACTTGGAACCTCTGAATACACCCGTGCTTTTCGCGTTGCCCCGGGCACTCATCGTGCAGGGCAACTTTTCCGTTTTGTACAAAGACTTATATGGGGCGATCTCAACTGACATGAAGTTTGAACGTGTCAGCTATAAGGTTTTGTCGGACCGCAGCACCCCACCTCCTTCAAGGCTTCGGGCGGATGTCGAACCCTACTCTGCCGACAGCTTAAACTATCTGCAGCTGCCCGAGATCTTCGACCGGCGCATTTCCACACTTGCAGAAGAGATCACCGCAGGAACGGCGAACAGATACAACAGTGCAAAAGCGGTTGAAAGCCATCTTCGATCAAATTTTGGCTATACGCTCCAACGGACGGCGGGTGGCCGGGAGCCGCTAGCGGATTTCCTATTCAATATTCGTGAGGGACATTGCGAATATTTCGCTACCGCGATGGCCGTGATGCTGCGGACCCAGGGTATAGCTACCCGGGTCGTGAATGGGTTCCATGGAGGCGAGTTCAACGATGCCGTCGGTATGACTATCGTTCGGCAGAGAAACGCACATTCATGGGTGGAAGTGTATTTTCCTGGCGAAGATGCCTGGGTCGCGTTTGATCCGACCCCGGGCGGCGGCCTCAATCCAACAGGGTCCGGAGGTGGCCTCGCCGGTACGTTCCGAAAATACGCCGAGGCTTTAGAGACTTTTTGGATCCAGTATTTCGTGGCGTTTGATGACCAGGAGCAGCGCTCACTTGCCAGATCTGTAAGAAGCGGATTGGCAGATGTTCAGGTCACCACGGTTTTCTATCTCGCAGCCATCACGGAAATTATCAAGGCATGGTGGGCCGGTGTTAGAGGAGCAGACGGCGTTCAAGCCCGAGTCTATTCGATCGCCCAGGGATTGGGTGTGCTAGTTGGAATTGTGTTGACCGTGCTTTTCGTACGGTGGTTCTGCTCTCGGGCAGTACGATGGCGGATCTGGCAGATGCTGCGGCGACGGGTCACCAACGCAGCCCATCCCGGCATTGTGGATTTTTACGAGCGAATGCTGGACGTTCTTGCCAAACGTGGAATCATCCGTGAGCCATTTCAAACGCCGCTTGAATTTGCTGCAGACTTACGGATACCCGAAGCCGTGATTATCACGGAGAAATACAATCGAGTGCGATTTGGACAAAAGGACATTAGCCATGACGAGGCCAACGAGATAGACGGCATGCTCCGGCGGATCGAAGATTCGAACATCGAATAGAGGTTGGCAATTGTGCTAATCTATAGGTTTGGTATGGAAGCGAGTTTGTAAACTGTATGAAGAAGGTAGGATTTGTCAGTCTTGGCTGCCCTAAGAATCTCGTCGACAGCGAAGTGATGATGGGGCAACTCGCTGAGGCGGGCTATCAGATAACAAGCAACGCCGGTGAGGCCGATACGGTTGTTGTCAACACCTGCGGGTTTATCGAATCTGCAAAGCAGGAATCGGTCGATGCGATACTCGAAGCAACCCGGCTAAAGGCGGACGGAACTGCTACCCGGGTGATCGTAGCTGGTTGCCTGGTCGAACGATATCGCGATGACCTGATAAAGGAACTTCCCGAGGTGGACGCATTTATCGGCACTTCGCAAGTAAATGAGATCCTTAAGGCTGCGGATGAAACCTACGACGCTGGCGAGTTAACGATCACGCCCATCGGCAATAAATCGGCGACCTATTTGTACGACGAGTACACTCCTCGAATGCGGGCGACCGAATCTCACACAGCGTTTATCAAGATCGCCGAAGGCTGCGATCGCCCGTGTGCCTTCTGTTCGATCCCTGCGATGCGGGGGGCATTTCGATCCAGGCGGTTCGGATCCATTATCGAAGAGGCGAGAATGCTCTCTAAACAAGGTGTAAAGGAGATCGTCCTGATTGCCCAGGACTCATCGCGATACGGTGAAGACCTGGGGGAAGGGGACGCTTTGGCCGCCTTGATACGCGCGCTGGGTGAGATAGATGGTATCGAATGGATCCGTCCGATGTATGCCTTTCCGACGCATATTTCCGATGCTTTTCTGGCAGCGATCGCCGAAACGCCAAAAGCTGTGAAATATCTCGATATGCCTTTGCAGCATGCTTCGCGAAATGTGCTCAAACTGATGAAACGAGGTGGAACCCGCGAATCTCTCGAACGCCTTATAGCCCGTGTACGTAATGCCGTTCCGGGCATTGCCATCCGAACTACATTCATCACAGGTTTTCCCGGAGAGACAGAGGAAGATTTTGAGGAATTGATCAAATTCGTCCAAAACTGCCGCTTCGACAATCTCGGTGTGTTCACGTATTCGGACGAAGAAGGTACTCCGGCGTTTGATCTGCCCAACAAAGTCGATCCAAAGGTTGCAAAACAGCGCCGCAATCGACTGATGAAAGAACAAGCGAAGATCAGTAAGCAGCTGAACAAATCTAAGATCGGAAACATTTATCCGGTAATGTTCGAAGGGCTTTCACAGGAATCAGACCTGTTGTTCCAGGGCCGGCTGCAGGGCCAGACGCAGGAGATCGACGGATATATACTCATCAACGATATGCCGGATAAGTTTGAACCCCGGATCGGGGAAATCTATGACGTCCTTATAAGCGAAGCACACGAATATGATCTGATCGGTAAAATTGTTTGCTAGTCATCCAAAGAATCATTACAATCGATTTTGGCGTTGCCAGATCTCAAGTTCTTCCAAATAGGTTCGGAAAATATGTTGAAGTTTAACACGATAACCCTGCTCGTAGTGCTTTGTGCATGTTCGTCTGCAGTAATAGCTCAAAAGGTTCTTGATAAGCCGGTCGAGAAATGGTCGCAGTCCGAAGCGATGGACGTTCTTAATAAGTCGGCATGGACACAAACTTACCAGTCGATTCAAGGGGCCGCTAACGCGGCAGCGAACGCTTCTCTTCGAGATCAGGCTGATAATCGACTCACTGGCAGTGAAAGAAGCCGTAGCGAGCGTACGGGAGCCCCGCCTCCAGTCGTAATGCGTTTGCACTCCGGCCTTCCTATTAGGCTCGCATTGACGAGGCTGAATCAGATAGCGGCTGGATACGACAAGATGAACGATAAGGCTAAAGGAGAATTTAATGCGGCCGGCCGGACTTTGCTCGAATGCGCTCCCTGCCAGAATTATTATGTTGTTACTTTAACCAAGTTTCCGAACCCGTCCGGTCAAGCTGTGGAAGAGGCGATCTTCGAAGGCTTGACGCTGGAAGAGATGAAGGGCAATGTCTGGCTCAGAAATGACAAAGGTGGTTCGCGTGATTTAGCACATTTTATTCCACCGGCGAAACGCGGCGATTCCGCGGTGTTCTTTTTCGCCCGGAAGGATAGCAAAGGAGAGGTGCTCGTTTCCAAGGAAAATGATGAAGTCAGCTTCGTCTTTAATCCGAACTATTTTTCCCCTACTAACCGGTTTTATCATCTCATTCCTAGAAAATTCGATTTTAAGATTTCAAAGATCACGGTCGGTGACCAGATAGTGTTTTAGAAAAGTGATTTTTAGAGTAACGATGGTTATTCAGACGTTAGGCCGTTTAGGTTTCGTGCAGGTGGCTTGCGTCACGACCCGCCCGTACTTGGTGCAATGACGCATTCCGAACATGTGGCCAGTCTCGTGAGCGGCGATCTTTAGTGTACGAAGCAGGAAATTACCTCAGCGAGTAGTGTACGAAGTAGGAAATTACGCTCAACGAGGCCCATGAATGATCTAGTGGGTGAGATACTTTCGCCTTTTCTCCGCGGCGCCCAGGTTCGCCAGTAATGCCAGGACCGCTGGCAATGCCTGGGTTGCCAGAATCGATGTCTTAGCGGTCAAGCCGCCGAATATCCCGGCCGCGATGACACACGCCAAAAAGAAGATCTTAACGTCCTTCCGGTTCGATATCAGGCCCCAGAACAATCCCGCTGCCAGAAATCCGTTATACAGACCTTGATTTGCAGCGAGAACCGCCGATGAGGCCGAAACTTCCGGCGTCATCCCAAAGATCTGGCGTCCGAGGGGATGATCCCAGAAGAACATTTCAAGCACCATTATCCCAACATGTTCTACGGCGACGAACGCGGTCAACAAAACGGCAAGTTTATTCATATCTTTAGTTACTTATTCGGTTCTGCGTCTAGTCGATCACCGAAACCGCCCTCAATTTTTTCTCGAATTCCATGGCCTCGGCGGCAAGTCCATTTTTCGTGCAAAACGATATCAGCTGTCGGTATCGCTCGGTCATGGATATGTCTGACATCCAGCATATCTTCGCGGTGCATTCAGGGCAGGCGTCTAAAGGCCGGCGGTCAGTTTCTCCGAGATGATTTGTACCGCTCATCATGCACTCGTACTTAGTGCAATGACGCATGCCAAACATGTGCCCCGTCTCGTGAGCCGGGATCTTTAGCGTACGAAGCAGGAAATTTCGCTGATCCGTGTTATCGTCCAGACGATCCAATGACCACACCCCCACCCGATCTTCAAAACTCGCCTGGCCGAATACATAGTTCATCGTGTCATTCGGATAAAGATCCTCTGAGGTGAATGCTATCAAAGCTGCTGCATCGGCCGGGAGCATCGGTCTAAGTATTTCTTCCAGGATGTGGCCTGTCCGGACCTGCCGCTTACCGGACCGGCTTCGACGTAAGTGCGGCCCCTTCACGATCAGCGGACGACCCGGCATCTCAACGACGCGGAGGTCGTAGAACACGGCGAGATAGCCAGCGGATATATCGATCGCCCTTTGCTGGGCCTTGCTGAATTTGCCAAGAGGAAGCACATAGATCTTTTGCCGTTTTGCCGTAGGTTTGGCTGGATCTGAATCGAGATAATCTTCAAACGTCTGGCCCGGCTCATGGTTTGACCACATCCAATCGCTTCTCTCCGGCTCACCCATAAGCTCAAAGAAAGGCTCGATCCTCTTCATTGCACTGCGAAGTTCCTGCAATTCGCCCGTTTGATGGTTATTATTGGATACATTCGATGGTTGCGGATCGCCGGCTTTACCGCAATTTAGCGAAAGTATTCCGGCGAGGATCACCAGGACCAGGAGTCTTTCTGATTTAACTCGCAAATCTAATATTTCGATACCGTTTCGTTATAAGATGCGAAATTTCGGATCATCTCCGTCATACTGTCGCCCCCGAATTTTTCCCGCATTGAGTTTGCGAGAACAATTGCGAGCATGGCTTCGCCGATAACGCCCGCCGCGGGAACCGCTGTTATATCGGACCTTTCGAAGGCCGCGAGGTCCTCCTTCTTGGTGTCGATATCCACTGAATGGAGCGGTCTTCTCAATGTGGATATCGGTTTCATATAACCACGTACACGCACTTCCTCGCCATTCGTTATCCCGCCCTCGAGTCCTCCGGCACGGTTGGTCTTGCGATAAAACCTGGCCGTCGGGTCTGTTCCTTCCAAGTCAGTGTCTTTGCCGTTCTCGCGGCCCTCATCGCCGTCGTAAAAGATCTCGTCATGCACTTCGGAACCTCGTTTCCCGGCATTTGCCACGCCGGTCCCGATCTCAACGGCCTTTACCGCATGTATCGACATAAATGCCTGAGCGATACGCCCATCGAGCTTCTCGATCCATGACGTATGAGAGCCCAGGCCAACAGGCACGCCTTTCGCAATCACTTCGAAAATACCGCCGAGCGTGTCACGGTCGCTGGTGGCATCGTCGATCTGCCTTATCATTTCCTTTTGACTGACATCATCGGCACAGTTGAGCGGAGAGTCCGAAGGAATGGCCGAAATTTCCTCCCATGTTTTCCAAAGCGGAACCGCCTGTACGGTGCCGAGCTTTATCACATGGCTCTTGATCTCAATGCCGAACTGACGCAGAAGCTGCTTAGCGATGGCCCCGCCGGCAACACGGGCCGCCGTCTCACGAGCAGAAGCACGCTCCAGAACGTCGCGAAGATCGCGAGTCTGGAATTTTTGGCCCCCGGCCAGATCGGCGTGCCCGGGCCGCGGCCTTGAAACGATCCTTGGATTCTTGAGCTCGGTTTCGAGAGGATCGACTGACATGACATCTTCCCAATGAACGAAATCATCGTTTTTGATCATAAGTGCGATCGGCGAGCCAAGGGCGTGACCGTGGCGCACGCCGGAGATGATCTCGACGGTATCCTTTTCGATCTTCATCCTGCCGCCGCGGCCATAGCCCTGCTGCCTACGCCATAATTCGTGGTTAATAGCCTCGATGTCGATCGGGAGGCCGACTGGCAACCCTTCGACAATGGCTACAAGTGCCTTTCCGTGAGATTCTCCCGCTGTTGTGAATTTGAAATGCATAACTGAAGTGTTCTGTGCCTAAACCGCGAATCATTCGTGCATTCGTGGCTAATTCTTATAAATTAAGCACTCGTCTTCCGCCACGAATACACGAATTTTAAGAAAACGATCTTAGATCAAAGCTCCGCCGCCTTCGTCTGGCTTCGCCGAAAAACGATCAATCCAATACTCCCGATGATCAAAAGTCCGCCAATGCCGGTCTGCGGCGGCAGGGTTTCGCCGAGCACTACCGCACCGATCACTACGGCGAGTAAAGGCGTTACGAGCGAGATCATCATCGCTTTTGTCGATTCGATTCTACGCAAAAGCCAGTAGTATAGCCAAAAGGCCGCGATCGTTCCGGCGATCGTTAAGTAAACAACACAGAAAATGGCACGCCATGTCCAGTTGTACGCCATGGGGCTGCCTTCGACCGCCAGACTATAGATGATAATTGGCGGCAAGCCGCAGAGCATCTGACAAAATAGCAGTGCTGCCGGGTGAAAAGCCCCGCCCTTCGCTTTGACTAATATTGACGCCTGTGCGGCCGCGTACGATCCTATGACGACCGCCACGCAGCCCAGAAACGCAAGAAAGCTTTGCACCTGCAGCTGGTCGACAAATATTATCGCAACGCCGGCAATACCCACACACACGGCGAAGATCTTTAGCTTTGTGATCCGCTCATTCGGCAGGAAGATCCATGCCAACAGCAGGCCGAATACAGTGATCATCGATTGAAGCACGGCTGCCAGCCCCGACGTTATGTACTGCTCGCTCCAAAACACCATGCTGTAGTTAATCGAAAACTGCAGAATGCCGGTCAACGCGATCAGTTTCCACTCCTTTGCTGTTCGTGGAAGCGGGATCTTCTGAACACGGATCACGACGAATAGTATCGCCACTGCCAGGAGGAACCGCGCAGATGCAAACGTGATCGGCGGCAGGTCCTCGAGCCCGATCTTGATGAAGATCCAGGTTGAGCCCCAAACAAGACATAGAGTGAGCCAAACAAGTACCTGCATTAATTATGTTCGTAAAAGCTGAGCCAGGTATCGCCTTGTTTCAAGATTCTCCACCTGCGCAGGTCGCCGATCTCATCCGGGATTATCTTCTTCGCGTGATGTTCCACAATTAGAATACCTCCCGGATTCAGCAGCACTTTCCGATATCCGAATTCATGCAAAACAAGGGAATAATCAGAATCGTACGGCGGATCAAAGGATGCAATATCCCACCCCGACTCGTGCTCTCGGCCGGTGAAGTTTTCGGCCTCTAGCTGGAGGATCTCGGTTTGCGATTCCGGGACGCCCAATTTGTCCAGATTTTCCTCGATCAGGGCACAAGCTCGTTTCGACCGGTCCACGAACGTCACGAAAGCTGCACCGCGTGAAAGGGCCTCGATCCCGATGGCCCCGGTGCCGGCACAAAGATCCAAAAAGCGTGTATCTTCGCCTATTTGCGGTACCAGAATATTAAACAGCGTCTCCCGCAGACGGTCCGAAGTTGGCCGTGTTTTATTGCCCGGAGGACTCTTCAAAACACGACCGCCATATAGCCCTGAGATCACACGCATTGGTAGAGTATAAATGGTCATAAGGCGGTAGTCAGTTGTCAGTTGTCAGTTGTGCATAACGGCCGAGTTGGTCTCTGCTGGCTTTGCGGCTTTCCGGGAAACTTCTTTTTCTCCCGCAGAGGCGCGGATGCGCAGAGAAGAGGCAGAATGAAAGAGCCTGCGATCGTGCGGGGCCTTTGGATTGGGTTGTCAAAGATCTGTTAATACGAAAAGAACCCAGTCGCTATCGCTCCCGGTTCTGACATGGTCAGGATCCATCATCCGCGTAGTTCTTCTCTGCGGTCTTTGCGGCTCTGCGGGAAAACTTCTTTTTCCTCCGCAAGACGAAAGAACCCAGTCGCTATCGCTCCCGGTTCTGACCACCGACAACTGACCACTGACCACTGACCACTGACCACTGACAACTGACCACTGACCACTGACCACTGACCACCGACCACTGACAACCGACAACTGACAACTGACAACTGACAACTGGTCTCACAACCTCCAAAATCTCTTACCTCGTCTTTCGCCGTGCATGCGGACGGCTATTGATACGGCGTCGATTTGGTCGTCGTGGAGGCCGTGGGGGAAGGAGCAGGCTTCTTCGATGAATTCCTGGTTCCAGCGGCCGGCTACGAGGCGGACACGTCCTTCTTCCGCCAGTGCGATCCAGGGGAGGGCTCGGGTGAGTTTGTTTGTCTCGACCTTGACGCCGCGGAACGTGCGGCCCCGGAGTTCGGGCACCTGTCTCAGGTCGTGGAGTATCGCGTGGCCGTTGGCCGAGAGCTCGACGCCGTGCTCTGTGCGTGTCTCAGTTTGTATATAGTGCATCAGCATCTTTCTTTGCAGCGGGTAATTGAGTTTTCCGACGAAGCATCCGTCGATGTAAAGCACTCCTTCTTTGTCGAAGGCGACTTTGAGTGTCGCAGAAGGGTCGGAATCGGGGTTGGCGGTGAAAGAAAGATCGTAGCCGCGTTTCCATTCGAGGTTTGGCGGAGGGTGTTGGACGATGTTCTTTGTAAACCACGCACGTTGGAACAGCCCTCCTTCTGTCGGCACCGGCCTTTGCTGGTAGAGAGCTTCGAATGAGTACGTGCCCATCCGTTTTTTAATCTTTTCGAGTGTCTCAATGCTAAAGCGTTCGGGCCAAAGAGCCTCGCCGGGACTTCTTGAGTCTAGAGAGTTTTTAGAGTTCGTAGAGTTTGTTGAGTTTATTGAGTTCTTTGTAATCTCGGTTTCTCTCTGCGTCTCAGCGTCTCTGCGTTGAATATCTTCTAACGAACCGGCTGCACGCTGATGCTGGCGGTTTTGACTTGCGGCACGGTCGTATTCGTTGGGGATGGCTCCCATGGGGAGGCCGGAGGGGTTTTGGGAGGTTACGTATCTGATCGGGGGTTTTGGGTCCTGTTCGAGATATGCGAATTCGGGACGGAGGCCTCCGAGCGTGTGGACGATCTCACGGCGGCCGTTGCGGTTGATGTAAATCGGGGATCGAGTACCAGAAGTACCAGAGGAAGTACCAGAAGTACCAGAGTTGTCGGAGTTTCCGAAGGCCCCTTCTGAACTCTGGTACTCTGGTACTCTGTCAACTCTCCGAACTTCTTCCGCGATAGCGGGAAGAGAGATGACGTGCCAATCGTCGGTGCCATCTTCCTGCTGCTGTTTGAGGATGCGCCCGGCGAGGTCGTCTTCGTGCCAGCGGGTTTGGATGAGGATGACCTGGCCGTCGGGTTCGAGGCGGGTCATCATGTCGTCGTTGAACCAGTTCCACACTTTATCTCTGTAGCTTGCCGACTCGGCCTGTTCGCGGCTCTTGATCGGGTCGTCGATGATGATCAGCTCTGCGCCGTAACCGGTGATGCCTCCGCCGACGCCTACTGCCTTTACGCCTCCGCCGTGGCCCGTCTCCCATTCGCGGGCGGAGTTTGTAAACAAGTTGCGAAAGTTTCCGAAGTTTTCGGAGTTTCCGAAGTTTTCAGATCCTGCGGAACTTCCGGAGTTTCTTTTAGTTTTTTGTAACTCCGGAAACTTCTCAATGTTCTGCGACTCTGTAACTTCGCAACTCTGCAACTTCGTTAACTTCGAAACTCTCGTCTGACTAAAGTGCTCGGCGAGGGTGTTTCTGATGCTGCGTGAGAAGCGATTGGCGAGCTGCTGGCCGTAGCTGGCGATGATGACTTTTAGCGAGGGCTTCTCTTTTAACCTCCATGCGGCGTAGCGGGTCGTTACCAATTCGCTCTTGCCGTGGCGTGGGGGCATAAAGATCATCAGGCGCTTGCAACCG
>JBGTIP010000058.1:0-21300 GCA_041745615.1 Pyrinomonadaceae bacterium | reverse complement strand
TGCAGGTTGGTTGCAGCGTTGCTGATCACGGCTTGTTAGTGTTGAATGGGGATAGCCGTTAAGTTGTTGATTCTAAGCAGTTGTGAGCAGTTTTGACAAATTATACAAACCTACCTAAATCGCTTGGGGTGCGAGAGGTCGTGAGTTCAAATCTCGCCGTCCCGACCATTATAAACGGTCCCCGGTTCTTAATTGGATCGGGGATTCTCTATGTCGGTCCGTTCTGTATCAACATCGAATTCTTCTTTCTCATTGATCTCGGGATCATCGACGCCATACGTCTTTTGCTTGAGACGCAGGACCAGGAACTGGTCAAAAAACACGATCGCCCCCGCTAAAACGATGAGGACGGCCGCCAATATCGGGCCTACGGTGAAAGTAGAATCGGTCATTCCAGCCGCATTCTTAAAGCTTAGAAGGGCAGGATCGAGCCAAAATGCCCGGATAACAACAAAGACCTGAAAATACAGCTGCGTGGTCCACATAGGCCACAGACGCCCTGTGGTCCAAAGGATCGAATTCGCCACGATCAACAATATCGAAGCTGAAACCCATAGGATCGGCCAAGCTAATCCCGAGTGATATTGATAACCAGCCACGGCTCCTTCAGGTGCTCCAATACTCCCGAGCCAACTCCAGGAATAAAAGGTAAAGAAGACCATAACCACACTCGAGACAGCCAGCAGAGCGATGAATAACTTGTTAAGCATATCGGAGGTTGTAACACAGCTATCAAAGAAAAGAAAAGCTGCAGAGTAATCCCTGCAGCTAAAAACAGAAGTTAAAGAGCTTCTACGGCCGGACCGTAACGTACACCGTTTGCCCGCCGCGGGTTATTAGCAGGAGAACAGGCCTGTCATCTGTACCTTCGAGGGCCGATCTCACATCATTCATTGAGGTGATCGGTTTTCGATTGACCTCCAATATAATGTCGTTACGCGTAATGCCAGCTTCGGCAGCCGGGCCCGCCGGGTCAACCTCGGTGACGATCATACCGCCTTCCGCTGGGTCTATCCCTAATGGACGGGCAGTTTGAGGGGTCAATGGTTCAAGGCTCAACCCGAGTCGTCCTCCCTTGTTCTCCGGAGATTCGCCACCGCCAGGCCCGTCTGAGCCCGAGCTGGGTCGCTGTGAGTCAGATGGCTCGAATTCATCGAGCGTAGCAGTTAATTCGCTTGTTGCGCCGTCACGGACGATGGTCAGCTTGATCTCGGTGCCGGGCAGCGTTCCGGCGACTTTATTTCTGAGAACGTTGCTATCCTCGATCTTGTCGCCGTTAATTGCCATGATGATATCACCACGTCTAACACCGGCTTTTTCAGCCGCGCTCCCGGATCTGACATTGCTTACAAGAATTCCGCTTCGTTCTTTCAGGTCAAGTGCTTTTGCCGTATCGTCGGTAATGTTTTGGATATTTATACCGAGCATTCCACGGCGAACCCTCCCGTCTTTTAGCAACTGGTCCATTACTGACTTGGCCATATTTGACGGGATCGAGAATCCAATACCAATGCTTCCTCCCGACGGACCGCCGGAGAGTATCTGAGAGTTTATTCCAATCAGTTCGCCCGCGAGGTTGATCAGTGCGCCGCCGGAATTTCCGCGATTGATCGGAGCGTCGGTTTGCAGAAAATCCTCAAAACTCCCATCGCTGAGTCCCGTTCGACGGCCTTTTGCCGAAATGATGCCAGCGGTCACTGTTTGACCTATACCGAGAGGGTTCCCTATAGCCAGAACGATATCGCCCACCCTAACATTGTCGGAATTACCCAAGACGAGGTATGGAAGTTCAGCAGCCTCTATCTTAAGAACGGCAAGATCACTAGGTTGGTCAGTACCGACTATTTTGGCATCATAAGTCTTGTTGTCATGGGTCGTAATGGTGATCTTATTGGCACCTTCCACCACATGATGATTTGTCAGGATCGAACCGTCTCCGGAGACGATCACACCCGAACCCACGCCACGCTCTATCTGTGGACGCTGGTTAGGGGCAGGGAATCCAAATTGCCTGAGAAGATCTTCGCCAGGTGCCTGGCCCCTTGGATCAACTGTTTGACGGGCCTGTTGACGGGCCTCTATCTGAACGACGGCCGGTGACGTCTTGTCAACCACATCGGCATACGACGCCCTGACACCGTCGACTACCAGTGGTGCGGGTGCGACCGGTTGTTCCGCAGAAGGGGAAACTTCATCGCTGCCCCAGATGCCAGTTCGACAGCCGGCGAGCGCCGACAAACATGCGATCAGCCCGATCAATACTAAGTACTTCAATTTCATTCCAGAATCTCTCTCCATTTCGATACCTTTCATTATAGCGTCCGACGAGAAGTTTTGTTACCGCACAAGGTTTGTCATACGTTAAAGCGCGGCTGAGTGTTCGAAAAAAAGTCGGGATTGCACGCTAAGGGCGGTCAGATCTAAACTTTTGGAGTTTCATTGCGAAAGATGTAAGCCAGAGATTTATACACTAGCTTCGAGCAGAGAAAAGCGGGCGAATCGTAGTTTTCCACAAACGAGTACTCAACCAGGTCCATCCCTACAACGTTCTTTCTCTCAGCGAGTTTACGGATGAAAGCTAAAGTTTCATACCAGCCCAACCCGCCTGGTTCGGGCGTGCCTGTAGTTGGAACAATGCTCGGATCCAGACCGTCTATATCAATCGTTAAATAGACATTCTCGGTCAGTGAATCGATTGCATTAGCGATCCAATCCGTTTTCCCCACGATATCCCGCGCCCAGAATATTTTCGTAGGTAGTCCGGCCTTTAAATCCCTGGCCTCTTCGCCGGATATTGACCGGATACCTATTTGGACCGACGGGATCTTTAGGTCCTTTACGACCCTGGCCATGATCGATGCATGAGAATGGGGGGTTCCGTCATACATGTCTCTCAGATCCGCATGTGCATCGATCTGGAGAACACTCAAATCTGGATACTTTTCTTTATGCGCCTGAATTATAGGGGCGGAAACGGAGTGTTCGCCGCCGAGCATACAGAGAAATTTGTCCGTTTTCAGGAGATCTTGCGTGTAGCTGTAAAGTTCAGCCATCATCGCGGCAGGAGTTTCCCGAGCTTTAAATTCAGGCAGCGTATGGATCCCGATCTTGTAGACCTCGGATTCAGTTTCCTCTTCGTAGAGCTCCATGTTACGCGAGGCGTCGACTATCGCCATCGCTCCCGCGCCTGTGCCCGTACCGTATGACACCGTTCCTTCATAAGAAACCGGCAGAACGAGTATTTTTGCAGCATCAAATCCGGAGTACCGCTCATCGTCGATACCTCCGAAATTCATTGGCAGTTGCTCAGATTCGGACATCTTAAGACTCAGATGACCGGCCGTTGTCACTCGGTTTCGACAAGACGGCCTCCATCACTTGGTCTCCAATATTAAGGAACCTCTATATTCATCTCCCGACCCGAGAAGCTAAACGTAGGACGCTTACGGCCCTTCATGAATTTGGCCGCTGTCTGTGAGAGGGCCGTGATGATCATAGGAAGGGCAATTGACGGATCACAGGGCACGTATGCGGTCGTTGCTCCGCGCTGTAATCTGCCAAATATGCAAGTGTTATTTCCGCCGTATGACGGTGTTCGGCAATCAAGCGGGACGCTGTCTGTAGCGATCGATATGGCATATTTATGCCCACGGGGGGTAGCTCTTGTTACGTACGACGCTAATTCAGCCACATTTATCAAGGTCTGGCTTCCTGTGCTTCCCAACGAAATGATCCCTGAATGACGTGTACGATGGGCGATAGTCATCAATTCCATCGTGTCCTGAGTCGAATCGAACGCGATCTGGATTTTTTTCTCGAATTTGGCTCGAGCGATCCCGATCGCGATCTCCGAGCCGGTCAGGTCGGGACAGAAAACAGGAATACGAGCTTTGAACGCCGATGTCAGGATCCCATCCTCATGGGCGATCTCTGATAACTCGCGACCGAGTAGATGAAGAAATTCGCGGAGCGAATAAGATCGGCTCAGTTCCAATTGATTGATAACGCTCCCGATCCACTCGTCAGCTTCCTGATATTCCTCACGGTTTGCGAGGACGTCGCCGACTCTCATAACATCTGACGCATCTAGCTCCTCATCGCTCATGCTTGGATGGGCCTGGTAATGATTGCGTCCAAGAATCTCGTGAATATCGTGGTAGAGTACTGTTCCCGACATTACGATAACGTCAACAAAACGGTTCTTAATGACGTAAGCAAGCAGTCGCCGCATACCTGACGTGATCAGATTTCCGGAACCGCACAAATATATAGTCGAATTGTCATCGAGCATATCCAGCCAGATCCGGTGAGCCTCAGCCAACTGTTTGGCTCCGAAACCGGCTCCTTCCATCTTCTCCAATAAACCCGCGACTGAGCGGTCCCGATCGATAGGTACCGGCCTGGTAGGGACTGTTAAAAATTTTGAAGCCTTTGTTTTCTTTTGAGCAACCATAGTTTTCCACCAATAAAATTATAAATGACGACTTTCTGCTTCCCTCGCGGAACCTTAAGATCCATTCGGGGATAAATATGTATAACTGCTAACCTGATCTTCGTAAAACTCTATAACCCTGCTGCCTTCTGTGTTTGACAGCCGGCCTTCTTTAATCCTCTGAAGAACCGCTTTTCGGAACGTATCGTGTAATTGTCCGGGATCAAATCTGACCGACGAAACAGCATCACCGAGCGACGCGCCCTGAATGACCTTCTTGATAATGTAGCCATCTTCGCCGATAAAGACGTGAGCCTCGTGTGGAACACCAAACAGGTTATGGTTGTTTCCCATAACCTCCTGATAAGCACCGACTAACATAACCGCCAGATAATAAGGCTCATCTTTGACGAGTTTGTGCAATTCCAGGACAGGTTTCACGTCGTGAAGATCCACGAACTTGTCGACTATCCCATCGGAATCACAGGTTATATCGCATAGCGTAGCATATTCTGTGAGCTTTTTGTTGAGTTTATGAATCGGGATGATAGGGAATAGCTGCTCGAGGGCCCAATTGTCCGGCATTGAACGGAAAACTGAGAAGTTTGCCAGATATTTGGCACACATTAGACGACGAAGTTCCGTAAACTCCTCGGCAACATATTTCTTGAGTTGAGCGAATTGGTCGGCCTTTTCACAAATATCCCAAAAGAGAACCTCGCCCTTTCCCTTGGCGACCAATGAGATGAGCCCGAGGTTGAACATTGTAAATAATTCATCGCGGTTTTCGAGCGCGTCGTGATAATACTCACGATAATTCTTTGCATTGATCGTTTCTCGGAGGTCGTGCAGCTCAAGCACGATCTGCGGGTCGTCCGCCTCGATCTCTAAGGGCTTCAGGTCCTCAACAACAGTCTCGATCTCATCCTGAACGTTCGTGACCAGGATCGCATGGTAAGCGGACAAGTACCGACCCGACTCCTGGATTATGGTGGGGTGGGGAACATTCTCATCATCGCAAACAGTTTTGATGACATAGATTACGTCATTAGCAAATTCACGAGCATTGTAATTGGCGGATGATTCGAATGACGTGCGGGACCCATCGTAATCGACTGCCATACCACCGCCGACATCAAGATACTGGATGGGTATCTTCATCTGGTGGATCTTGGCATAGGTTCGAGCCGCCTCCTTCATTGCATTCTTGATCCGCTTGATGTCGGTCAACTGCGAGCCAATGTGAAAGTGCAATAGCTGGAGCATATCGATCCTTCCAGCTTCCTGCAGACGCCGGATGACCTCCAGGATCTCTGTGGTGGTCAATCCAAATTTGGCAGCCTCGCCGCCCGATTTCTCCCACTTGCCCGAGCCTTTCGACGAAAGCTTTACACGAACTCCCAACATCGGAAGGTCGGCAGATGGATTTTCTTCGGAGATCCTGGTTGCTATGTCCAGAGTATGATCAAGTTCGCTCAGCTTTTCGATCACTATGACCACATTCTTACCTGCCGATGCTCCGGCGAAGGCCAATTCAACGAAATCCCGATCTTTGAATCCGTTGAGGACCAGCAAGCTGTCCTTGGCCTGGTCTAATCCGAGAGCCGCGTAAAGTTCTGCTTTCGATCCGGCTTCTAGGCCAAAATTGTAGCGGGACCCTTCACGCAGGTATTCCTCAATCACGGCCCGGTTCGAGTTGACCTTCATTGGGAAAACACATAGGTGGTCGCCTTCATATTCGAATTCCTTAATGGATTTGCGAAACGCCGTCTGCAGTTTTCGGACCTGACCGAAAAGGAGTTGGGGGAAGCGAAGCAAAACAGGTGTCGTGACCCCGCGTTTGTTTAGGTCGTCAATGATCTCTTTTACGTCAGCAGTGAATTTTTCGTTTTCGGGGGCGCGAACCTCAAGATTACCTTTTCTATTAACACCAAAGTATTCTGCCCCCCAATTATCGATGCCGTATGTCTCGGCGTTTTTCTCTATTATACCGCTCAAATTAATCCGCTCCCGGCCTCGATGTAAAAGCCAACATCCGAAAAATCTATAGCTTAATAAAAATAGCGGAAAAAACAAATACCTCTTGTTATAAAAAGCTTCAACTATTAAACCAAGGGTGAGGTTTTCTGGCATAAGCTTTGCGTACTGTTACGTTTGCAGACTGGGTTCCAAGCCCTTCGAGCCAGTTTTTCCAGGGAAATGCTGATGTCGGCAATCCGGAAGCCCAGAAGGTGCCGTATCTTGTCAAGATCTAGTGGCAAAAACTGTCACTTTCACTCAGGAAACTCCCGCCTAGTTCATATGTCAATAGATAAACAGCGCGGGTTCTCATTGATCGAATTGCTCCTGGTGGTGGTAGTGGTCGGCGTCATCGCAACGGTAGCCATTCCGGCGCTGCAAAAGAGTGTTTGGGCCGCACAGAGTGGCAGTACGGTGAGCACCCTGCGAACCATCTCATCGGCACAAATGACGTTCTATTCTCAGAGTGGCCGATTTGGTCGACTAACGGAGATCAATAACATCCTCGGAGGCGGCATCGGAACACCTATAGGCAGTGTGATCACTAGGGAGAAATTCGAGTTCAGGATGATTCCATTGTCGCCTACAGATCGCCAATTACAGGAAGGCTACACGATCATTGCCTGGAGAATAATCCAAAACGAGGGACTTATTTACGTCTACGAACTCAATCAATCCGGAGAGATCCGACAGATCTTCCCTTAGTCTGCCTTGTTATCGAACCTATCATGAATGTCTTCAAAGAACTGATCGACGAGTTAAAAGAAGAGAATCTTCTCGAACAGACCGTAATTGATGCCGATACGGGAAGCGACCAGTTGGAATATAGTCTCGACCCTTTTGAATCGGTCGAAGACATCGCTCCTGTTTCTTTGCCGGAGGCCAACTATATAGACGAGATCGCTTGTGAAACGGCTTCAGATGCCAATAATGGTCTGACGGATGTCGACACTCCGGTTACCATACAAGCTGAGCCCTTCGACGTGAAACCACAGGTGGAGGCGGTTCCGACATCGCAAAACCGCGTCAACAGCAGAGAATTCTATAAAAAACGTGCCATCGGAGAAATGTCTAATCTGCAGATGGTCGAGCATGTATTGACGGGAGTAGAAAGAGAGTACATGAAGATGATCCCGAAGGCGTTCGACGATTTTGGGGCCAAGAAAGCATTGAATGCCTTATTGCAGGTCGCGGACAATGTGGATTCATCTCGGCATTCGGAGGCCGAATTCGCGATCATGGAGGAAACCGAAGCTTGGTGCACGGCCCTTGCAGAACGCGACCGTGAGATCCCCGTCGCCAACCTCCGCAGATTTTGTGAGAATTCAAAGCCCGCTCTTTCTTCACAGGCGATGGTAGCGCTCGCCAGCTTTTATAGAAATCTTCCGTATTCTGAAACGGTTCGAGCAAAATTCGATTTCCTGATGACCCGTCTGTTTTCCCGGATAGTCGCGGGCAACATGCGTGCATGTCTTTTCACGCGTGAAGAAATGACGAATCACATAAGTCTTCTTTACAAAGAATGGTCAAGTGTCCCTTTGTACATGGCGGATGACGATGAATCAAAAGTCTTGCTTACGGCGCTCAGTTTTGAGGAACTAGCCAATGAAGCGGAAAACGCATCTAGTTTTGACTTATTGGTCGCAAACGACTTTTTCGGCAGATTGGGGATGTTCAAGGAAAGTGTCAGCGAGCATTTTTTTGCCCCAAATGTTACGGCGGCTGCAATCGACTGCAATGTCAGGGTCGGAAATGCCTATGTCAAACTGATCGAAAACGAACGGGTCAAAATGGATGGCCAGTCACTTTATGCAAAATTCGGGGCGGTAGACAACTTGACCGTTTCCGATGCCGCCGCACGAACGCTGGAGATTGTCGACATCCTACGAAAACAGCGCGATTTTGCAGTGAAAGAGTCTGAACAATCGTCAAGCTCCGACGTTCCCCCCGAAGATGTACGGTCTTTCGTTTCATCCGAAATCGCTTTTGATGGAGCCTCAAAAGAATCCTGGCTGGAGAGAGCCGGGAATTACAAGTTCATCGCTAGTGTCCTTTCCGTAAACCGATGGCTTCTTACGGCTTCCGCGATCTTGATCTCCTTGTCGATCGGAGTATTCGCTTGGACCACGATATTCGTCGAGCCGCCCGCTCCAGACAAATCAGTAGTATCGGTCGAATTGCCGAACTCCGATCTTCGAAAGCATCTGAAGACGGCCCGTGTGAGTGGACAGAATTTTTATGGTTTGCTGCTTCCAAGTTGGGATTCTCTGCCGAAGGAAAAGAGAGAAGATTACCTCCGGACCGTTTTCGAATTTGCTCAAGAAAAAGGTTGTACCCAAGTCAATTTGTTGAATAGCAAGGGAGAGCCAGCGGGTTATGCCAATGCTCTAAAGACCGACATTATTATGCCCTAGTGGGATACGACAGCAAACAAAGAAGAAAGTTGCTTTTGTTCGCCTAGTTTTTTCGAACCTCGATAGCCCGCAAATCGTCAGCCTCTGCCAGTTTGAATCGCTTAAGACCCCGATATGCTGCCGCACGGCTGGTGTAAATATCAGCCGATTTGGGGTCAATAGCGGCTGCACGCGTTAAGTCATCAACGGCCCCCTCAAAGTCGCCAAGTGCCAGCAGTGACCGGCCGCGGTTGAGCAGAGCTCGCACGTGTTTGGGATTGATTTCGATCACTTTTGTGAGATCGGATATCGCGGCTTTTGGCAGAGCTTTTTCCCGCAGCGCGCTGCCACGATTGTAGTATCCAGAAACTCCGCCCGCCTCCCGCTCTATAGCGAGGGTGTAATCTGCAATTGCACCGTCGAGGTCCCCCAACAGTTTTTTTGCATTGCCCCGATTCAGATATGGAGTGGGAAAGAGGGGATCGATCGAAATTGCGGTATTGAAATCCTGGATAGCACCATTTAGATCGCCAGTGTTCTTTCGGACGTTTCCGCGATTATTGTAGGCCTCTATGTCTTTAGGGTTCAGCTCGATGGCCTTCGTGTAATCTTCGATCGCTCCCTTTAGGTTTCCAGAGCGTTGACGGTCGATTGCGCGGTCAAAATAATACTCCGCACTAAACTGGCCGTAGGCGGTGAGAGAAGCCAGATAAATGAAAAGCACAATTGAAAAAATCGATTTCATATTAGTTAGATCAACAAGGCTCAGGGGGCAATTTGCGAACCTTCATTTTGTTAGTCGTTACCCGCTGCGGACCGCGTCCTAAACATTCTTGCCGAAGTGTCGTATAATCACGACCTTCTCGTTACAATTTCGTCAATGCCTTTTGAAGCACACTTGATAACAATAAATATGAAAAGATCGAAAAGATTCAGAATTTTCTTTGGGTTTATTCTCCTTAGCTCGCTTGTTTTACCTGGTACTACTTTCGGTCAGGAGTCCATTAACGCAGACATAAACGCAGCTATCCGGAAAGAAGGAATGGAAAACTCAAAGGCCATGCGAACCATTCATTACTTTACAGATTTGTATGGCCCTCGGTTGACCGGGTCACCAAACCTTGTCGACGCCTCAAAATGGGCGGCCCGCGAAATGTCGTCATGGGGTTTCGACAAAGCAGAGCTCGAACCATGGGATTTTGGCCATCCGGGGTGGGTCAATGAGCGAAATATCGGACTTATGCACAAACCGGTACCGGATACTCTGACTTACGAGGTCGTTGCGTGGACGCCCTCGACCAAGGGTGTTGTGATCTCCGAGGCAGTTAGCCTGGTAATCCCGCAATATCCCGCAGCTGCTAATCCACGGATAATGCAGAATCCAACGCAGGAGGAACTTACAACTTATTTCGATAGTGTGAAGGGCAGCATCAATGGCAAGATCGTTTTGATCGGCAAACCCGCGTTCCTCGACCAAACTCTAGCCCCGGCTGCAAAACGGCTAACGGACGAGGCTGCCCGAGAAAGGTTCGATCCAAACAGGCCGGCACCCGCGGGTGGTCCTGGCGGACAGGGCCGTGGTCCTCAAGTAGCTCCACGACCAGGTGCATTGTCACCGGCTCTCATCAACGAACAGCTCGATAGGTTTCTAGTTGAAAACAATGTGGCACTTAGGATCAATGACGCGGGAATGAATCTCGGGCTGATCCGGGCTTTCAATAATCGTACGTTCGATATAACGAAAGTCGTTCCGACAGTCGTTATGCGTAACGAAGATTTCGGCCGGATATATCGCCTATTGGAGAGTAAAACGCCGGTAAGACTGGAATTCGATATTCGTAACCGACTGGTTCCCGAAGGTGTTACCAGCTATAACGTCATAGGAGAGATCTGGGGCTCGGACAAAAAGGATGAGGTGATCATGCTCGGGGGCCACCTCGATTCGTGGCATGCAGGTACGGGAGCCACGGACAATGCGGTCGGATGTGCAACGATGATGGAGGCCGCACGCATTCTAAAAGCTATCGGCGTCAAACCGCGCCGGACGATCAGGGTGGCGTGCTGGGGTGGTGAAGAGCAGGGTTTGCTTGGTTCACAAGCCTACGTCAAGCGGCATTTCGGCTCGGCGGAAGATCCTACGCCTAATTACAATAAGTTTGGCGGTTATTTCAACATTGACAGCGGAACAGGTCGTGCAAGGGGCTTAACCATCTTCGGGCCTCCCGAGGCAGCCACAGTGTTGCGCGAGGCACTTGCCCCGTTTTCCGATCTCGGATTGGCCGGCGTAATTAACACAAGAAGCCGAAACCTTGGCGGAACCGACAGCACTTCCTTTAACCAGGCTGGATTGCCCGGCATCGGCACCCTGCAGGATCCGATAGAGTATTTTTCGACCACGTGGCACACAAACTTGGATACGTATGAACGCGTCATTGAGAGTGATGTAAAAGCTTCGTCCATCATATACGCGGCCGCTGTCTATCACCTGGCAATGCGCGATGCATTGCTGCCACGGTTCAAGGCGGGAGAAATGCCGGCTCGTCCGGTTCCGCCCACACCTTCACCTTCTCCTACGCCCGCACCTTAAAAGTGTTAGGGAAAGGGGATAGCAAATGAAGAGGCTGCCTGAAGGCGGCCTTTTCATTTGCGGAATCGGACTAGTTTTAACCTTGTATTTATTTGATCCCCCGGTCGTAGAGCTGTTTTAGAACAATGACGTTAATTTCACCGTATCGATGCCTAAGGTCATTCTCAGTCCTGATTTTAATTATTGTTGGATCCTCGCTAAATATAGACAGTGGGCTCGTTTCCGCAGTGTCGAACGATGCTTTGGAGCCGGCTCGGCAGATAAGAAAGGCACCTGCAAAGGATATAATCTCAAATTTTGAAACCAACACCACAGAGGGCTGGCAGCCGAGGATCGGTAGCGAGGCTGTTACGGTCTCTTCCGCGCATAAATATTCAGGATCGTTCAGTCTGTTTGCGAGCGGCCGACAGTCAGAGTTCGAAGGGTGCAAAATAAACGTGTCGACATCGATTTCGAAGGGCTCTCAATACCGGATCTCGGTTTGGGCGAGGCTCGCCCCCGGCTCGCCCACCACGCCCCTCAAAATAAGTTTGCAGCGTTCCCTCGGCGGGAATACCAGCTATCATGTCGTCACTTCGCGGGAAGCGAATCCGGATAATTGGGTAAGGCTGACCACTATTTTTACTTATACGCTAGAACATGACAGCCTTTGGCTTTATGTAGAAACCGCGGCTGGAACCCCCTCTTTCTACATTGATGATTTTCAGCTTGAATACCTGCCACCGATCCAAATCCAGACCGAGATTCCCCCGCTTAGAGAGAAACTCTCCCCGCATTTCAAGATCGGAGCGGCCATTTGGCAGGGAGATATCACCGGCCCGCATAGCCAACTCTTGGCCAGGCACTTCAACAGTATTACTACCGAAGATGCTATGAAATGGGAGCACATTCAGCCGGCCGCATCATCATTCAATTTTGGCCCCGCGGATGCACTGGTAAATTACGCAGTAGCTAACGGAATGCAGATCCGAGGCCATACCCTTGTTTGGCATAATCAAGTCCCGGCTTGGGTTTTTCTAGATCTGCAGGGTCAGCCGATGACCCCAACTCCTGAAAACAAAGCTCTCCTCCTCGAACGGTTGGAGAACCATATCCGAACGGTTGTCGAACACTATAGTGATAAAGTTCACGCCTGGGATGTAGTCAATGAAGCAGTTGATCCTGCCCAGACGGATGGCCTTCGGCGCAACCGGTGGTATGAGATCTGCGGTCCGGAGTATATTGATAGGGCATTTTTAGCTGCAAGCGATGCATCGCCGTCTGCCAGGCTTTTTCTAAACGATTTCGAAACTACAGTGCCGGCGAAACGAGCGGCAATGCTTAGTCTCGTACAAGGCCTTCGGAGCCGCGGAGTTCCCATTGATGGTATAGGCCATCAGATGCATTCTGATATAGACTCTCCAACCGCGCACGAGGTAATCGAAACGATCAATATGTTTTCGGCCATTCCTGGAATCGACAACCATATTACCGAGCTGGATATCAGCGTTTACAATAATGGCACTCAAACCTATGAAGTAATACCATCATCTGTTTTGCTAAAGCAGGGCTATCGGTATCGGGAGCTTTTCGATGCGTTTAAACAGCTGCAGGGAAAAATAAGTTCTGTAACGCTGTGGGGAAAAGCCGATGACCATACCTGGTTATCAACATACCCAATACCCCGCCTTGATGCCCCCCTACTTTTTGATGACAGACTTCAGGCAAAACCTGCTTTCTGGGGAATAGTCGATCCAGAAAAACTCAAGGTCGAGATCTCTGGCAGGGTTGTTTCCCAAGATGGACGGGGCCTGAAAGGCGTACAAGTTACTTTGATCGGCACCACAGGAGAAAGGATCTCGGTCGTATCAAGTTCGCTTGGATATTACAGTATTCCTGGAGTATGGGCGTTTGAAAACTATACGTTAGCGGCCACTTCGAAACGCTATCGTTTTGCTTCAAGTTCAATTTACCCTTCGGGCAATATGGCCGTTTCTGACTTTGTAGGGCTCGAATAGATCTCGGTTTCGACACCTATTTTCGGACAAATATCATTCAGTACACACTCCGAGCATTTTGGTTTACGGGCAACACAGATCTGGCGCCCGTGAAAGATCAGCAGGTGCGGAAGTATTATCCAATCTTTTTTTGGCACTAAGTCGGCCAGATCATTCTCGATCTTTTCTGGTGTAGTGCTGGTCGTCAGCCCGAGCCGCTGTGAAAGGCGGCTTACGTGGGTGTCCACTACCACACCTGAAGCAATCCCGAAAGCATTCCCGAGGACCACGTTTGCCGTCTTTCTTGCTACGCCGCCAAGCGAAAGAAGTTCTTCCATCGTGTTCGGCACATTGCCTCCGTAAACCGTGACTATCCGCTCGCATGCTGACTGGATGTTCTTTGCTTTGTTTCGAAAGAAACCGGTCGAATGAATATCCTGCTCAAGTTCCGTCTGCGGAACCTTAAGGTAATCGGCCGGCCCGCGATATTTTCGGAAAAGGTCGGCCGTGACTATATTCACGCGCGCGTCGGTACATTGTGCAGAAAGGATCGTTGCGATCAGAAGCTCGAAAGGCGAAGTGTGGTGAAGCGCGCAGTGTGCATCAGGGTAGGTTTTCTTAAGCCGACGAACGATCTCAGCCGCAAATTCCTTTTTAATTTCCTTCATTCGGGTAAAGGCTAAAAAAGAAAACAATCAAATGCAAATCCGTGTGGGTTTAGGTAAGATATTCGGCAGATCGATCATTTTTCCTGACATTTGCTGATCCTCCTTTCAGCCGCAATAAAACTAATGGAAGTCCCTTTACTCGACCTTAAAGTACAAAACGAAGCATTGCGTCCGCAGATCGAAGCAGCATTGGCCAGAGTTCTCGACTCGAACGGATTTATTTTGGGAGAAGAAGTGGCTTCGCTCGAAAACGAATTGGCTGAGTATTGTGGAACGAGGTATGCCATCGCCTGTGCATCAGGCAGCGATGCGATCCTGTTAGCGCTGATGGCTATCGACATAGGCCCGGGAGATGAGGTTATAACAACGCCGTATAGCTTTTTTGCTACGGTTAGTTCGATCACGAGGCTCGGAGCCACGCCTGTATTCGTTGATATCGACCCTAAGACCTATAACCTCGACGTTTCGCAGATCGAATCAAACATAACCGAACGAACCAAAGCTATCGAACCAGTCCACCTGTATGGACAGTGTGCTGACATGCAAGGCCTCATGGAGATCAGCCGTCGTCATGGAATTGCCCTTGTCGAGGATGCGGCCCAGGCGATCGGTTCGGAAGAAAACGGGATACGAGCCGGATCGATCGGAGATATGGGATGCTTCAGCTTTTATCCGTCAAAAAACCTCGGCGGCATGGGCGATGGGGGTTTTGTCACCACCAATGACGATCGTCTGGCAGCTAAGCTCAGGGCCTTGCGGGTGCATGGATCCGACGTGAAGTATTACCACAAATATGTCGGGCTGAATTCGCGGCTGGACGGATTTCAGGGTGCGGTTTTGCGAGTAAAACTTCCACACCTGGATGCCTGGACGGAGAAAAGGCAAAAGAATGCCGCGGCGTATCGCGAGTTGTTCGAAGATCTTGGAATCGCCGAGCATATTGAAGCACCATTTGAACGGGAAGGCTCGCGGCATATCTATAACCAATTTGTTGTCCGCGTGCCGGGCGTACGAGATGAGCTTCGCCAGTTTTTGTCCGGGAAAGGGATCGGCACCGACATTTATTATCCTGTTCCTCTTCACATACAGGAGTGTTTCGCCTACGTCGGATATTCGGATGGCGAGCTGCCTGAATCGGAAAAGGCCGCGCGGGAAACACTTGCGCTCCCGATATATCCTGAGTTAACGATCGATCAGATCACATATGTGGCGAGGTCGATCTCTGAGTTTTTTACGAGAGCGGCACTAAATTGATGACTGATCTCATTGAAATCAAAGCCGCAGGCATCAAGAGGTGGACCGGTATTGGAGCGGCTGTATTGGCTGCCCTGATCCTCGGAGGCGTAGCCATTGCATTGCAATTTGGCAGTCTGCTCGCCGATATTACAGCACCGAGTGAACCGAACGCGGCGGATATCGCGAGTCTATCCCTAAGATTAGCATCCGGTGATCCGAAGGCCCATAATTTGGCTGCCGCAGCGGCTGCCGATCCCGGAGTTTCCACAGCGGAGGCCGAGAAAGCTGTCAGCTTAGCCCCGAATGATTTTCGCTGGAGAGTGACCCTTGGACGTGCCTACGAGCAGACCGATCAAATAGAAAAAGCGGAAACCCAGTTCCGGGCGGCCGCTGACCTTGCCCCGGCATATGCTTATCCACGCTGGCATCTTGGAAACTTTCTCCTAAGAAATGGTCGTGATGACGAGGCTGTGGAGGAACTAAAAAAAGCAACGATAGATCACGTTACATTTCGCGAACAGGTGTTCTCGCTTGCGTGGGATTACTATGGCGGCGATCCGGTACTTGTCGAGAAAATGGCGTCGGAAAATGCTGAATCGCGGGCCTTTTTATCCCGGTTCCTTGCCCAGCGAGGGCAAGGTGAGCGTGCCTTGCAGGTCTGGAACCAGATCGGTGCCGCCGATAAGGAAAGGTTTCGCACGCTGGCGCGTTTTACTGTCCAGGATCTATATGGAAAGGGAAGTTTCGCCCAGGCCCTCGAAATGGCCCGGCAGCTTGGCGATTCGAATGCGGTGCCGGAAGCAGTATCGAACGCATCATTCGAGGAACCGATCGTCAGCGGAGATCAAGCCCGTTTTGGTTGGGAGATATTGCCGGGTGAACCGCGCGTTGAAATTGGCACCGATAGCCAGATGAAATTTTCCGGTAACCGCAGCTTAAAGATATCCTTTCGCGGGTTGGTTAGATCTGACTTCGCAAACGTTTATCAGACTGTCGTTGTCAGGCCTGATACGGCTTACACACTTCGCTTTCGGTTCCGCACGGAGGGCCTTCGCAGCAACGGGCGGCCGCAATTGCAGATAATAAATACGAAAGATAATGCCGTCCTGGGGATGTCTGAGATGTTTCCGCCGGATTCGACCGACTGGAGCCAGCAAAGCATTTCGTTTCGCACAGGGCCGAATACGAACGCGATCAGCATCCGCACTTTTAGGCAGGCTTGCGGAGAACAGTGTTCCGTCACGGGCATATTATGGTATGACGATTTCGAACTCGTGAAAGGTTGATCGTTCAAAGAGTTTTCAAAGATCCGCCAGAAAGAATGAGCATGAAAAGACCTGATTCCAGGATCAACACGATCGCATTTGGTCTGGTTTGTGGAACGATCATTTTTACCACTTTGGCATACGGTACGGTTCATCCGCCGATCATCGCTTTCTTTTATCTGGCCGCCGTGGCACTGATCATTCTGTGGGCCGCCGAGGCTTTTTCGGCCGGGTCAGCTCGCATCAGTTTGTCACCCCTACAGCTTCCTCTGCTGCTGCTTGGCTTATACGGTTTTATACAGATCATACCTTTTGGATCGACAGTAGAGGCCGAAAGTGGACTTGTTATCCAGAGAACGATCTCGATCGAGCCGTTTGCTAGCCAGGCAACCGCTATCCACATTCTCGCCCTGTGTGTTTTCTTTGGTGCTGCCCTGATCTACCTCGACAGCGGTGCGAGGATCCGTAAGCTGGTAACTGTTTTGACCGTATTCGGATTTGTGTATGCCTTCTACGCAATAATCCAGTCGGTATTAAGTCCGGACAAGATCTATGGCATTTATCAGCCGGGGTCGGCCATACCGTTTGGCTCATTCGTTAATCGGCATAATTTTGCCGCTATCATCGAAATGGCGATCGCGATCCCGCTGGCACTGATCTTTACCGGCGCCGTGGACAAAGATAAACGGCTCCTTTACTGGGTAGCAGTTGCTCTGATGGCCACGGCTCTCTTGCTAAGCGGTTCGCGAGGCGGCCTGGTTGCTCTCATGGCGGGCCTGGTGTTCCTGGCTATCCTGGCCCTCAGACGAAGGGGCCGATCTCATGCAGTTCTTTCCGTGGTTCTTGCAGGGGTGCTGATCATTATCGCTCTTGCCGGGGCCGTATTCGTTGGCGGCGATACTTCACTCACCCGGTTTACCGATGCCGCGGCGGATGCCGATCTATCCTCGAGCCGCTATCATATCTGGGAAACATCACTTAAGGTGATTGCGGCCCATTTGCCGCTAGGCACCGGCCTCGGGGCCTTTCCGCAGGCTTACACCCGATTTGACACTCTGGGCGGCGGCCAGCTAGTCGAGCAGGCCCATAACGATTACCTGCAGGTGCTGGCTGACGCGGGCATAGTGGGGGGGATACTCGGGGCCCTTTTTCTTTTCCTGCTATTTCGTGAAGGATTCCGCAGCATTAACAGCCAGGATGCCTATCGAAGGGGAGTGGCCATAGGAGCGTTCACCGGGTGCGTCACGATCCTGGTTCACAGCCTTTTCGATTTTGTGCTTCACATTACTGCCGTTTCCGTGATGTTTCTAACGCTTCTCGCACTATTGGTCGCGAGTGGCCGCCGTTTTGAGGATGGATCGGCCGCCGTGGAAAAAGGCCCGACCCGGAGACCCGCACAGGTAACCGACTTAAGCCAACGCTTTCAGCAAAAATGATCTTACGCTGCATGGTCCGCCGCGGTTGACGATCGAAAACGGCCCAGGAATCGAAATCCCCACCAAATGACGCCATGCGAAACATATATGGCCGCAATGGCCAGTAAGGCGTATTCGGAGTAGAACCAGATCGCCATTCCGATCCCGGCTAATGCCACGATAAGCAGGAATGCCTGCCGGCCCCGATCGACCCCTTTCATGCTGGTGTATCGCACGGTGCTGACCATCAAAACCGCCAGGCCCGCGATGAGCCCCATCAACAAGTAAGCGTAAAATTGCGATTCAGTTTCGCCGTACGAGCTGAAAGGTGCAGGTGCAAAATGCACCAGCGCCGCGAGCAGTCCGCCCGCAGGCGGGATCGGCAAGCCGACAAACGCTTTCTTATCGACCTTGGTAGCTCCCTCGATAAGCACGCGGGGGCGGGTCGCCTGGAGGTTAAATCGCGCGAGGCGGAAAGCACCACACATCAGGAACGCGAACAGCAGGAACACGCCGAGGTTATGACCGGGGCTGTTTTCCGCGAATGTCGGAGCTATCGCCCATCCGTATATCAATGCCGTAGGCGCGATACCGAATGTCAGAACGTCGGCGAGCGAATCGAACTGGACCCCGATCTCCGTGGCCGTTCGCGTAGCCCGAGCAACCCGCCCGTCGATCGTATCGAAAAGGATCGCCAATCCGATCGCCAAACCGGCACTGTTGAAGTAACCGGCCGCTAACAGCGGATCGGTTTCCGCTACTTGAAATCCGCGAATGGACCACAATACCGCGAGATAGCCCATCGCCACATTTGCCGCGGTAAACAGAGTGGGGATCAAATATAATCCCTTCTTCAAACCCCGATGCGGCGGCCTTGTATCGTCTTCGCTCATTGGTCTATTGCAGTCGGCCGATGATGGTCTCGCCGCCTTTTACCTTATCGCCGAGGCGTACGGTGATCTCGACATTCGGCGGCATCCGAACGTCTGTCCGCGAGCTGAATTTGATCAGCCCGAATTTTTGGCCGCGCTCCAGATTATCGCCTTCCTTTGGCCAGCACACAATCCGTCTGGCGAGAATACCGGCGATCTGCGTGCACGTGACCGTCATGTCTTCGCCGGCGATCTCGAGGGAATTTCGCTCGTTAACCAGACTCGAATTATCGCTTGTCGCGGGCGTCTTTTTCCCCCGTGTGTAGGTTACTTTTGTGATCTTTCCGGCGATCGGAGAGCGGTTAATATGTACGTCGAAAGGTGAAAGGAAAACGCTGACCAGTTTGCTGTCATCGGTCGACTCGATCCGTGTTACTCGGCCGTCGGCGGCCGATACGATCAAGCCGTCGCCCGTCGGGGCCGTCCTGCCCGGATCGCGAAAGAAATACAGCATGAACAGGGCAAGAAGAATGAAAAGGATCGCCGCGATCCACCACCCGAAAAACGCAAGCAATGCCGCGATACCCAGCGGTATCAGGACAAACGGAACCCCCTCTTTGACCATATTAAACAAGTGTCCATAGTACACAATGACGCTGTATTATCGAAACTCAAAAAAAGCCCGGTGTCGGCAAACACCGGGCGAAGAGGAGGATGGTATGAAGAAACTTCAGGCTCTGACGGGATTGTCCTTTGCATAACTGTATGCACACCATGCAGCGATCAGATGGACTATCCATCCCAACGTACCTGCCGAACCGATCCATGAAAACCCGGTCAGTACAAGCCAGATTATCCCAACGATAATCCTGCCGTTATAGATCTGACCAACTCCCGGGACCAATAGGCTTAATATGCCAGCTAATAAAGGTTCACGCATAATCTAAAGTGCCTCCACAATCTATTTACGACGGAGTCGTCAGTTTGTTTCAAAAATCTCGGGCGAAGAATATGGCAATAGGTTCGATCAATGGCTCGGAATAAAAAATGCATCCATCTGCGGGTTCGGACGTGTTTTATGAAGAAAGATCATTACAAATATGTGCGCTAGATAACATTCAAATTTTCTTAGCTTGCTTAGTTACAGACAAAATAATAATTTGTGTTATGCCTAGAAATATCGATCCGGCACTCTCCCGCGAGAGCGGCACCTACAGCGATGAGTTCTATGCCAGTCTGAGGGATTTTCTGACCGTCCGGCAGTCTGCGGAGAACTTGGAAAAGTGCCGTTCCATCGGCCTTCGGTACGGGGAAACCCTTGATGCCGAGATCGATAATCTCCGCTTGCTCGCGAACTCGCCCGAGGTCCATGACGCCATTGAAAGAGCCCTCGAATATCGCCGGCTGCTCGATCAGCAGCTCGACGGTCTTCCGCACACTTTACATCCCCGCAATCCCGCAGTGGCCAAAAATGGCCCTGTATCATCAAGCGGTACCGCTCATCAATAGCTCGGAACATTTGACGATAAAAGTCTTTGATATTTGCGCCATGAGTAGTCGCGAAGGCAAGCTTCGAATGATCTTTCGGACCCACGCGCTTAGTTCCTCTCTGCGGTCTTTGCGGCTTTGCGGGGAACCTCTTTTGCGCCCGCAGAGGCGCAGAGTCGCAGAGAAGATGCTGAGAGGACGAAAGGGTTTGCAGTCGTGCGGGCTTTTGCCTTGGGTTGTCAAAGATCTGTTAATTACGAAAAGAACCCAGTCGCTATCGCTCCCGGTTCTGACCACCGACCACTGACCACCGACAGCGGACAACCGACAACTGACAACTGACAACTGTTCTCATAAACCCAGTCGCTATCGCTCCCGGTTCTGACATAGTCAGGATCCATCATCCGCTTAGTTCTTCTCTGCGGTCTTTGCGGCTCTGCGGGAAAACTTCTTTTTCCTCCGCAAGACGAAAGAACCCAGTCGCTATCGCTCCCGGTTCTGACCACTGACCACTGACCACCGACCACTGACCACTGACAACTGACAACTGACAACTGACAACTGACAACCGACAACTGTTCTCATAACCTCCAGAATCTCTTACCCTTTCTCTCGCCGTGCATGCGGACGGCTATGGATACGGCGTCTATTTGGTCGTCGTGGAGGCCGTGGGGGAAGGAGCAGGCTTCTTCTATGAAGTCCTGGTTCCAGCGGCCGGCGACTAGTCGGACGCGGCCTTCTTCGGCGAGGGCGATCCAGGGGAGGGCGCGAGTTAGTTTGTTTGTCTCAACCTTGACTCCGCGGAACTTGCGGCCGCGGAGTTCGGGGACCTGTCTCAGGTCGTGGAGGATCGCATGGCCGTTGGCTGAGAGCTCGATCCCGTGCTCTGTGCGTGTCTCAGTTTGAATATAGTGCATCAGCATCTTTCTTTGCAGTGGATAATTGAGCT